>NZ_CP014163.1:915700-1220933 GCF_001543245.1 Aerococcus urinaehominis
GATACCATCGAACATGCGTGTTAACATACCAGGTCCCAATTCCACTGACAAGGGACGGCCGGTTGTTTCAACAACTTGACCTGGTTTTAATCCTGATGTTTCTTCGTAAACCTGGATTGAGGCCACATCCCCATGCATTTCAATAATTTCACCGGTAAGTTTTAAATCCCCTACCAAGCAAATATCTTGAACAGCTGCATCTTCCATACCAGAAGCTTTAATCAGTGGTCCGGAAACTTCAACAATTTTTCCTGCTTTCAAAGCTGTTCCTCCCTCTTTTAATCTAAAATATTTTGGCCAACTGCCTTTTCTACGTTCTCATTAACCCGTTTTTTGCCGATACCCAAGGATCCCTTATGAGAAGGAATCAGGATAACAGCTGGTATAACTTTAGCATCATAGCGCGATACCGTTTCGGGAATTTCTTGGGCAATTGACTCCGTTAAATAAATCACACCATAATTTTCTTCAGCTAGTCGGTCAATCGTTTGCCGCGCTTGATCAGCTGATGAGACGGGAAAGGTGTCGAAACCAATAATTTGGAATGGGATGACAACGTCCTTTTCTCCGACTACACCTATTTTATGCGCCATAGATTGGTCTCATCCTTTCCTCAATAATTTCTTGGTCTAAACCATTATCTGTCCCTACTAAAATTAAGCGGATATTATCAATTTCGTTTTCTTTGAAATATAAATAGGCAATTACTGGCATAGGGCCAAAAGCTGTTAAACTTGCCAAACGCATTTCTTCGGCGCGAATTTCGTTGACGACTTCTTCAAGCCCCACCACGTTGATCTTATCATCAACCATAATGTGATTGCCTAAGTCATTCAATGGGCCACCATAATTCAGGAGACCAAATTGACTGATAATGCGATTAATATCACCAATATTGTACATATCAACTAAATCGTCTAGTTCAAAGGAACCTTGTCCATTTAGACTAGCATACATAAAGCTTCGTGGTTGGTCTTGGTTGAGTCCTCGAGCCATCATTAAGAGATTCTCTGTGTCTATCGTCATGGCCACATAGCGGTCTAAGTCAGGATGACCAACTTCTTGGGCTAACTCATAAATATGGTGGAGATAGGCCTGGTCTAGAATGACAGAGATGCCATTATAATCTTGGTACTCATCTACATAGGTCCGCACCTGGCTAATAGCTGCTTGCATGGCAGGGTCTAGGCCTAGTTGGCTATCCCCTGTAGATACGGCCTGACGTAGTTCATCTATGCTCAGGCTACCGATAGGCAGATACATACTAGAGAAGTCCTTCTCAGTGTAGTGCTCCTTAAATAAGACCTTAAGATTATGATACATGTAGCGTAGGGCGTAAATATCAATGACTCGTTTATCAGGTGTCTGCTGATATAAATCAGCATAAGCCTGACTTAAGTTCTTCATCAAGAACTGATCAAAAGCTTTACTTGTCAGAATATCATCTGGAATTTGGTATTCCGTTTTAGCCACCACAGCCAGGACATTTTCTAAATCCTGAGCTCTTAGCATAGTGTCATAGTCCGCTTGAGTTAGCAGTTTTGTTTCATACACACGAACCGTGGTATTTAAACCAGCATATGCTGTATCCGACATGGATTAACCGCCTCCTCTCTATTTAAATGCCTGTTTCTTAATCGTTGCTGATAATGGTAATTTTAAATCATTTAGAATTTCCGTAAAGGTGAAATTATAATCCATACCCGCTTGGGAGAGAATAAAACCACCCTGACCTGGTAAACGCTCGCTATCTACCTTGATATCAGGAAATTGCTGGCGTATTTCATTAACAACTTGTTGGCTTAATTGGTCGCTAGAAGCTTGGCCCAACTTAACAACTACCGGTTGGTCACTAGCTAGCTGGCTAAGCGCCGAAAGCAACAGCTGGCCAAATTCTTCCGCTGGCAGCTGGGTCAAACGATCTTCAGCTGCTTTAAAAACACTCGTCAACAATTCTTGTTGCTCGGCCAAACGTAAATTCCGCATTTCATTAAGGTAACTTTGTTCCTTACGCTGCAATTCTGCCTGGGTCGCTTCTTTGACCTGGTCCTTTTGCTGGTTTAAACGCTTGGTAATCTGACTCTTAGCATGACCTAAACTTTGCTGTTGGTCAGCCTGAGCCTCTTGAAGTTTCGCTAATTCTTCAGCAGAAACATTTTCCAAGACTTGGTCGATTAAAGCTTGAATACTTGACACGTAACACCCCTCCTATCATATTTTCTATCAATTGGTTTAAGCAACGCTTAAATATAATAGTAGAGAGATAACGAAAGCTAAGATTGCGTAAGTTTCAACCATGATAGCGTAAACAATCGCGTTAGAGACATTTTCTGGACGCTTAGCAAGAATTTGTAAACCAGCAGTAGCGGTTTGACCTTGGTAACGTGCTGAAATCCAACCAACAATACCAATTGGTAGACCTGCTACCAGATATTGGAAGCCTTGAGAAAGTGTTAATTCAGGGCTCAAGTTTAACCAGATCATGATACCGATAACGAAACCATATAGACCTTGGGTACCTGGTAAAAGTTGTAGTACCAATGTTTGAGCAAATTTTTCAGGCTGGTCTTTAACTAAAGCAGCTGCTGCCTCACCAGTTTCACCAACACCACGAGCAGAACCCATACCAGAGAAGATAACTGCAACAGCAATCCCTAGCATTGCAAAAATCATACCGCCATTTTGTTCAAAAAATTGTAACCATGTTTCCATAATATAAATACCTCCATTTATTTAATTAAATTTGTTCTTCAACGTCTTTGAGCTTGATATATTGTTGCAGGGTACGGATTGGTTTAAACGGTTTACCGCCACCCTCATAAAATTTACCAAAGAACTCTACAAAGATTAAACGCAATGAATGCACATAAGCACTCAAGAGAGACAGGAACATATTGAATAGTTGCAAAGCAACAATCAACAAAATACCAACAGTAAAGCGCGCAACAGGCGGTAGGATACCAAAAATAATATTAAAGGACATGGCGATTGATCCACCAGAAATCCCTAGGGCCATTAAACGTGTATAAGACACGAAGTCACCAATATAGCTTGAAGCGCCATATAAGTTATAAAGACCCAATACCCCGCCAATTGCCTTTTTATCCGCCTGGATAATCGGTACCAAAATAATACCAATAGCCGCGATAATAGCTGTCCACTTAGCAAGCTCAATGAGGATACCCGTCTTAAAGGCAAAGCCAGCCACAGCCATAATAATAGCTATAATCATCATCAACCAACCAATACCATCGTTAAAGGCTGATCCCCAGTCACCTTTGCGACCATTGAGGTAGATGTTTAAGCATAAAGCCACCATTAGGTGAAGCATCCCGATACCAATAGAAATCCCCATCAAGACCATGGCATCCTCGGTAGGATTAAGTAAGCCGACCGGCATCGCCACGCCGAAAAATGAGCCATAAATTAAACCAACTAGCATGGTTGGATACGATAGGATATAGCCAAACTTGACAAAGCGACGAGCGCCCTTGCGTAAATCCATAGTTTTTAGAGCAATTAAGGTGCCAGCCCAAAGTAAGATGCCGTAACCTAAGTCACCCATCATCATCGCGAAGAAGACCATGTAGAAAATTGCTACCCAATTAGTGGGATCGACTTCACGATAATTTGGTAAAGAGTACATCTCTGTTACCATTTCAAAAGGTTCTACTAGCGCTGAATTATGCAACTTGATTGGGACTTCATCAGCCTCAATTTCTTCTGTCGTAATTTCTTCAGAAACCAGGGCTAATTGTTGGTTATTAAAGTGACTAGCCAAAGCTTGACGCAAATCTTCTAGTTCTGACTCCTCTACCCAACCAGAAAACATGACAAGTTGGTCATTATCGTAAGAGAGGAGACTAGCTTGCTCTCTTTGCGCCTGATTATAGAAAGCTTCCACACCCACTTGAATATCTTGGATGCGGGCTTGCATGGCTTGTAAGTCAGCAACTACCTGGTCCTCATCATTAATCAATTGCTTGCGTTGCGCCTCTAAATCCTGAAACACCTGACTTGGTTCGGCTTGATAATGATAGTCCAAGGCTTGGAAGTGGTTTTCTGTTAACAGTTGGTCAACATTAGCTTCATTACCTCTAACAGCAATAGCCGCGATGCCAATCTCTTTGTCACTAGCATAAACCTCTTCAACCGCTAGGTCCTTAGCCGCAACCAGGGCATTAAAATACTCACGATTATCGTCATTAGGAATGGTCCCTAGTCGTACATCGAAATATTTTAAATCAGCCAAATCCTGGGGTAGGACAGTTAAGTTTTGCCATTTAACCACGCTAGATTGGTCATTTTCAACTTGGTGGCGCTGGTCAACGATCTCCTGGCGGCGGTTAACCAAGTGCTCCACTTGGTCAATCAAGGCTAAGACTGCTTCTTGGTCAACTCGTTCATATAGTTGGTTCATGGTCATCTCTGGCCGACTAGCCTGGAGTTTTTGACGCAATGGCACTTTTTGCTGGTATTGTTTCAATACTTTTAAGGCTGCTTGACCCCGTTGATAATTCTCTTGGCTAGCAGTTTCCAAACGGTTAGCTAGCATCGTTTCATTAGTGGTCTTAGTCTTTACTTGTAAATCACTAATTTCAACATTAGAAAGTTTTTGTAGGGTATAAAGCACATCCTCTTTGACACTGGGTAGTGTTACCAGTGAAATTTTATGCATTTTAGCGATTGCCATACGCTTGAGTCACCTCCCTTACCACATATTGAACTAAGTCTTCATATTGCTCCGAAAAATCAGACCGGAGCTGTGCGATAGCTTCTTGCGCCTTGTTATTTTCACTGGTCTGAAAATCACTTAGCTGGGCTTGAAGTTGGGTGGCTTGGAGCTCTTTGTATTGCTCCAATTCCTGATCTGCCTCCTCTTGCCAAACAGAAACTTGTTGATCATTTTGCACTTGCAGACCTTCTAGTCGCTTGGCAAAATCTTCTCTTAACGCCTCGACACGCTCTTCCGCACTAATTACTTCAGAGATTGTATTTTTTGCCACATAAATCACCTCCTAAAATGACAAGTCATTGATAGTATAGCATTTAAAGTGCTTACTTTAAAATAAAAACTGCTTTTTAAGCCTTTTCTCGTTCAGCTTTTTTTCTGGCGCGTAGTGAGCGAAAAAAATCTTGCAAAATTTGTCCACACTCTTCTGCTAAGATACCAGATGTTACCCCAACATTGTGATTAAAAGGGTTGTCCGCCAAAAGATTCATCAAGGAACCTGCTGTTCCGCCCTTAGGGTCACTAGCCCCGTAATAAACATGGCGAACGCGGCTTAAAATCATAGCACCTGAGCACATGGGGCAGGGTTCTAAAGTAACATATAAGTCAACGTCAGCCAAACGCCAGGAGGCCAAAGACTGGTTAGCCATCCTAATTGCTTGAATTTCGGCATGGGTAGTGGCATCTTGGCTCGTCTCACGTAAATTAAAGCCATAGCCTACTACTTGATCTTGATAAACAGCAACACAGCCAATAGGCACCTCCGCCAAATCCTGAGCCTGGCGGGCATAGGCCAGGGCTAAAGACATAAAATAACGGTGGCGGTCTTGGTCATGCTTAAACTGGGGTGGTCCATTTATTGTCGCACTTAATTCTTTTCTCATGCTCAACCTCCTTGTAAGGGTTTAACTATATTTTACCTTAAAATACGGCCTTGGATACTTAAATTTTGAGATTAAATCACTGGAATCACTAAACTTTTTAAATTCATTAAGCATTTTAGCCTAACCCTTCTCAAGTCTGTGTTTTTTAGTTAAAATAAGATAAATCTATATAAGTTAGGATGTCTCTTAAATGGAAATTAAAATTTTTGATAATCAAGCCCTCGTCTCAGAATACGGTGCCCAGCTTGTTACCCTTGCTAAAGCCAACGGCGCCCAAACATTTGGTCTAGCCACTGGCTCTTCTCCGGAGGAAATTTATGCCCATTTATCTCAAAGTAATATTGATTTTTCAGATTCAGTCTCTGTTAATTTAGATGAATATTGTGGTTTGGCCCCTGACCATCCCCAAAGCTATCATTACTTTATGCATGAAAAACTCTTCAAATATAAGCCTTTTGCTAAATCATTTGTACCTAATGGTAGCCAGAGTGATACTAGCCTAGCAATTGCTGAATATTTAGATGTCCTCCATACCTATCCTCGCGATTTTCAAATTCTTGGTCTTGGAGAAAATGGCCATATCGCCTTCAATGAACCAGGTACTCCTTTCGGCGAAGAAATGATCCATGTCCAGCTTACACCATCAACTGTTGAAGTGAATTCACGCTTCTTTGGCCCTGATGAGGTTGTTCCTGATCAAGCTTATTCAATGGGTATCAAGGCTATCATGCAAGCCCAAGAAATTATGATGCTAGCCTTTGGTGAACGTAAGGCGCAGGCTGTTAAGGAGATGATTGAGGGTCCGGTTACAGAAAATATCCCGGCTTCCGTGCTCCAACTTCATCCTAATGTCACTGTCCTACTAGACCAGGCTGCTGCTAGTCAGTTAAGTCAGGCTTAGGTCACGATAAAAATTTACTTTTTATCTTGGCTGGTGTATGATTTAAGTGTTTGAAGACAAGTTTTTAAAGAAAGAGGTACGCTATGAACAAAGAAATTCTATCTTTTAGCAAAGAAGTGCAAAAAGCCTTAATTGATGAGCAACCCATTGTTGCCCTAGAGTCAACCATCATCTCTCACGGTATGCCTTATCCAAAAAATGTGGAGATGGCTAAGCAAACCGAACAAATTATCCGTGATAACGGAGCAGTACCTGCCACTATCGCTTTAATGGACGGTAAAATTAAAGTAGGTCTTGAAGAAGAAGATTTGGAACTATTAGCAACAGCTGATAACGTTGCTAAGGTATCTCGTCGTGACATGGCTCGCGTACTAGCAACTAAACAAATCGGCGCGACGACAGTTGCTACTACAATGATTGCAGCTAATCTAGCAGGCATCAAAACCTTCGTAACCGGTGGTATTGGTGGTGTTCATCGCGGCGGTGAAAACTCAATGGATATCTCCGCTGACTTAGAAGAATTAGCCCAAACACCTGTCACTGTCATCTGTGCCGGTGCCAAAGCCATTTTAGATTTACCACGTACTATGGAATATTTAGAAACCAAGGGTGTACCTGTTGCTGGTTACCAAACTGACTACCTACCAGCCTTCTTCTCTAGCACGTCTGAGACTAAATTGAACCTAAGAGTTGACTCAGCGGAAGAAATTGCTGATATGATGGTTATGCAGGAAGAGATTGATCTTAATGCGGGTATCTTAGTAACCAACCCTGTGCCAGTGGCTCATGAGATTCCTCACGAAGAAATCGATGCGATTATCCAACAAGCGCTGGCTGAAGAAAAAGCCGCCGGTGTCGTTGGTAAAGACTCAACACCTTTCTTATTAGCTAAAATTGTGGAATTAACTGAAGGACGCAGCCTAGAAACTAATATCCAATTAGTATACAATAATGCACGACTTGGTGCAGAGATTGCCGTTGCTTATAATAACAAAAAATAATAGAACAATATAACAAAGGGGCTAGCATCCGATTGGACGCTAGCCCCTTTTTTTATTTTTATAAGAATTTTGATTCGATAAAATCATATACTTCTTCAGCATGATTACGCCACTTATCACTAGTTGACATGTTTGGACCTACCGGCAATTGGTCTACATACTGAGCTATTTCGCGTCGGCCCTGACGACCATAACGACCTAATTCGTCACGTAGCTTAGACATGGTATGATTTTCATTCTCTTCATAAATAGCAACCGCAGCGACAGCAGCAACTGCAGCCACACCTGATAGTGCTAGAATAGCTAATTTAGTTGATTTTTTCATGCTAGTCCTCCTTCAGTTTTGCTTTTATTTTATCACAAGTGGCCAATTATGAAAACGTTAACTTTGTTTAATCAAGTTCTTAACTTCAGCTTTCTCCTCGCTACCATCAGGGTGGGTCACTTTAATATAAAGTTCACCCTGCCTAGCTCCTACTAGGGCTTGATCACCTTCAGCCAGTTTTCCGCTAATAATATAGTCACTCAGCGGATCTTCAATTTTTTGTTGGATTAAGCGCCGTAGTGGCCGCGCACCATATTCACTGGAGTAGCCCTCCTTGGCTAACTGCTCTAGAGCAGCATGACTAAAACGTAGATTAATATTTTGCTCAGCAAGTTGACTTGCTAAAAGATTAACAAACTTGTCCACAATCTCTAAAATCTGTTCTTGGCCTAGGCGGTGGAAAACAATAATTTCATCGACCCGGTTAAGAAATTCCGGACGGAAGGCTTTTTTCAACTCTTCACGAATCTTTCTATCCATTGCTTGATAGTCATGAGCTTGATCTTGAGCGCCAAAACCAACCTGTTTTTCATCGCGCAAGGCTGTTGCTCCTAGATTGGAAGTCATAATCATAATTGTATTACGGAAGTCAACCCGGCGGCCCTTAGCATCTGTGATATAGCCATCATCTAAAACTTGAAGTAGCATATTAAAGACATCTGGATGAGCCTTTTCAATTTCATCGAAAAGAATAACTGAATAAGGCTTTTGACGCACTTGCTCGGTTAACTGACCACCTTCATCATAGCCCACATAACCCGGAGCTGAACCAATTAGGCGTGATGTCGAATATTTCTCCATATATTCTGACATATCGACCCGAATTAAATGGTTCTCAGAGCCAAATAGATCTTCAGCCAAGGCTTTAGCCAACTCTGTTTTACCGACACCAGTTGGGCCAAGGAACATAAAAGAGCCAATTGGTCGATTAGGCGATTTGATTCCTGACCGGGCCCGGCGCACTGCTCGCGATACAGCCTGAATTGCTTCTGCCTGTCCCTTAACCCGGCGACCAATGCGGTCTTCAAGCGCCATTAATTTTTGATTCTCAGCTTCTGTCAATTGGGTAACTGGTACACCTGTCCATATAGCGATAATTTCTGCGACCTCATCTTTACCAATAGCCAGTTCATAACTATCACGATTCGGTTGCTTGGTTTTTAAATCTCTAATCTGTTGGGCCAATTCGATTTGGTCCTGATGAATTTGGGCAGCTTTATCAAACTCTTGATTGTTAACACAAGCCATCTTCTCTGCCTCTAAACGCTGATAACGATTCTCCAAAGCAGTGATGGCCTGGTGAGTTGGCTTGGCATAATCTAAGCGAGCTGTTGCAGCTGCTTCATCCATAACATCAATCGCCTTATCAGGCAAGAAACGATCCGTAATATAACGACGACTTAAATCAACCGCAGCCGCAACCGCTTCATCGGTGATTTTCAAATGGTGAAATTCTTCATACTTACTGCGAATCCCTAGCAAAATTTGCTCAGTTTCTTCAGGACTAGGTTCTTCAACTAGCACCTTAGCAAAGCGCCGCTCTAAGGCAGCATCTTTTTCGATATATTTTTGGTACTCATCCAAGGTGGTCGCACCAATGACTTGAATTTCGCCTCGGGCTAGGGCAGGCTTCAATAAATTAGAAGCATCAATCGCCCCTTCAGCCCCACCAGCTCCTATCAACGTATGGAGCTCATCAATAAAGAGAATAACCTGGCCATCTTTACGTAATTCCTCAACCAGGTGCTTCATCCGATCTTCAAATTCACCCCGGTATTTGGTTCCGGCTACCAAAGAACCCATATCCAGCATCAATAACCTTTTTTGCGCCAAGCTGTCCGGCACTTCACCAGCATTGATAGCTAGGGCAATGCCCTCAGCAATAGCTGTTTTCCCAACACCAGGCTCTCCAACTAAGACGGGATTATTTTTTGTTCGTCGACTTAAAATCTGCATAATACGACGAATTTCTTTAGTCCGACCAATCACCGGATCCAGCTGGCCCAGACCAGCTGCAGCTGATAAATCCTTGGTCAAACTCGTCAGTACGGGTGTTGGATCCTCTTGTCCTTTCTGACTTTGATCCTTAGAACGTCGCTGGCGAACAGGCGGCTTAGCGCCAATCAGGTGATAAATTTCGCGCTCTAACTTTTCTGGGTTTACATCGAAGTTTTTTAAAATACGAACAGCCAAAATTTCTTCACTAATTAAAGCAAGTAATAAGTGTTCAGTCCCAATCAGGGGCGCATGTAGTCGTTCCGCCTCCTGGCCGGCCAAATAAAACACCTTATGACACCGTGGTGAGAAACCATCGTGGTCAGCTATTTGAGATAAGCCACTGCTACCATAGCCAGAGGTAAATTCAATTTCTTCGCGCAAAGCCCGCTCATTAGGTATATATTTTGCTAAAATAGCATGGGCAATGCCTGATCCCTCTTCATATAGGCCCAGCAGGAGATGTTCACTCGAAACCCGATTGCTCCTAAAATGTCGTGCTGCTTGTTTAGCCAGGTCGATGGCGGCCAAAGCTTTATCGGTGTACTTTTCTGTCATAATAGCTCCTTTTGTCTCTTATTGATATTTTAGTTTAGTTAAGATATTAGTCAGAATCAAGGCACGGGCCTTATTTTTATCATCAAATTCATATAAGGCGTCCCGGTCAATTGCTGAGTGGATAATATGGCCTTCCTTTTTACTAATAATCTGAGCTTCAATCAAACTAGCTAGGATGGCTGTCGCCTCGCGCAAGGTTATACTGGCCTTAATCGAATTCAACATGGTATCGATATAATCGGCGGCATCAGTAATTTCTAATTTAACAATCCGAATATAGCCCCCACCACCTCGCTTACTTTCAACTACATAGCCATTTTGAGGGGTAAAGCGGGTATTAATAACGTAATTAATCTGAGATGGCACACACTCAAAGCGGTCAGCAATCTCGCTACGTCTAATTTCTACTTGCTCGTCTCTCTGTAGGACCTGTTTTAAATAAGCTTCAATAATATCTGACATATTTCTTTTTTCCATAGTGATCACCTCTTTTTTGACCAACTTTGACTATACATTATAATAATAAAGGAAGACCAGCAACTTGTCAAAAGTTATCAATTGAACAATCCCATCATAACAACTTTATAGGTAGCTATAGCAGCCAATCTCAGCTTTATCTCGATTTTACTGGTAAAATATTAGAAAAGGACCTAAAGGAGTATCATATGTATCAAATTATTGAAAAGAATATTGCCGGTATCCCCTGTCTAGAACTTGTCGACAAGGACTTAGTCCAAGTTGCTCTGCCATTGGTTATCCATTTTCACGGCTGGCAACAGAACAAAGAGGAGAGTTTATTTGTTGCTATCCAACTAGCGGCGCATGGTTTCCGCTGCCTTATCCCTGATGCTTTAGGCCATGGCGATCGTTACCAGGATACAGAAAACCCAGCACCAGACCTCTTTTTCCAATGTTTAACTCAGAATGTTGCCGATTATTTTACCATAAAAAACTTTTATCAAGACCAGGGCTTAATTCGTCAAAACTTTATCGCTGCCAGTGGTCTGTCAATGGGTGGGATTACAGTAGCTATGCTGATGACCCAAGACCCTGACCTCAGTGCTGGATCAATTTTAATGGGGACACCTTGCCTGGTTGAATTTAGCCAAAGTCTGATTGATAATGTCAGAAAAAATTTAGTAGCTGAGCAAATATCAGCAAGTGAATTTGACCAGCTTAACGACAAAATTATCAGCAAGCTTAGCCCCTATGACCTTAGCCAACAGCTGGAAAAAATTGCTGGTCGCCCCCTCCTATTCTGGCATGGCTTAAAGGATGACATCATCCCGCTCCAGCAAGCGGAACAGGTCGCTGACCAAGCTAAGCAGCAAGACTATGGCCGCCAGGTCTATTTCGTCGGCGACTTCCAGACAGGCCATAAAGTAAAAACCATCCAAGCCTACCGCCAGACGCGTTTTTTCCAATATTTTTGTCACGGTTTTGCTGGCGATATCTTAAAGCAGCTAGAAATTGATCTCAACCAAAAATTTGGACGCCATAAAATGGCTAGCCCGGCCCATAAAACTTTTAGCTTCTAGGAGGAAGGTCCAATGCTGTCTGATAAAAATGCCCGCTATATACTAGATGAAATCATCAAATTTTATCCTAATGTACAAACCGAGTTGATTCACCATAATAACTTTGAACTATTAATTGCCGTTATCCTATCTGCCCAGACGACTGACCAGGGAGTTAATCAGGTTACACCTGCCCTCTTCAGTGACTTTCCAACAGCCCAAGCCTTGGCAGCAGCCAACCCAAAAGATTTAGTGCCTTATCTTTATAGTATCGGCCTTTATCAAAATAAGGCTAAGTATATTCAAGCGACTGCCCAAAAACTTTTGACAGACTTTGATGGCCAAGTACCCACCCAGCGCGACCAGCTAGAAAGTTTGCCAGGCGTGGGCCGTAAAACCGCTAATGTCGTCCTCAGCTTAGCTTTTGATCAACCAGCTTTTGGCGTTGATACGCACGTGGCTCGGGTAGCCAAAAGACATGGCATTGTAGATGCTGGAGCTAATAACCAGACCATTGAAGACCGGATAACCTCTTTACTAGCGCCCCAACACTGGCGGCAAGCTCACCAGGCCATGGTGCGTTTTGGCCGCTATATTTGTACTGCTAAACATCCTAAATGCCACTGTTACCCCCACCTGTTTGAATTACCAGATGGAGAGGATACCCAGGCACTAATTAACCATCCCTAACTATATAATAGGCTAAAAGCCAGCTCAAGTTGAGCTGGCTTTTAGCCTATTATATAAGAAAAATAGACAAGAATTTAGAATATAAAAAAGACAGTTCATCATCACTGATAACTGCCATCTGAATAATTATCGGGAAAACAGGATTCGAACCTGCGACCCCTTGGTCCCAAACCAAGTGCTCTACCAAGCTGAGCTATTTCCCGGTATGCACCCAGCAGGATTCGAACCTGCAACCGCCTGATTCGTAGTCAGGTACTCTATCCAGTTGAGCCATGGGTGCTTAATATATAAATGCCGAGGACCGGAATCGAACCGGTACGAAGTTTAACCTTCGCAGGATTTTAAGTCCTGTGCGTCTGCCTGTTCCGCCACCCCGGCCTAAGCCGATAAAAGGCAAAAAAGCGGAAAACGGGGTTCGAACCCGCGACCCCCACCTTGGCAAGGTGGTGCTCTACCACTGAGCTATTTCCGCATATTAACTGCCGGCTAAAGGACTTGAACCCTCGACCCTCTGATTACAAATCAGATGCTCTACCAACTGAGCTAAGCCGGCTATTTAATGACCCGTGCAGGATTCGAACCTGCGACCCACTGATTAAAAGTCAGTTGCTCTACCGACTGAGCTAACGAGTCAGAATGGAGGATGAGGGGTTCGAACCCCCGACATCCTGCTTGTAAGGCAGACGCTCTCCCAGCTGAGCTAATCCTCCAAACAAAGTTGTCAATCACAACTACTAAATAATATCATTGCCTTGAGAAACTGTCAAGGGTTTTTTTGATATTATTTTCTTCAACAAGAAACTATATTGAATTATAAGCTACTTTCCTCATTTACTCAAGTATTTTTTCAAGAAAAACTTTAATTTCTATCCTTAAAACAAAATACGAAGGGGCTTTGGCCCGCAGACTAGCATCCTTGAAACAAAAGACCAGCAACATGGCAGTTCTAATCTTAACTGGTGGTCTGCCAAAGCAAAATCGACGAAACTGCTAATATCCGTATAACAATGAGAGCCCGGGATTTATATCCCAGGCTCACCTACCATATGCAGTTATTACTTTGACTTAGGAACTAATCCTCAGCCAATTATTAAAAATTATTTAATAAATATTGATAGGAATAACCAGGGTCCGAGCCTAGTTCTTCACTAGCACGACGAGATTCTAAAATTTGGGCATCAGTAAAACGATCAAGTTCACTCACATCAATACCAACTGTATCAGCGATGATTTGACGATTTTCAGTTTGGTCGGGTACCGTCTGCTCACTAACTTGAGAATTTTCAGTAGCTGCGCCTGAATCATTAGTTGCTTCCCTAGTAGCTGCTGCCTCGCCTTGCCCTGACTGATCTTTGACACGACTCGCTTTGCTGGCCGACTGGCTCACACTTTTATCGCTACTTTTTTGCTCTTTAGCCGAGCTATCCTTATCAGCACTCTGGTTAGATACTTTATCAGACTGCTTAGTAGATGCTGTTTGGCTACTTGCCTGACTTGATGAAGATTCCTGTTTAGCTTCATTACTATCATAATTAATTGCTTGTCCTTGGGAATCACAAGCTGCTAAAGCCAAAACCGATAGACTAGCAACTAGTAATAATTTTTTCTTCACTTAAAATCACCTTTCTCTTTTTATTATATTATACAGAAATTTCCTTTTTTTACCCACTTTTAGACAAAGTTTTTATGAGCTTTTACGTATTTATAAAGAAAGGGGGTATTTGATTTGTTATTAACCATTGTCTTATCAACTGCTGTAGCTTCTTGCTTAAACCTTATTGGCCATCGCTTAGTCGTCAAAGAAGACTTTGTGAGGGGGCGGTCTAAATGTGACCATTGTCAAACCATTATCCCAGCCTGTTATCTTATTCCTGTCCTAGGTTATATGATATGTCGCGGACGCTGCCGAACTTGCCATCATACCATCAGCGCTTACCATCCTATTAGTGAATTGATTTTCGCTAGTGCCGTACTGGCAGCCAGCCAGCATAAGCAAACTGGATTATACCTGATTATCGCTAGCTTCTTACTCGTCATGTCAGCTAGTGACTTGCATCGACAAATAGTCCCCGACCGTTTGCAAATCGGGCTACTGTTGACTGGCTTATGCTACTATTTGCTTAATATGGGCTACCCGTCGTGGTCTCAACTCATTGCTAGCTCGTTTTTATTCATGCTATTACTTGGTCTAAGCATAGCCATGCCAGCCGGTATAGGTGGTGCGGACATTAAGTTATTAACCATTCTCTGTTTTTTCTTAGGCCTAAGCAACTGCTTACTTATTATCCTATTAGCTTGTCTAGCTGCCCTAAGCTATTGGGTCTGGCTCTATAGCCAACATAAAGGTATTAGTGGCTTACCATTTGTGCCCTTTATTAGCCTCGCTTATAGCCTATGGTTACTTCTCAGCTAATATACTATATAAAAAGCCTGGGGCATAAGCCTCAGGCTCTCGCTATTATACGGATATTAACAGCATAGTTGGGTTCGACTTGGCTGGAATGACGTCACTTCGCAAACTAGAAGCCATTATCTTGCAGATGATGGTCCCAGTTTACCCCCAGTGCACCAGTTCAGAGCGCTGCTCGTCACACCCTATTCTTAGCTTACAGTTCTGAACCTTCAGCATCAGCCAATGGTTCGACGGTTTCGAGCACATTATCATAGTTTGATAAGGACATATCACCAATTTTCTTAGGTTCCATATGGCGGTAACGTGCCATACCAGTACCTGCTGGGATAATCTTACCAATAATAACATTTTCTTTAAGGCCTAATAACTCATCACGCTTACCGCGAATAGCAGCATCAGTCAATACCTTAGTGGTTTCCTGGAAGGAAGCTGCTGACAAGAAACTATTAGTTTCTAGAGCGGCCTTAGTAATACCCAGAAGAACTGGACGTGCAGTAGCTGGAATTTCACCTGATTTAAGGACTTCCCGGTTGGCATCAGTAAAATCACCAATATCCATTAGAGTACCCGGCAAGAGTTCTGTCGCACCAGGATCTAAGACCCTAACTTTACGTAGCATTTGTCTTACCATAACCTCGACGTGCTTGTCATTAATGTCTACCCCTTGCATCCGATATACCTTTTGTACTTCAGACAGCATATATTTCTGAACAGATAGGGTATCAGTAATTTCTAGTAGTTCCTTAGGATCAATCGAACCTTCAGTGATTTGACCACCGCGCTCGATAGTATCACCTTCTGCCACCTTCATCCGGGCTGTATAAGGCACCTTGTACTCACGGGTATCAGTAATTCCTTTAACAGTAACAGACTTGCTACGGTCAGCTGCATTTTCGTCAATTGAGACAACTTCGCCGGTTACCTCAGAAATAATTGCCTTACCTTTAGGATTACGAGCTTCCACAATTTCTTGGATACGCGGCAAACCTTGAGTAATATCGTCCCCGGCTACCCCACCAGTATGGAAGGTCCGCATGGTTAACTGGGTACCAGGCTCACCAATTGATTGGGCAGCGATAGTACCAACCGCCTCACCAACTTCAACCTCTTGATTGGTTGCGAGATCACGACCATAACAGTACTTACATACACCATGGCGGGTATTACATGTAAAGGCAGACCGGATGGTTACCTCTTCCACGCCAGCATCCGCAATGGCTTTAGCAGTTGCTTCATTAATCATCTCATTAGCGTTAACTAATAATTCTCCAGTTTCTGGATGACGCACCTCTTTTTGCGCATAACGACCAGTTAGGCGCTCTTCCAAGGACTCAATGACTTCATTACCATCAGTAATGGCAGCAACTGTTAAACCACGGTCGGTACCACAATCAGTTTCGCGAATAATCACATCTTGCGCCACATCAACCAGACGACGGGTCAAGTAACCTGAGTCAGCTGTCTTCAGGGCGGTATCGGTCATACCTTTACGGGCACCGTGGGTCGAAATAAACATCTCTTGTACGGATAAACCTTCCCGGAAGTTAGAGGTAATCGGTAATTCGATGATTTTACCATTCGGGCCGGCCATCAAACCACGCATACCAGCTAGCTGGGTAAAGTTGGAAATGTTACCCCGGGCTCCTGAGTCAGACATGATAAAGAACGGGTTTTCTTGATCTAAGGTCTGCATCAGTTGCACTTGAAGTTCATCACGAACAGCATTCCAAGTCGCAATAACTTGTTCATAACGTTCATCATCAGTAATCAAACCACGACGATATTGCTTAGTAATGTTATCAACACGTTTATGACCCTGTTCAATCAACTCTTCTTTAGATTCTAAAACAGTAATATCAGCGATACCTACTGTAATCCCAGACTTAGTTGAATATTTAAATCCAAGGTCTTTCATACGGTCAAGCATCAAGGATGTGTCAACAATCTTAGATTGTTTAAATACTTCTGCAATAATGGCTTGCAAATATTTTTTGTTAAACGGTGATACCAATTCTTGCGCCTTGATAAAGGCAGGAATATCTTCACCATGTTCAATGAAATACTTATCTGGCGTCTTATCGGTCAAGTTGCTAGCAGTTGGCTCATTGATATATGGGAAATCAGCTGGCATAATTTCATTGAAGAAAATCTTACCAATTGTGGTCACTAATAGCTTGTCTTTTTGGTCTTCAGTCCATGGTTTATCAGGCATGGAATTAGTCGCAATTGCTACCCGGGTATGCAATTGGGCATAGCCAGAGGCATAGGCTGTGTGGGCCTCTGAAGCAGAAGAAATTGCCATACCTTCGCCAATCACACCAGCCTCTTCCATAGTTAGATAATAGTTACCTAAAACCATATCCTGAGACGGTGTAACCACTGGCTGACCGCCCTTAGGGTTAAGGATGTGGGTAGCAGCTAGCATTAATAAACGAGCCTCTGCTTGCGCTTCTTGTCCTAACGGTACATGGACCGCCATTTGGTCTCCATCAAAGTCAGCATTATAGGCTTCACAAACTAAAGGATGCAAACGAATTGCCTTACCTTCAACCAAGACAGGCTCAAAGGCTTGAATCCCTAACCTATGGAGGGTAGGGGCCCGGTTAAGCAGAACTGGATGTTCCCGAATAACCTCTTCAAGCACACCCCAAACCTCATCATCTTGTTGCTCAATTTTACGTTTAGCATGCTTAATGTTGCTAGCTATTTCACGTCCAACCAATTCTCTAATCAAGAAAGGCTTAAAGAGTTCTAACGCCATTTCTTTAGGTAGGCCACACTGGTACATCTTAAGTGATGGACCAACAACGATAACGGAACGGCCAGAATAGTCGACCCGTTTACCTAGTAAGTTTTGACGGAAGCGTCCTTGCTTACCTTTTAGCATATGGGATAGCGATTTCAGCGGACGGTTACCAGGTCCGGTGACCGGACGACCACGACGGCCGTTATCAATCAAGGCATCAACCGCTTCTTGTAGCATACGCTTCTCGTTTTGCACAATAATATTTGGTGCATTTAGGTCTAAAAGCCGTTTCAAACGGTTATTACGGTTAATCACACGACGGTACAGGTCATTCAGATCGGAAGTCGCAAAACGACCACCATCTAGCTGAACCATTGGCCGTAAATCGGGTGGAATAACTGGAATAACGTCCATAACCATCCACTCAGGCTCATTACCAGACTTACGGAAGGCATCAAGAATATCCAGACGACGGATTGCTCGTGTCCGTTTTTGACCAGTAACAGTCTTGAGTTCTTCTTTTAATTCAGCAACTTCACTATCTAAATCAACTTGGCCCAATAAGGTACGTAAGGCTTCCGCACCCATAGCTGCTTGGAAACGCTCGCCATATTCTAACTTGTTATCGCGGTATTCTTTTTCTGATAGGAGCTGTTTATATTCTAACGGTGTATCCCCCGCATCTGTTACAACATAAGAGGCAAAGTAAATGACCTCTTCTAGTGAACGTGGGCTCATATCTAGAATCAAGCCCATCCGAGAAGGGATACCCTTAAAATACCAGATATGAGTTACTGGAGCAGCCAATTCGATATGGCCTAAGCGCTCCCGACGTACTTTAGAACGAGTGACCTCAACACCACAACGGTCACAGATAACACCCGCATAGCGGATACGCTTGTACTTACCACAAGCACATTCCCAGTCCTTAGAAGGACCGAAAATGCGCTCACAGAACAAACCGTCTTTTTCCGGTTTTAAAGTACGGTAGTTAATGGTTTCAGGTTTTTTAACCTCACCATAAGACCAAGAACGAATCTTGTCTGGTGACGCTAAACCGATTTTCATACTTTCAAATTTATTTACATCTACCAAGGGGCAAACCTCCCTTTTTTAATCGCCCAGACTATTCATTGACTTGACGATCTTCGGCAACAACATCAGGATTGTTATCGCTCGTTTGGTCGTCAGCTTCCTTATTCTCTTCTTGTGCACTCTGTGGTTTAGGGAAACCTGGTAGGTCTTCATCCATATCGCGCAAATCAATTTCTTGATCAGCCGCATCTAAAACCTTGATATCTAAACCTAAAGATTGTAGCTCTTTAATCAAGACGCGGAAGGACTCAGGTACACCTGGCTTAGGTATAGAGTCACCCTTAACAATGGCTTCGTAGGTGTTAACCCGTCCGACAACATCGTCAGACTTGTAGGTTAAGATTTCTTGTAGAGTATAGGCTGCACCATATGCCTCTAACGCCCAAACTTCCATCTCACCAAAACGTTGGCCACCAAATTGTGCCTTACCACCCAATGGTTGTTGGGTAACTAATGAGTAAGGACCAATTGAGCGGGCGTGAAGTTTGTCATCAACCATGTGAGATAGTTTCAGGTAGTACATGACACCAACTGAAACTCGGTTATCAAACGGCTCACCAGTACGACCATCATAAAGAATAGTCTTGGCATCGCTAGCCATACCGGCTTCTTTAACAGTTTCCCAAACATCATCCTCACCAGCACCATCAAATACTGGCGTAGCAATGTGAATGCCCATCCGCCGAGCTGCCATACCTAGATGAAGCTCTAATACCTGACCAATGTTCATCCGTGATGGCACCCCTAGTGGGTTAAGCATAATATCGACTGGGGTACCGTCAGGCATATACGGCATATCTTCAACTGGTAATACAAGAGAAACAACCCCCTTGTTACCATGACGACCAGCCATCTTATCCCCAACTTGAATCTTACGTTTTTGGATAATATAAACACGCACTAGCATAGAAACGCCTGGTGCTAATTCATCACCATTATCACGTAGGAAGACCTTCACATCGTGGACAATACCGCCACCACCGTGAGGGACACGCAATGAGGTATCACGAACTTCACGCGCTTTTTCACCAAAAATAGCGTGCAGTAGGTGTTCCTCAGCTGATAACTCAGTTACCCCCTTAGGTGTTACTTTACCAACTAGGATATCGCCATCCTTAACTTCGGCACCAATTCGGATAATACCTCGCTCGTCCAAGTTGCGTAAGGCATCCTCACCAACGTTAGGAATTTCCCGAGTGATTTCTTCTGGGCCTAACTTAGTATCACGTGCATCTGACTCTAACTCATCGATATGAATAGAAGTATAGACGTCGTCTTTTACTAGGCGCTCAGAAATAATTACCGCATCTTCATAGTTGTAACCATCCCAGGTCATAAAGGCGATCAGTGGGTTTTGACCCAGGGCCATTTCCCCTTTTTCCATTGATGGGCCATCGGCTAGGATATCGCCAGCCTCAACCTGGTCCCCTGTATGAACCAAAGGCGTTTGATTGTAGCTAGTTGATGAGTTTGACCGGTGGTATTTAATCAGTTCATAGCGGTCTAGGGCACCATCTTCAGCCCGAACACGAATTTCGTTGGCATCAACATACTCTACTTTACCAGTTGTTTTTGATACAACAGCGGCGCCTGAATCGTGGGCAGCTGGATATTCCATACCAGTACCAATTAGTGGTGCCTGTGGTTTTAAAAGTGGTACAGCTTGCCGCTGCATGTTAGCACCCATCAAGGCTCGGTTAGAGTCATCGTTTTCTAAGAACGGAATACAAGCAGTCGCTACAGCTACTACCTGCTTAGGTGAAACGTCCATATAATCTACCCGCTCAGGAGCTACTTCAATATTCTCCTCAACATAACGGGCCATGACTAAGTCTTCTTTAAAACTACCGTCTTCATTTAATGGCGCATTACCCTGAGCGATTACAAAGTTATCTTCTTCATCGGCGGTTAGGTAATCAATCTTGTCAGTCACCTGGTGAGTATCCCAATCGACCCGACGGTAAGGGGTCTCAATAAAACCAAAGCGGTTAATCTTAGCATAGGTAGATAGGGAGTTAATTAGACCGATATTCGGACCTTCAGGCGTTTCAATTGGGCACATCCGGCCATAGTGAGAATAGTGCACGTCACGAACTTCGTAACCAGCCCGGTCCCGGGTTAAACCACCAGGTCCCAAGGCAGATAAACGCCGTTTATGGGTCAATTCGCCCAATGGGTTGGTCTGGACCATAAATTGTGAGAGCTGTGAAGAACCAAAGAACTCTTTTATAGCTGCTACTACCGGGCGAATATTAATTAACTGTTGCGGAGTTACTGTATCAACATCTTGAATAGACATCCGCTCTCTAACCACCCGCTCCATCCGGCTTAAACCGATACGGAATTGGTTTTGTAATAACTCACCAACCGAACGAATACGACGGTTACCCAAGTGGTCGATATCGTCAACTTTACCTAGCCCTTCATACAGGTTAAGGAAGTATGATAGTGAGGCTAACACATCGGCAACAGTCAAGGCCTTAACGTCGTCAGCTGGGTTACCATTACCGACAACATTAACAACACGCTCACGCTCAGGATCAGTATTTGAATATACCTTAACAATCTGTAAGTCAATTGGATCCGCAATCACCGCATCATCATTAGGATAAACTGTCGTCATATTCAAACCATTATCAAGCAATGGTCCCAATTCATCCATAACTTCTCGGGTAATTTCAGTCCCTTTTTCAAAGAGAATTTCACCTGTTTCAGGATCAACTAGGTTTTCTGCCAGAGTCTGGTTATAGAGACGGGTCTTGAGATCTAGTTTCTTGTTAATCTTATAACGTCCAACATAGGCTAAGTCATAGCGACGTGGATCGAAGAAACGTGCAATTAAGAGATTACGTGAGGACTCAGCTGTCTTCGGTTCACCTGGACGTAGACGTTCATAAATATCCTTGAGCGACTCTTCAGTCCGGCTATCAGAAGGATTCTTGTGGACATCCTTCTCTAAGGTTAAATCAAGGGTCTCACTTTGACCGAATAACTCTTTGATTTGGTCATCTGAACCAAAACCTAGGGCTCGCATCAATACTGACATTGCAATTTTACGCGTCCGATCAATACGTACATAGGAAATGTGCTTAGCGTCTGTTTCCATTTCTAACCAAGCACCACGGTTAGGAATAACTGTTGATCCATAAGTCAATCGGCCATTCTTGTCTACCTTGTCGTTGAAATATACACCTGGTGACCGCACCAATTGCGATACGATAACCCGTTCTGAACCGTTGATAATAAAGGTACCTGAATCCGTCATCAATGGAAAATCACCAAAGAAGATTTCTTGGTCCTTAATTTCACCAGTCTCATTATTGATTAAACGTAGTTTGACATAGATAGGCGCTGAGTAGTTGGTATCTTGGGTTCTCGCTTCAGCGACACTATATTTTGGTTCATGCAGTTGATAATCTGTAAATTCCAAAGATAGCTTACCAGCATGGTCTTCGATTGGCGAAATGTCCTTAAACATTTCTTTTAGACCCTCATCTAGGAACCATTGGTATGATTTGGTTTGAATTTCAATTAAATTTGGTAGCTCCAAGACCTCGTTAATTTTTGAAAACGAACGACGAACTCGGTGTTTCCCATATTTGACATTATGTCCAGCCATAAAAGTTGTCCACCCCTTAATGATTAGCACTTACTTATGATACTAACAGCTGAGAAAATATTAAGATTATATTAAGAAATCTTAACTTTGGTAATTTTACCCTATTTTTGGGCAAAAAAATAACAAAAGAATCCATAGCTTTTGCCATATTTCTTTTGTTTTACCAGATGGAATCGCGACCGGACAATATTTCGGCGCTTTCCAATAAAATTTTAGTTATTCTCAATCATTTTTAATTATAGCAAGATTAACCCCTTTGGTCAAGGCTTAACTATAAAAAAAGAAGCCATGACCTGTGCCACAGCTTCTATATACTAAAACATTAATCATTTAGCTTATTCAGCTAACCATTCAGCAACCTTATCCGGGTGATTATCTACCCATTCAGCCGCCGCTTCTTGAGGTGACTGCCCATCAGAAACAGCTAACATCACTTGCTCCATATCTTCTAACGTCCAGTTAAATTGGTCAAGAATTTGGTAAAGACGCGGTTGGTCTTCTTTTAGCCCCTGCCTTACCATAGTGTTAATTGTTTCTTCACCACCATAAACGCCTTCGGGATCTGCCAAGTACTTCAGGTCGTAGGCTTGAAATTTCCAATGCGGTGACCAGCCGGTAACGACAATCTCTTCTTCGTTATCAATGGCTTGACCTAAAGCAGTCGTCATAGCACCTGATGAGGAAGATTGTAAGTCCCAATTGGCTAGATTGGGATAACTAGCTAGGGCTTCTTCTGTAGCCATCATTACCCCAGCTCCTGGCTCAATACCAGTAATGACAGAGCCAGCTTGGTTGCTTAAGTCAGCAATGGAGTCAACGTCCATGTAGCTAGGCACAACCATACCAATTTTAGCCCCTTTTAGGTTCGGACCCAAGTCTTCCATTTGATCACCATACTGGTCAAATTGGGGGCCGTGGGTTTGGGGTAACCAGGCACCAACCATGGCATCTGCTTCTCCAGAAGCTACGGCTGACCACATAATCGCATTATCTAGCGGCGTAATAGTGACATCATAACCTTCACGACGTAAAACTTCGGCGATAACATTGGTAGAAGCCACTTCCGTATCCCATTCTACGTAGGACAGGGTAACAGACTCGCCATTCCCTTGTCCCTGGCTAGCTTGGAATAAAGATGATTTAAAAGCATCCTCGCTACCTAGTGTTAAAACCAATCCTAGGATGGCCAAGAGGCCGAGTAGTATTTTTTTCATTTAAGGACCTCCTATCGACGACTATCTTCAGTGGCAAAATTGGTAATGCGGTCAATAATAATGGCTAGGACCACAATACCTAAACCAGCAACAAATCCAGTACCCACTTGGGCTCTTTGTAGAGAAGATAAAACAATTCGACCCAAACCTGGTGCACCAATCATTGAACCGGTAACTACCATTGATAGAGCTAGCATAACTGTTTGGTTAATCCCTGCCATAATTGTCGACTTGGCTAGGGGCAATTCTACTTTAAAAAGTTTTTGAGAACCAGTTGAACCAAAAGCCTCAGCCGCTTCATCCAATTCTACTGGTACCTGGCGAATGCCCAGGTTGGTCATACGGACTGTTGGTGGTAGGGCAAAAATTACCGAGGCAAAAACGCCGGGTACTGTACCAATGCCAAAAAAGGCAACCGCTGGAATCAAATAAACAAAAGCAGGCATTGTCTGCATGAAGTCTAGCACCGGCTTGATAATCGCATCAGCAATATCAGATTTGGATGCTAGAATACCTAGGGGCACACCAATAATAATTGATACCAAACTGGATACCAAAACTAGGGTGACCGTATCAATCAATTCCGGCCATAAGCCCTGGTTCAAGACGTAGCCCAAACCGATTAAGACAAAGACAGGGAGCGACCAACGTTTATTTGATACAAAGTAGGCGATCACCGCCAAAGCCAGGATAAAAATAGCTGGCGGAATCATCATCAGGATGCTGGTCAAGCCATCCATAACACTGGCACCCAGGCTCTGTAGGATATCAAAAAGACCAGCAAAAGTATCAGTCATCCAAGCTGTCGCTTGCTCCACCCAGTTGGCAACTGGCAACTGGCTAATTGCTAATAAGTTGAAATTAAGCATTTACTTCCTCCTCTGAATTTTCATTAGATGACAAGAGGTCGATAACCATACGACGATTAATAATCCCTAACCACTTACCATTTTCATCGACTACTGATACTGGTAGGTTGGCGCCTGTAAGTGCATCAAAAGTTTCTTTAATTGTCGCATCTGGTGCTATGATTGGCGCATCAGTATGTAAGATATCCTCTAAGTTTAAAGGTTCGCCTGTTTGTGACTTCCTTTGAATGTAGGCTAGAGCCTCACTATCTGTGACATAGCCACGCATGGCCCGGTCATTATCAGTCACCATAATCCGAGAGATATCTTCATCTTGCATGCGACGTAGGGCCACCCGCACACCATCCCGGCTCATATTGACCGTATATTCAGGACGTTTCATGGCATTCTCGGCAGTAATCACCTTAGAGCGGTCAACATTCTCAACAAATTTCTCAACATAATCATTAGCTGGATTAGTCAAGATCTCTTCACCCGTACCAATCTGTACCACTTCACCATGGCGCATCAGGGCAATCCGATCACCAATGCGTAAGGCTTCATCAAGGTCATGGGTAATAAAAACGATGGTTTTATTAACCCGCTCTTGTAATTCAACTAATTCATCTTGCATATCGCGGCGGATTAACGGATCTAAAGCCGAGAAGGCCTCGTCCATTAAAAGGATTTCTGGATCATTGGCCAAGGCGCGTGCCAAACCAACACGTTGTTGCATCCCCCCTGACAGTTGGTCAGGATACTGGTCCTTATAACTTAGTAGTCCAGCATTATCTAAGGCTTTCTCTGCCTTGGCTTGGCGCTCAGCCTTATCAACGCCCTGAACAGCTAAGCCATATTCAGTATTCTCCAAAATCGTCATATGCGGGAAAAGGCCAAAGTTTTGGAATACCATGGAAACTTTCTTACGGCGTACCTCGCGTAATTCCGATTCAGAAATTTTTGTTAAGTCAGCCCCATCAATTTCAACTGAACCAGACGTCGGTTCAATCAGGCGGTTAATCATCCGCAGTAAAGTAGACTTACCCGATCCAGATAGCCCCATAATGACAAAAGTTTCGCCTTCGCGAATATCCATAGAAGCATTGTCAACCCCTACAGTTGCGCCGGTTGCTTTTACAATTTCTTCTTTTGATTTTCCTTCAGCTAGCATTTTTTTGGCCCGGTCAACCTGACCCCGCGAGCCATAGATTTTAGTTAGATTAGAAATCTTAACTGAACTCATAAGTTAATAATGCCTCCTATTTCATTTTTGGTTTATTGCATAAACATCACTTTTATCACCCTAACAAATCCAGCAAACCATTTCAAAAGAGACAGGCTTAGCTGGCTCTTTTTTTTCTGAAATCTACTCTTTTTCTTTTAAATTTTTTCAAACCAATTACTTAACTAAAAGTAATGGAAACCCTTGCAATTTGAGCAAATAAAAAGTACAATACCTTGCCGATATTGTACTTTTTCACAATCTAATCTATATTAACATATGCAAGAAAGGCTTGCATATATTGATAGAGATCATTTGTTAAATAATATAGTTTCACAAACTATCTAGCTTTTGACAGCTGATAAAATCCAATAACCCTTGCGTCTTTCTAGCTCAGTCACATTGCCAAAAACTTCTGCCATTTTCTTTTGTGCAGAAGGGGCTCCTTGTTTCTTTTGAATGACTACCAGCAAACGACCACCAATTTTAAGATGATCATAGGCACCTGCTAAAATCTGGTGAACAACAGCCTTGCCAGCCCGTATGGGGGGATTAGAGACAATTAAGTCAAAGTCTTGGTCGGTGACTTGGTCATAAGTATTTGATGAATAAATATGCAAGTCTCTAAGACCGTTAATTTGCGCATTTTGTTGGGCAAGTCCTAAGGCACGTTCATTAACATCCACCATATGGACTTGGTCGCTAGTCGCTAAATGACTGGCTAATATTATGCCAATGGGACCATAACCACAGCCCACATCTAATATTTTAGGGGCCAATAGCTTTTGGTCGATAATGGTTTCAATTAATACCCGCGAACCAAAATCTAAGCCAGTCTTAAAAAAAACCCCATGATCGGTATAAAATTGGTAATCGCGACCTAGGACATGAACAGGATGGGCTTGGACATCATGGGCTAGGTCCTGATTATTTTCAAAATATTGTTTACTCATTTTAAGACTCCCTTATCAATCTTTTACTCCTAGTTTAGATAAATGGCTTAAGGCCGGCAAGCAAAAATTTCCTTGTTCCTACTTTTATAGTAGAATATAGGCTAGAAAGATTGGAGGCTTGCTTATGCTTAATCGTACTAAAAAGAGGTTGAAAACGACTACCTCAATATTAGAGGTCATTATCGCTATTGTTATTGCTATCGGTGTTGTCATTGGTCTGAAAGATTTTTTTACCTACTTTATTCATATCTACCAGTATGACCCGGCCGAAACTTATGAAATCTTCCAGCGCTTCCTGGGTTATGCCTTACTCCTAATCGTTGGCATTGAGCTCATCCTGATGATTCTTTACCACTCTACCAATGCCATTTTAGAACTAATTCTATTTGTTATTGCCAGGAAAATGCTAATTTATGCTTCAACCATGCTTGACTTGGTCCTAGGCACCCTAGCAATAGCTATTATTTTTGTGGTCATGCGTTTTTTAGTCACTGATTCTGTCGACGAATTTGTCACAAGACGCAGTAACCAATTCCAAGCCCATGACCTGGTTGGACAGGTAGCCAGCCAGACTGGCGTTCAGCTACCTTTTGAGGATACCATGACTTTAGAAGCTGCAATTAAAACTTATGCGGGCCAGCACAACCTACCTATCGCTGCTAGCCAATCCTATCTCATTAATAATGGTGTGCTAACCATCACTAGTCTGACCCTTGAGGGAACCATTGACCAAGTCACAGTCAGCAGCCTGCCGCAAACTAAAGAATAAGCAAAAAGCCTGGACAGGAGTCCAGGCTTTTAATCTATGGATTTTATTATTTAAGTTCTGCAGAACCGCCAGCTTCTTCGATAGCTGCTTTAAGTGCTTCTGCTTCTTCAGCAGGAAGACCTTCTTTAACAACTGCAGGTGCACCGTCAACTAAGTCTTTAGCTTCTTTAAGACCTAGGCCAGTAGCTTCACGAACTGCTTTGATAACTTTGATCTTAGCATCGCCAGCTGAAGTTAATTCAACGTCAAATTCAGTTTTCTCTTCAGCAGCACCAGCATCGCCGCCACCAGCTACAGCTACAGGAGCAGCAGCAGATACACCGAATTCTTCTTCGATTGCAGATACTAAATCAGATAATTCTAGGATAGTTGCTTCTTTTAAGTCAGCAATAATTTGTTCAACATTTAAAGCCATTATTATTCCTCCATTTTATATAATTGTACTTGGTAATCTTCTAGATGGATAATGCCAAATTAGGCAACATCTTCTTCTTCTTTTGCTTCTGCCACTGCTTTGACAGCGTATGCCACATTGCGGACAGGTGCTTGAAGAACTGATAGTAACATAGAAAGTAGACCTTCGCGGTTTGGTAGAGAAGCAATCCGAGAGATTTCTTCTTTTGAAAGTGTGTTACCTTCAATAACCCCACCTTTAAGTTCTAGAGCTTCTGCTCCTTTAGCGAAATCCTTTAAGATACGTGCAGGTTCTACAGCATCTTCCATACCAAAAGCAACAGCAGTTGGGCCTTGGAATACTTCGGCATGATAGTCGATTTCCATAGAATCTAAAGCACGACGCATGATAGTGTTTTTGATAACTTTGAATTCAACGCCAGCTTCACGTAACTGTTTACGTAACTCAGTCACTTCTTCCACCGTTAAACCTAGGTAATCAACAACAATCATTGATTGCGCGGCTTCAATTTTCGCTACAACCTCATCTACTTGCTGTTGTTTTTTAGCAATCATTTGTTCGCTCACTAAGTTTCACCTCCATAGATTTTTTAGAGTTTTTAATAAAAAAACTCTATGTCCAAAGACATAGAGGATCTTAATAAAGCCACATCGGTGTGACCTAACTGGATCTTCCTCGGCTAGAAATTAAGGCAAAGCCGCTAGCTGTCTTCGGTAAGCAATTGATTTTCATCAACGATAGTTATATTACCAGAATGACTCAGTTAGGTCAACACTTTTTTATCTTTATTTGAAAACTGCCTTAATTTCAACATAATCATCGATACCAAAACGACCTTTTTCTCGGCCTACACCCGATTGCTTGTAGCCACCAAAGGGTGCGTGGTCAGGCATACTGGCACCATTAATAATCACATTGCCTGTTCGCATAGCCTGAGCCACCTCTAGTGCTGGACCTTCTGGGCCAACTACTGCTCCTGACAAGCCATAAATTGAATCATTTGCTTGTTTAATAGCATCTTCTGTGTCTTGATAGGTCAGAATAGTTAGCACAGGACCGAAAATTTCCTCTTGGGCAATTGACATGCGATTATCAGCCTCAACAAAGACAGTTGGTGCCACAAAGTACCCTGGTCGCTCTAAGCGGTAACCACCCGTTAATAATTCGGCGCCCTCAGCCTGTCCTTGATCGATATATTCAAGAACTGTTTCCATCTGTCCTTTTGAAACCATAGGCCCAATGACTGTATCCGCGTCACTTGGGTCGCCCTGTTGGATAGTGTCAATATAGTCTTTTACTACTTGCTTGGTCCGATCATATTCATCAGCAGGTATTAATAAACGAGTCAGGGCTGAACAAGTTTGACCAGAGTTGTTAACACAGCTATCAACTGCTTGCTTCACAGCTGCTTGTAGGTCGCCACCTGGCAAGTAAATCAAGGCCGATTTCCCACCTAACTCTAATACTAGTTGCTTAACTGTACTAGCCGCCTTATGATAAAGTCCTTGACCCACTTCCGTTGAACCAGTAAAGGAAATTAAATCTACATCTGGGTGGCCAGCTAGGTAGTCCCCCGTCTCACTACCTGATCCAGTGACTAGATTGAAAACACCAGCTGGCAAACCAGCCTCTTCAATAATTTCAGCATAAATCATGGCTGTTAGTGGTGTTTCTGAAGCTGGTTTGACGACAATCGTGTTACCGGCCACTAGAGCTGGTGTTAACTTACGCTGGATTTGATTTAAAGGATAATTCCAAGGTGTAATCGCTGCGACCACACCCACACCTTCACGTCTAATCACCGCATTATCCAAATCTTCCTGGAATGGATATTGACGCGCCTGGTCTAAGGTTGCCTGACTCTCCTTAATTGCCATCGGTGCCTGACGCTGGCAAGAAAAGGTCTTACTTGCCCCTAGCTCAGCCACAATTGTAGCAGCAATTTCATCCTGGCGGGCAGCCAAACCCTCCTCAACTTTTTCTAGGAAGGAAATACGCTGGTCAACATGCAATTGGCTCCATGGCAAAAAGGCTTTTTTAGCCGCTGCTACGGCACGATCTACATCAGCCTGGCCAGCCTTGGGTACGCGTCCAATTACTTCTTCGTTAGCAGGATTAATGACGTCAATCATTTCACCACTACTGGCATCTTGCCACTGGTTATCAATAAAAAGTTGGTAATCCCTCATATTTTCTCCTCCTAGTTTGTAAGGCTTACATCTTATAACAAGGATACCACGAGCCCTTCTATGCTTACAAATGATAACCCTAGTCAACTAGGAATTATAATAAAAAAACCTGGACTGCAGTCCAGGTTAAATATCTAATTATAGAGAGTTAACATCAACTTTGACACCAGGTCCCATAGTTGAAGTCACTACTAAGTTACGTACATAAGTACCCTTAGCTGAAGCAGGTTTCACACGTAAAATAGTTTCGTGTAAAGCCTTGAAGTTTTCAACTAAGTCTTCGTTACTGAATGACACTTTACCGATTGGCACATGAACATTACCAGATTTATCAGCTCGGTAAGTTACTTGACCAGCTTTGATATCAGTTACGGCTTTAGTCACATCTTGTGTTACTGTACCAGTTTTAGGGTTAGGCATTAAACCTTTAGGACCTAAAACGCGACCCAAGCGACCAATTTGACCCATCATATCTGGTGTTGCTACGATAACGTCAAATTCAAACCAACCTTCATTGATTTTGTCGATGAATTCTTGCTCACCAACATAGTCAGCACCGGCTGCACGCGCTTCTTCAGCTTTTTCGCCTTTAGCAAAAACTAAAACGCGTTGGGTGTTACCAGTACCATTAGGTAATACCATAGCACCGCGGATTTGTTGGTCGTTCTTCTTAACATCGATACCTAAGCGGTAAGCAACTTCAACAGTTGCATCAAAGTTAGTGTATGAGTTTTCTTGGATAATTTTTACTGCTTCATCAGCTGCATAAATTTGATTCTTGTCAAATTTCTCTGCAACCGCTAATTGTTTCTTAGATTTTTTTGCCATTATTTTTATTCCTCCTTGTGGTTTTAGCGGATAGTCCTCCCACGATTGTTATCGTTTGACGGTTTACTTTAATTAGCCTTCAACAACGAAGCCCATTGAGCGTGCAGTACCTTCTACCATACGCATAGCAGCTTCAACATCGGCAGCATTTAAGTCTTCCATTTTAGTTTCAGCAATTTCACGGACTTGGTCACGTGTAACTGTTGCTACTTTATTTTTATTTGGCTCACCAGAACCTTTTTCAGTTCCTGCAGCTTTTTTAAGTAATACAGCTGCTGGTGGGGTTTTTGTAATAAAGCTAAATGAACGATCTTCGTAAACTGTAATAACGACCGGAATAATCATACCTTGTTGGTCTTTAGTACGTTCATTGAATTCTTTAGTAAATCCCATAATGTTGATACCAGCTTGACCTAATGCAGGACCTACTGGTGGCGCAGGACTAGCTTGACCTGCAGGAATTTGTAATTTAACGATTGAATCTACTTTTTTTGCCACGACACATTCCTCCTTGTTTCTGTTCGTGTTGTGGTTTAATGGGGCAGCAATTTTTACCCCTCCCACAGTGTGTTTGCCACACATCTTGGTATTAAACCATATTTAGCTTAAAATAGCAAGCTTTTTCTAAATTTTATCAACTTGGTCAAAGTTAACTTCCGCATTGGTCTCACGGCCAAACATCTCTACAATCACTTTGAGCTTACCATGCTCGTTGTCGATTTCTTCAACCCGACCTTCCATACCATCGAAGGCACCATCAGTAATTAAGACCACTTCACCCAAGTCAAACTCAATATCCCGGTGACGGCTGGCCATACCTTGGCTACGTAAAATATTGCTTACTTCCTCTGGTAAGAGTGGGGTTGGTTTAGAACCCTGTCCGTGTGAGCCTAAGAAACCAGTAACCCCCGGCGTATTACGCACAACAAACCAGGCTTCATCGGACATTATCATTTCCACTAACACATAACCCGGGAAAGTTTTGACCATCACAGACTTGGTTTCACCATTTTTATTACGCTTAACTTGCTCCTCCTCAGGTACAACAACCGTGAAGATATAATCTGCCATCCCCATGGAGGTGATCCGCATCTCTAAATTTTGTTTAACTTTGTTTTCATACCCAGAATAGGTGTGAAGGACGTACCATTGCTTGGATTGCTCTAATTGTTCTACCACAGACGCTTCCTCTTTCTTTTTCAAATTAAAAAACCTCTCAACGATGTGAAAGGTTTTATCCGCAACTTCTTCCCTTTAAGTTTACCATAAAGTAAAAGGACTTGCGACATTTTATTGGCTTCCTTTTAAACTTGTAAGAACCAATTAAAGGCTTGGGTTGCTGCCCAGTCAACTAGGCCAAGGAATACAGCAACAACAATAATTGTTGCTACAACAATACCGGTATACCGCATTAATTCGCGGCCAGTTGGCCAAGTGACCATTTTCATCTCATGAAAAACGCCCTTGATGAAGCCCATAATAACATCCTTTCTCTCACTTCTCCGCTACTTGGTTTGTTTATGGAGGGTGTGCTTGTTGCAGTATTTACAGAATTTCTTTACTTCTAACCGTTCCGTACGATTAGCGGGGTTTACTTTAACCGTATAATTTCTTTGACCACATTCAGTACAGGCCAGAGTAATTTTAGCAACTGCCATCGACGCGCACTTCCTTTGTTTTACTTATATTTAAACATGATAAATGGCTTTTTTTCAAAAGTCAATAAGAATCAGTAAGGAGCCAAGGCTAGCCCTGGCTCCAATTTTATCACTAGTATTAATCAAAATAATAGAGTCGTTTTAGTCGACAGCGTTGCTGGGCACGGCTGACTTGAGAGACTGAGCATGATAGTTGGCTAGCTATCTCTTTAACAGTTTTACCTGCTAAACTAAGATCAAAGACTAGCCGCTCTAATTCAGATAAAGCCTGACGGTATTCAGCATAGGATTCCCTAATAATCACTCTATTTTCAGGGTTATCAGAAGCTGAAGGCGTAAGCAAATGTTCATGCCAGCAGCCATCAGGAAACTTATCTTCCAAATAACTTTTATGCTTATCACTTAGACGTTTAACAGCATTCTCAGCTCGTACGAGATCAACCATACGATTATGATAAGTTCTTTTGATAAAGGCAGCAAAAGATACATCACTGTTAACTTTAAATTCTTTAGTGGCCTTATTAAGTGACACGAGTAACTCTTGAATATAATCATCGCTATCCATTAACTGGATGCGATAGCTACGACTAGCAGCATAGGCTAAAGGAAGGTAACGACGCGCAAGGGTCCGAAAAGCTTCCTCATCTCCATTCTGCCATCTTTTAATCAGGTCTTTATCAGATAACGCCTTATAAAATAATTCTTCATTATTTTGAACCACAGCTTCCTCCTCGATTAAAATCGTTTATTGGTCACTAAGATTATCCAGCAAATACTTTAGTTGCTTCATCTGATGACTAGTCCAAGGCGAACGGCGGCGGTAACGGCGATGGTTATAATCATTATTTTCGCTAATAATTTCTTTTTCAGTACCAATCACATCCCGCCACAATTCATTGGCTGACTTACGTAGGGCCCCTTTTTGAAAAACTAACCACTGTTCGGCTAGATCACTAGTTGCCACTGTCACATTAGTCAACACATTCACTCGGTCTTCTATCATCGCTTCTATAAATTGATCAGCAGTTTCCCCTTCTCCTGTAAAGACCACCTCCAGTCGAAATTGCTGGTATCGCTGGCTAATGCCGGGCACGAACTGGGCGTCAAAAACAACCCAAGTGTCAATATCATGATAAGCAGAATAGTTAGACAAAAGGGCCAGTAGCAAATCTCTTGCCGCCGCCATTTGGTCCTGGTCTTTCAACTGGACTAATGGCGGCCAAGCACCAATCATATTGTAGCCATCAACAATAAGTTGCTCTCGCCTCGCCATCTTCTCCCTCCTATCCTTTAGCTCTTTGCCGCTTCTCCAATACCTTGTAACTGATTAAGGCACAAGCCACACTGGCATTCAGACTCTGGACATGCCCTACCATAGGGATAGTCACCGTTCCATCTAGCTCTTTAGCTAGACCAGGCGAAATGCCTTTGCCCTCGTTGCCAATCACGATAGCTAGCGGCAAATCAGCCTGCATCTCCCAGTAGCTTTGACCTTGCATATCAGTTCCAAATACCCACACACCAGCCGCCTTGAGTTTTTTAACCGTTTGGCGCAGGTTGGTTACCCGGGCCACCGGCACATGCTCAATCGCACCAGTCGAAGTCTTGGCCACCGTCTGGGTCAGACCAACCGCCCGTCGGTTAGGGATAATCACCCCATGTACCCCGCACGCATCAGCTGTCCGCAAGATAGAGCCAAGATTATGTGGATCTTCAATACCATCTAAAATCAAAATAAAAGGCAGTTCTTGACGACTGCTAGCCAGCGCTAGCATATCGTCGATATCGGCGTATTCATAAGCCGCTACAGCTGCAACTACCCCTTGGTGGTTTGCATGGTCAGTCAGTTCATTTAGCTTCTTTTTAGGCACAAAATTAACTAGAATCTTTTCTTTTTTAGCCCGGCCTACTAACTTAGCTAAGGCCTGTTTATCGGCCTGGTCTTGGACAAATAACTTGTTAAAAGGACGACCAGCAGACATGGCTTCATTTACAGCATGAATACCATAAATGAAATCTTCCTGGCTCCTTTTTTGGTCTTTAGTCATGGCTACTCTCCTCTAAATAAGTGATACCCCATTCAGCAACCGCTTTAAATCGACTCGGCTGGCTCACAGCCAAATAACCCATCAAAGCCTCAAAGCCTGTCGCAATTCGGTAAGTTTGAATATCAGTATTTTTGGCAGCAGTATGACTTTTAGCATTACGGCCGCGTTTATAATAGCTTAGTTCTTGGTCACTTAAAAAGCCCTCCTGGTCTAGCATCGCTTGCATCAAGCGGGCCTGGCCCTTAGCAGAAACAAAGCGGGTAGCTGTCTGGTGTAGTTGGTTAGGCTTAGTTAATCCTGCAGCTAAAATATGGCGTCTAACCATTACTTCCCACTCCGCATCGCCCAAGTAGGCTAAGGCTAAGCCATTTATTTGCCTAATATCACTAACCATTATTGGTCAACTCGTTTCCAACGGGTCCCTTGCGGTGTATCATCTAATTCGATACCCTGGGCCTTTAACTGGTCACGAATCTGGTCAGCGCGAGCAAAATCCTTGTTTTGACGGGCAGCTTGGCGGTCATCAATTAGGGCCTGAATATCATCTTCAAGTAAGTCTGCTTCACTAGTAAATATGAGACCAAAGACACCAGTAAGTTGGCTAAAACTATCTAAGTATGCTTGCAGTACAGCCTGAGAAACCTGGTCCTGTTCACTATATACATTCATATCTCTTATCAGCTGGAAGATAACAGTCATGCCATTCGGGGTATTGATATCATCATCCATAGCCGCAACAAAGGCCGCCTCATGGCTAGCTATTTTTGCCAGCTCATGGTCATCTTGGTCCAGTGCTTGCACAGCTGTTGGGAGACGATAGTTGGCATTTTTATAAGCATTATTTAATTTTTCCAAGTTATTTTTAGCATCTTGGATGTTTTGCTGGCTAAATTTCAAAGGACTACGGTAGTGGGCCGTCGCTAAGAAATAGCGGATAACTTGGGGATCAATTTCGGCAATTAAATCATGGGCCAGCACAAAATTCCCTAAAGACTTGCTCATTTTTTCGCCATCATCACCCATAGTTACAAAACCGTTATGCATCCAATAGTTAGCAAAAGTTTGACCGGTTTTAGCTTCTGACTGAGCAATCTCATTTTCATGATGCGGGAAAATTAAATCGTGGCCACCAGCATGAATATCAATTGTATCCCCCAAATACTTGGTAGCCATAACTGAACATTCAATATGCCAACCGGGACGCCCTATCCCCCAAGGTGAGTCCCAAGATACTTCACCTGGTTTGGCTGCTTTCCAAAGGGCAAAATCCACACTATCCTCTTTGACTGCCTGATCATCACTAGCAAGCCGCTGGCTAGCTCCTTCACGTAGGTCATCTAAATTCTGGTCTGATAGCTTGCCATAACCCTTAAATTGTCGCGCCCGGAAATATACGTCCCCATTAGTTGCATAAGCATAGCCTTTATCAATTAGGTCAGCCACAAAAGCAATAATATCCGCCATATTTTCAACTACCCGGGGATTAGCAGTAGCCCGCATCACATTTAGGGCGTCGGTATCCTGGTAGAAGGCCTGGATATATTTATCCGCGACCTCATCAGTTGTAAGACCCTCTTCATGCGCTCGGTTAATAATCTTGTCATCAACATCAGTAAAATTAGAAACATATTTAACCTGGTAGCCCCGGTACTCCAAGTAGCGGCGTACCGTATCAAAAGCTACTGTTGACCGTGCATTACCAATATGAATGTAGTTATAAACGGTAGGGCCACAAACATACATGCTAATTTCACCAGGCCGTAGTGGTTTAAGTTCTTCTTTTTCTCTAGTTAAGCTGTTGTAAATTTTGATCATGCTTATCGACACCCTCACTCTGCTTGCTGTCTCTTTCAATATTACGGGCCGGATTGCCAACAGCTGTTGCATAGGCCGGCACATCCTTAAGAACAATTGCACCCGCACCAACCTTGGCATGGGCACCAATACAAATTGGCCCTAAAACCTGGGCATGGGCACCAATCATTGCACCGTCGCCAACATCAGGATGACGTTTACCCTTATCTTTGCCGGTCCCACCTAAGGTGACACCGTGAAATATCATAACATCATCACCAACCACAGCTGTTTCACCAATCACTGTGCCACCCCCATGATCAATCACCAAGCGACGACCAATCTGGGCACCCGGATGAATTTCTATTCCGGTTATAAAGCGTGAAAAATTTGCAATTAAACGAGCGATTAAATAAAGACGGTGCCTATAGAAGAAATGACCTACTCTGTGCAAACCCAAAGCATGGACACCTGGGATAGTGAGCAACACTTCTAAGGAGGATTTAATAGAGACATCATTAGCCTTGTAAGCACCAATTAGCTCTTTAATTGCAGAAAACACACCTCTAACCTCACTCTCTTACATTTTAATGAATTCTTTATAATTATAAAGCTTATTTACAATAATCTTACCTGATTTTCACAAATTTTACATTAACTGATTTCAAGTTAACGGCAAAAAGCCAGTGCTGGCAACGATTAACGCTTAAATTTTAAATTTTAAGTAAATTTGTTATTTCATTATACCAATCTTTTTGATTTTTCTATAGTCATAGACTAAAAACCATATTTTATAGACGTAAAAAAGCCTAGTGGTAGCCCACTAGACTCTTCTTAATAATTTGATTTACAGCACCTAGGCTTCAGTTTGATAATTACTTTCTAAATGCCAGATATCATCATTATACTCGCGGATAGTCCGGTCACTTGAGAAGTAACCTGCTTCAGCGATGTTAACTAGGACCTTACGCATCCAGGCTTCTTGGTCTTCATAATCAGCATACATTTGTTCTTTGACATCGATAAATTCTTCCAAATCAATCAAGGCCATAAAGTAGTCTTTATTAGCAATATCCGTATGGAGACGACGCAGGTTTTCCTTGTTACCTAACTCGAGCATTTCATCAGAAACGATAAAGTCCACGATTGGCTTAATTGCTTCCCGGTGATAATAGTCGTGAGCGCTATAAGCATTGCGCGCATAAAGGTCAACAATTTCCTCTGAAGAACGACCAAAGATATAGATATTATCTTCACCAACTTTTTCCGCAATCTCAACGTTGGCGCCATCTAAGGTACATAAGATCAAGGCCCCGTTAAGCATGAACTTCATGTTACCAGTACCAGAAGCTTCCTTAGAAGCCAAGGAAATTTGTTCAGAAATATCAGCTGCCGGAATCAAGTACTCAGCCTCAGTAACATTATAGTTTTCAACCATTTCTACCTGTAAGTAAGGTCTAACTTCTGGATCACGTTGGATCAAATCAGATAGAGTCAAGATCAGGTGAATAATATCCTGAGCAATGGTATAAGCCGGCGCAGCCTTACCACCGAAGAGAATCGTAATTGGTGTCTTTGGTTTTTGACCAGCCTTAATCATTTGATATTTCTTGATAATATAGAGGGCCAACATTTGTTGACGCTTGTACTCATGAATCCGTTTAATTTGGACATCAATAATGGAGTTAGTCCGGATTGGAATATTTTGGGTGATACGGAGATGTTCAGCCAAATGTTCTTTCTTGGTAGCCTTAATTTCAGCTAGTTTTTGATAGACTTCTTCATCATCTTGGAAGTCATATAAACCAGTTAAGTCGGCATCATGATGCCAAGCCCGACCAATTTTTTCATCTAAGAATTCACTTAATTCATGGTTAGAAGCCATAATCCAACGACGGAAGGTAATACCGTTCGTCTTGTTATTAAAGCGCTCAGGATAAATATCGTAGAAGGCTTTAAGTTCAGAATTCTTCAAGATTTCAGTATGCAGACGTGCTACCCCGTTAACTGAAAAACCATAGTGGATGGCCATATGCGCCATATGAGCCCGGTCGTTATTATCGATAATGCTTACCGCATCATTACCAGGGAAGTTATGCTTCACTAGATCAGATAAGCCGCGGATAATATTAGCCACATCAGGAATAATTTCATCCAGATAGTTCATTGGCCATTTTTCTAAGGCCTCTTGCAGGATAGTGTGGTTGGTGAATGCTACAACCTTGCTAACCACATCAACAGCTTCTTCAAAGGTCAAACCATGCTTGGTGGTTAATAGGCGCACAAACTCAGGGATAATTAAGGCTGGGTGGGTATCGTTGATTTGTACCACAGCGTACTCATCCAGGTCATGTAGGTTAGAACCTTTTTCTAAGGCTTCGTCAATAATTAATTGGGCAGCATTAGATACCATGAAGTATTGCTGGTAAATACGTAATAATTCACCGTTACGGTCGGAATCATCTGGATACAAGAAGAGGGTTAGGTTTTCTTCGATATTTGTTTTATCAAAGGAAATTGAGCCCTTTTCAATAATATCAGCATTGACTGAATCTAAGTCAAATAAGCGCAAACGGTTACGCGTTTCTTGCTTGTAACCTAATACTTCTAAATCATATAGAGTGGAAGTTAGGGTAAAGCGGGCAAAGGGTACTTCATATTGCACGTCGCTCTTAGTTAACCAGGTCGGCTCAATCAACCACTCATCTGGTTTGTAGCCTTGTTGGTTAAATTTAAAGAATTGTTGGAAAAGACCAAAGTGGTAGTTCAAACCAACACCATCAGCTGTTAAGCCTAGGGTAGCTTGTGAGTCTAAGAAACAAGCTGCTAAACGGCCTAAGCCACCATTACCTAGTGACGGCTCAATTTCAGCCAATTCAATATCATCCAATGACTTGCCATTAGCAGCTAGCTCAGCCTTCACTTCATCGTAGATGCCTAGGTTAAGCAAGTTATTACTTAACATTTTACCAATTAGAAATTCAGCTGAAATATAGTAAAGCTTTTTCTTTTCATTATTGACTGGCAATAATTTGGCTTCGCGTTGAACAATTTTTAATAAAATATAATAGAGCTCTTGGTTGGTGCATTCGCTAATCGGCTTATCTAGGTATTCCATAGCAACGCTTTTTACATTATTATTTGGCATTTTTTCCTCCAAAAAGAATTAGTCGTAACAGTTACATTTTAAATTAGGACTAAATGTCCTCAGGGTCTTCGCTTAATTTTTCGTTCTCCCTGAAATACAGGCTGGTTAAATTAAGCAGCTGCTCCTTGAGCGTGTTTGTAATTGCCCGGCTGTCCATCCGCCACATCCAATTAATGCCGATTGTGGACGGCACATTCATCCGTGCCTCATTACCTAAATCTAATAAGTCCTGCATAGTATAAATCACAGTATCGCTGACACTGGCGGCAATCCCCCGGTTAAGGGCATGAGAAGCAGGTTCTCCTGGTCGCCGGTTCAAGTAAGCATCCATCTGGTCACGGATTGCCTGGCTAGCAGTTTCTTCATACCAACCACGGGCTGTTTCATTATCATGGGTGCCCACATAAGCCACACTGTTTACTGGATAATGGTGAGGTAGGTCGTCGCTATCAGCCTCACCATCAAAGGCAAATTGTAATATCCTCATGCCCGGATAGCCTGTGGCATCGCGCATATCGATCACTTCTTGGGTCATATAACCTAAATCTTCAGCAATAATCGCCAAATCACCGCGGGCTGCTTTAAGACTATCAAAAAGCTGGTTACCCGGCCCCTTGGTCCAGTGACCATAGGCAGCAGTCGGCGCGCCGAAAGGCACCTCCCAGAAGGATTCAAAGCCCCGGAAGTGGTCAATGCGGATAATATCATAAAGATCAAAACTATGGTCTAAACGCCATAGCCACCAGTCATAGCCCTGGTCAGCCATATAATCCCAATCATAAATCGGGTTGCCCCAATATTGACCATCGGCCGTAAAGGCATCAGGTGGTACACCAGCAACCATGGTCGGATTCATCTTGACATCAACCTTGAAATATTCGGGCCGTTGCCACATCTCCACACTATCGCGAGCCACATAAATCGGCATATCGCCGATAATTTGGATATGGTGACTATTAGCATAAGCCTTGAGCTCCTGCCACTGAACCTGGAAGAAGTATTGGCAAACTTCATGAAACTTATAAGTATCAGGTTGACTAGCGACATAATGAGCCACTGCCTCACTCTGATAGTCCTGGTAGGCTTCATCCCATTCATACCAAGCCTGTAGGCCAAATTTTTCTTTTACCGTCATGTAACGACAATAGGGATCAAGCCAGTCTTGGCTAGCCGTCACAAATTTTTGATAGGCCGACGACTGGTCCAAGCCTTGATTGACAAAATTGGCAACCGCCTGCTCCAGGATAGGCCGTCTAGCCTCAAACACCTTAGCATAATCGATTTTATTAGGGTCACTACCAAAGTCCACATCCCGGTAAGCAGCAGGATTTAACAAACCTGCCTGACTTAGACGCTCTAAGTCGATAAAATGGGTATTGCCGGCAAAAGCCGAGAAAGATTGGTAGGGTGAATCACCATAACTAGTTGTTGTCAGTGGCAATATTTGCCAGTAGCTCTGCTTGGTTGCTACTAAAAAATCAACGAAGTCATAGGCTGATTGACCAAAAGAGCCGATACCAAAATCATTGGCTAGGGAAGAAATATGTAATAATACACCGCTTGCTCTAGTCATAAGCGCTCTCCTTACTTTAGTTTACAAATTCATTATAAGCGATTTGTAAGATTATGCAAGCACTTTCATAGATTTACATAGCCGTCTTTTGAGCCATATAATTCTCTAGACGCTCAAAATTAGTTTGCAAGAAATCTTCATCAACTTGGTAAGGCAGCGTGTGGACCTGGCTGCGCCGGTTCATCCGCTGGGCCAAGTCGCGCGCTAAGTCCTGGTCTAGGACAATCCCCATATCAGCCAGAGCGCACGGCAGGTTAAGCGGCCTAAAGAAGTCCTGTAGGCGGTCAATCTCCGACCACTTTTCTTCAGCTGCTAGCTGAAAGAAGATGCCATAAGCCACAATCTCACCATGGTTATACTGGTGGATAGCCGGCAGGGCTGCCGTCAAAGCATCATGGGCCGCATGGGCTAGGGTCACACGAGCATACTTGTTAGCGAAACCGCCTACCAAGCCAGCCACTGCCATAATCATTTCTGATACCTGTTTAAAGGCCGGGGTAACTTGACCAGCTGCCATATCGGCAATGGCTTGTTGGGCCTGGTCAAACATGATATCCCGACACATAATTGTCGTTTGCCGGGCCAAGATAGGAAAGGCTTCTAGTTGGAACTTTTCCTGGGAGAGAATGGCATCAGACTCATACCACTTGGCCATGGTATCTGCAACACCAGCGATAAAAAGCCGCTGGGGGGCATCAATAATTAAGCGCGGATCGGCTAGCATAAAAACAGCTTGGCGGTCTTCATGTTCCGAAATTTCTTCAGCGCTACCATCTTCCTTGTACATCACAGAAATCGGCGTCCAAGGGGCGCAGTTAGAGGCCAAGGTTGGCACCACGCCATAAGGGATATTACTGATAGCTGCTGCTTGTAGGGTAACATCACAAATCTTGCCGCCACCGACGCCGATGACAAAGTCAATGTGGTGACTTTGGATGATTTGAGCCAGGCGGTTAGCTTCCACATAGGAACACTCGCCCCGGTGTTTTTCTTCATAAATAGTGAGTTTACTGCGATAAAGTTTAGCTAAATAAGGTTGCGCCTTTTGCCAGGACACCTGGCCGTGAACCAACAAGATACGCTGGGCACGGTGGGCCTGCAAAATACCAACCATATCGTCAAGGGCACCCTCATGGTATTGGTAGACCTGGGGACCAACCTTGACCTTTAAATCATTTAACAAGGTGATAACTCCATTCTCTTTTAAGAATTAGTTAAATATTAGCATATACAAACTGGTTAACAAAGCAAATTTGCTAGTGTTTGCCCAAGTCGATCACGGTAAACGCTTAAATATAAATCAAAAGAACAAGCTTAGTATTTTAGCAATCTTACAGCCCCCTATATATATAAATGATCTGGTTGAGTCACTTTAAAATATGACTATTTCGACTATGATCAAAAAAACACTAATTTTGGTTAAAATTACAGCATCACTTGACTAAAAATCTTCCTGAAAGACTGCTAATCATTAGGGGATTAATCACCCTTTCCTAATTCGAGATGAAGAACGGCTGATTGAAGAAAGACCGCGCCTTGTTGCTTACAATATTGATAAAATAAATTTGTAATCGATTACTTCAAGTTGAATCACTAATGTTACCATTTATTTTAAGGACTTGTTAGCCTTGCTAGTATGTTATACCTAGAAAGGAGTGGGTAGTGTGCAAGAAGCAGCAAAATATATGCGAATCTATGTATGGATGCGATCATTTATCAACCTAATTGGCATAACGAGCTTTGCTTGGGACATCTTTCTAGTAGCTGCTGTCGATTTATTCACTAACTACGACGATTTCCACCAAAAATTGCACGAAAATAAAAGTTTAATCTACGCCTTTAGCCAATTTATCTGGCGTGGCTACGTTTTTTTAACCGGACTAGGCATGTTTACCAAGTTACTAAGAACAGGCCAGTTAATTTGGCAAGCAAGCGATGTCCTGTATGAACTTGGCTTTGTTGCGGTCCTAAGTTTACCTTTTACTATAATCATCTATATCGCCATTAGAAGGGGAGATATCTAATGAAAATCTTACATGAAACATCTATTAATGAGGGGTTACTACTGCAAATTAAAGGCGGTGGTAAGCGAACTGATATTGCAGCTGGTATATTACATGGCGCTGCTGCTGGTTTTAAAGTTTGTCCCGCCGGCTATAAGACTGCTTGTGCTGTAGCTATTGGCGCAGCGGGAGCAGCTTATAGCGCTTGGGGAAATTAGATCTTATCATTATATAAAACAACCTTGTATAGCCCCATCTTGCATGAACCACCTCCATTAAGTAAACAATAATATAAATAAATACTGAGACCGCCTATACTAGTTGTATAGGTGATCTTTTTTATATCCGTATCTTTGATTCCATTTTTTAAAGAAATCAGATGAGCTACATCTTCTATACTAAATTAATACATAAAAATCCCCCTAAAGTAGTTTACCTTAGGGGAAGCACATTAAATTCTAGATTCTCTCATTATATGAATATTGGCATCACTGTCGAGTTAGTTAACTATGCCTGCACAGCTTGCCTGTAAAGAGCTATCATTTTTTCCTGATAGCTACGATAACTGGCAACCATTAGCGGGCTGGTTACGACAGTGGCTAGCAGCATAAAACATAGTAAAGGGGTCAGGCTAGCACCTGCTACACCTGGCTGGCGTAAAGGAGCTAGGAAAATCGGGTAGCCCAATAACAACATAGCTAGTTGCAGACCTGCAATTTTAAAAGAGCAAGTCAAACGGTAGCCACATATTTGCCAACGGTGACCCTTGGCTAGCTGCTGACTCTCTGCCAGTAATTTTCGTGAGCCACTGTCAGACCTATCCATCAACAGGTATGGCGCTAGGCTATAATCCAATGACTTGATCACGCCAGGAACCACCAATAGTAATGACCATAAGCCCACTTTCACACAGGTAACTAGTTGTAGAAAGACGAAGCGACTTAGGTAACTGGTAGGCTCCTGCCTAGAACCAGCAAACAACCGCCATAAACCAAGCGCCAAGACTAACTGTGCCAAAATATTAGCTAGTAGCCCCCAAAACTCATAGAAGCTCGTTAAGTAGACATTAGCCATTAAAAGTATTAGTAAATAGATCGCCAATAAACGGTTGGTTGTTAAAGTGAGTTTCATTTTCAAAGCTCCTATTTCTCTTAAATTTTTATTGGTAAACCTGAGCTGGACAATAAACGGCTGGGAATTTAATGCTTTGGGCAATTTCGGGCCTCATCTTACCGCTAGCAACTAAGTCAGCTATCCGAGCTTGCTGAGCCCTAATATTGGCACATAGATTGCCACCACGAACTAGTCCTAGCTGACGATTATCGAGCTTATTCATCTGAATCACCTCCTGTCTGGTCTTGGCCATACATGGCCTGATAAAGTTCAGACTGCTGTAATAGAGTTTGCTGGTCACCGTCACCAACAATCCGTCCCTGGTCTAATAAAATCACCCGGTCAAATTGGGCAACCAAGGGTAGATGATGGGCAATAAAAATAATGGTCTTGTCTAAAGAAAGTAAGTAACTAACCACCTGCTTTTCTAGGATGGGATCCATGGCACTAGTCGCCTCATCTAAGATATAAATATCTGCATCCCGTAACAAGGCACGAGCTAGGACAATCCTTTGTTTTTGCCCACCTGATAAGTTTTGACCCCCTTCTTCGAGCGGTTGGTCTAGCCCCAGCGAATGACTCAGGGCAAAATCTCTTAAGTCCAACTGATTCATGACATATTCAATGCGGCCGAAGCTAATCTGGTCCTCTTGGTCCAAGACCAAGTTATTATACAAACTCCCCTTTATAATAAAATTATCCTGGGGCAGGTAATAAATTCGCTCGCGAAGCGATTGAATTTTCAAATCATTAATAGCAAGGTCCTCAAAACAGATTTGACCAGTTTGGGGACGATGGAGGGCAACTAGGAGTTTGGCCAGGCTAGACTTACCAGACCCGCTAGGCCCTACCAAGGCTACTTTTTGCCCATAAGGGATGGTTAAATTAATATCTTCTAAGGTAATTTGATTAATATTATAGGCGAAGGACAGTTGGCAGATACTGATCTCCTTCTTCAAGTTATTCGTATAAATCCCATACTGGTTGCTTGCATACTCACTGTCAATTTCCAGGACCTCATTTAAACGCTGGTTGGCAACACCAGCTTCCTGGAGACTAGCTTGAAGCTTGAAAATATTTTGCAAGGGACCAGTAAAATAAACAACTAGGGCATTGTAAGTGATTAATTGCCCCAAAGTCAGCTGGCCTTGCATCACCAGATAAGCGCCATACCACAAGGTCAGGCTAGTTGTTAACAAACCAACCAATTCTTTGATACTTTCTTGCTTAATCTCTAAAACAGCTGTAATGAGCGCATCCCGCATGGTAACTAAAAACTGAAATCTTACTGCCTGCTTAGCAGCAGTCGTATAGTTATTGGTTTTTAGGCTCTCGATTCCTTGTAAGTATTCAATAATCTTAGCGTTCAATTGACTTTGACTGGACATTTCTTCTCTGTTGGCCTGATCGAGTGGCTTAACAAATCGGTAGATGGCCAAGAAATAAAAAGGCAAAGAGAGTAAAGTTAATAAAAATAAAAAGCCATTTTGCCAGGCTAGTGTTAACCCAACAATAACCGCCATCCCAACATCTAAAACCAGGGTGATAGATGCTGAGCCTAGAGCATTGACAATTTTATTGGCATCTAAGAAGCGAGAGATAATGTCACCGGCCTGGCGGTTAGTAAAAAAATCTAAGGGTAGGTCTAAAACATGGTTAAAATAATCTAACATAATTGTTTGGCTCATCTCTTGACCCAAAATTACCAATAATTTGCTCCGAATGTATTTAAAAATGACCATGGCCAAGTAGGCAGCTAATAAACCTAGAGAAAAAACATTTAGCCAGTGATAGTTGTTCCGAGGAATTAATTGGTCAATCAGTACTTGAAAATAAAAAGAAGACCCAATGCTAATAGCGATGACCACTATTGAAGCCAAAATAATTTTAGCCAGCAGGATTTTATTATCCATAATCAGTGAGAAAAACTGTGATAGCCCTTTACTTTTATGAACTTGGATTTGATAATTTTCTCCTGGCGTCGGAATCAAGAGGACACCCGTCCAAATACTTGCAAAGTCAGCCAAGCTCATCTGTATTTTAGCTTCAGCCGGATCAGCAATTAACAGTTGGTCACCCTCTAGACCATAGACAACTAGGTAATGGAGTTGGTCACCTTCTTTAATGACATGGGCGATGGCCGGGAAGGACATGTCCGGATCTTGCCAAACAGTATTATCAGCCTCAACTGCCAAACAATCAAAGCCATAGCCCTCTAAGGCTATTTTCAGACCATAGGCAGAAGTCCCCTGCTTATCTGTACCTGATTCTCGTCTTAACCGGTGTAAGGGCACCTGGCTGCCGTAATGGGCTAGGACCATGGCCAAACAGGCAACACCACAATCACTCTGGTCCTGTTGGGCAATAAATTTAAATTTAGCCATCTATAGCTCCCCCAAATTTTAAATCAGTTTTAGCTTATTCTATCTATTTAAAAACAAAACTGTGATAATCCTTCCTAAACTGCTATTAATTTTTCATGAATCGAACAGCATAGTATATTTAACTAACTTATTCACAGTTTAAGAAGAAAAAAAGTAATTTAATGAAGGTTTTTTCTAAGAACTTAAAATCTTGTTATACTAAAGATGTAATCGATTACTAAACGAACCTTGGCAACCAATGGAAGTTTTGTTAGTTAGCTAAGCCTAGTGAAAGGAGGTCGTCATAATGAATTTTACAAAATTAGAAGATCAATCACTAAAATCAATTCGAGCCGGCCATAATAAGTGGCAGCAATTAGGAGAGGTGACTAAAGGAATGGTTGAGGTTGGTGCTGGTGGTGCAGCTTTAGGTAGTGTAGTCTGTGGACCTGGTTGTGCCGTTCTAGGTGGTTTAGCAGGTGTCGCTGTAGGTGGCGCCACAGGTGCCTTAGATGCCCAAAATTAAAAAATTAAATTTTAAAAGGAGGTTGGCCCTATGACAAAAGCAGCAAAATATATGCGTATCTATGTCTGGATTAGATTGTTGATCAACCTGCTAGGCATAACGAGCTTTGCTTGGGATATCCTTCTAGTAGCTGCTGTCCACTTATTTACCAGCTACAAAGATTTCCACAAAATTTTTCAAGCAAACAAAAACATGACCTATTTCTTCAGCCAAGCAATCTGGCGTGGCTATGTTGATTTAACTGGAGTAGCTATGCTTATCAGATTATTACAATCAGGTCAACTGTCCTGGCAAGCCAGTGATATTATTTATAACTTTGGTGGTATTATTTTGTTAAGTTTAATTTGTACTGGAATTACTTATATAGCTGTTAGAAGGGGAGATATCTAATGAAAATTTTACATGAAAAAACTATTAAAGCAGAAAGACTACTAAAAATAAAAGGCGGTGGTAAGCGCACTGATGTGGCATCTAATATGCTGTCGTGGGCTGCAGCTGGCTACCGCATTTGTCCCGCCTATAAACCGGTCTGTGCCGTAGTTGGAGGAGCAGCCGGTGCAGCTTATGGCGCCTGGGGTAATTAATAATAAGTAAACAACATAAAAAAACTTCGCTGAGCAACTCGCTAGCGAAGTTTTTTATGTCTTATGTTTAGCTAATACAAATTTTTCTAACGCCACTTTCTTGCTGGCTGAGAAGGGTAATTGGTCACCATTATCAAGCGTGAGCAATCGCTTGTCACCATCAACCAAACGAATTTTATCGGGATTGATTAGGGTGCTACGACTAATACCAAATAAGTCTTGGGGATATTCCCTTTGGTAGGCTTTAATTTTGCCATAGAACTGATAATGCCCGGTCTCTGTCACCAGTTCCAAACGGTGGGGCAGCGATGAGATCTGGATATAAATCACCTCATCAATTAAAAATCGATAGACTTTGTTGCCTATTTTAAAAGAAATCATAGGATCCTCTTGATTTGAAACGCTATTTTCTTGGTCCGTGATCAAATTTAAACACTGGAAAATTTCTTGACGCATCACCTCTTTATCACCCTTTTCAACTAGGGCAAAGGGTTCTACCTTGCGCTTCAAGACCATAGGAGCATATTTAGTATGGCTGGTAATAAAAATAATTTTACCAAAGGGATCTATCTGGCGAATCGCTGTTGCTAAATCAATGCCATTGGTGTCAAGGTTGCCTAATTCAATATCTAGAAAATAAACACCCAGTCTCACTTGATCTGCCTGAATCTGATTAAATAAGTCAGCTGGATCTGGACTGAAGCCCCCCATTTTATAAGCATGGTTATGAAAAAGGACATAATCTTTAATGATATCAGTAATATCTAGTAGCTGGATAGAATTATCGTCACAAATATAGATTGAGTGCATAAAAACCTCCTAAGGGGCTGTGATAATCAATTGAACAGAAAAAGTGTTAGCTTGATTTTCAAGATGTATAAAAAGATTAGGATATTTCTTGGCGATACGCCGCAAATTAGACAAACCCAAACCCGTATGATTGGCTTTACTAGAAAAGCCCTTAATTTGAATTTTTTCTAAATCAATCGCTTGATTTAAAGAGTTTTCAATATAAATTTCAATTTGATTGCCTTCTAAATAAAACAAGATATTGATTTGACGAGCCTGGTTCTGATCAGCTACCGCCTCAAGCGCATTGTCTAATAAAATTCCTAGAATACGAATCAGGTCATAGTCAGCAAGATAAAAATCCTGTATATTATGCGGACATTCAAAATAAACCAAGACTCCCTTGTCTGCAATCAAATAGAATTTTTCTAGTAGCAGGGCTTTTACATAAGGATTTTTTACCTTAGTAAGATCTAAAATTTTATCATTTTTGATATCTAACTCTCTTTTTGAGTAGCTATCCAAGCCTGCTACAAATTCTAATAAATCATCTATACGATTATCATTCAAAAGAGATTTAACAGTAGTCAATAGATTCTTATAATCATGCCTAAAGGCCCTTATTTTATCTTGGCTTGCTTCTAGTTGGTCTACATATTTAGCCATATTATCTAGTCGAGCCTCCATTAACTTATGCTCGTATTCTCTCCTGTTATTTTGCAAGATAACAAATACAAACACTGCCACAACTATAATCTGCAAAACAAAAAAATAGAAAGACTCCTGTACCCGATTTTGAGAACCTGCACTCGTAGGAAGTATAATATTATTGTAGAACCCAAGTATGTTCAGCAAAGCGAATATACTATAATTAACCAGAGGAAGTAGCGGATTTTTAAAATATGGCGAATTGATGTATCGCTTTGTCACAACTAAAGTCAAAATACACACTAGCAAACTAGGGATTAATCGCTTCAAGTAGTCAAAAAATATTATTTGCGAAACATCCTCTATTGCTTGACTCATCAAATAATTTCCTGCCACATAATCAAAGCATTCCAAAATAAATTGTGGCATTAGTGTAGCAAAAATGATCTGTGATGACTCCCTTTTTTTGAATTATATAAAAAGAAAAGGAATATGGCATAGAGAATATCGATTAAATTTACGGTATTAAAAGGCAATAAATTGAGTAGTGAATTAAGAAAAATAAAAGGATATATGCTTACTAGGCCAATTCCAATTTTTCTTAATTTAAAATCATCTAACAGGTAAGCTGTTCCCAAACATCTAGATTAAGTCCATATAATTGTGTAAAAAGAAAAACCATAATAATCTTTTTTGGTTACAATGTAATTGGCTAAAACACATTGAAAGGAAGATTATTATGGCTCAACTAAATATTACCCTAAACTTAGAAGAAATTACAGAGGCAGTTCTAAACAGTGATATGGATCAGATGATGAAGTCCCTAACTGTAACCATCTTTAATGCCTATATGCAAGCAGAGCGTGAGGAATTTATTAATGCTAAGCGCTATGAGCGCACAGATGACCGGAAAGATTATCGTAATGGCTCCTATAAAAGAAACTTTAAAACAAAGGTAGGGACTGTTGAACTGGATGTCCCTCGGACACGATCAGGAGAATTTGATACCAAGCTATTCGATAAATATCAACGTATGGACAAGGCCTTTGTGGCTGTTTTAACCGAAATGTATATTAATGGGGTCTCAACACGCCGTATTAAGAAGGTTGTTGAAACACTCTGTGGCGAAGGTGTTTCTAAATCATTTGTCTCTTCAGTAAATAAAAACTTGGACCCTGCTGTTTTCGAATTTAAAGGGCGTTCCCTAACACATACGAATTTTCGATATGTTTATGTCGATGCCATGTATATTAAAGTTCGCGAAAACCATCGTTCTGTCTCTAAAGGTGTTTATATTGCTCAGGGTATTAACGATGATAATCGTCGCGAAATTATCGGCTTTATGATTGCTGATAATGAATCAGAAGAAAACTGGAAGAACTTCTTCCTTGATTTAAAGGCCAGAGGCCTAACTAAACCAACATTAATTATATCTGACGCCCACAAGGGACTAAAATCAGCGATTAGTAATCAATTTTTAGGCACTACCTGGCAACGGTGTACGGTTCATTTTCTACGTAATATTTTAGCTCATTTTCCAAAAAAGGATTGCAGTCATGAGAGAAGTCTTCTAAAGAGAATATTTAATGCTGATAGTCAACAAAGAGCGCGAGAGTTAAAATTTGAATTTGTAGAATACGTTAGTGGCAATGAGAAATATGACAAAGCTGTTAATACGCTAGAGGAAGGCTTCGAAGATGCTATCCCATACTTATTAGAACCCACACCTTATCGCGTTTCACTGAAAACAACTAACAGTCTAGAAAGGCTAAATCGAGAAATTAGAAGAAGAGAGAAAGTTGTCGGCCTCTTTCCTAATATAGAGGCTGCGGAGCGACTTATAGGAAGTGTATTGCTTGATTTGCATGAATATTGGGAGACATGTCCTCATAAATTCTTTAATAACATAGTCTAAATATTTATACCCACCAATTACATTCTATAATTTACACAAGATTGTGGACTTGACAAACATCTAAAAGCAAAAACGGCTACTATTCTTAATAAAAAGGCCCAAAGTGTCATATCTATACTACTTATTTGATACGGCATTGTCTTAATAGATTAAAAATCAGCGCACAATTTTTTTCTTTAGAATTAGCCTGGTTATAGTTGAAAACGCCACCTTTAATTAATTTAAGTTGATTAATTGCTATTTTTTTCAAAATAAACACTCCTTTAATATTTAAAATTCTGCACTAAAAATTCATTTCAATGGCACGATAGTATATAATACTCACTTCTTACTAGATATATATTAATTGTCAAAAAAATATTTAGCTACTCAATCATCTTATCAGTAAATGAGTACTACTTTATAGCCCCCCCCTCACAAACCATTCAAGAGATAAATTCAAGAACTAAATACTTGCATTCAGGAAACATTCTCCCTTCTCTCAATATAGTTGTTATAATAATGTTGTAAGCAGTTACAAAGTTTTTTGAAAGGAGCTTTCCGATGCAAAATGATAAGTCATTACCTGATGAGTGGTTAAAAAAGTCCGTGGTGGTTCCAATGATTACATCTGGACCCAAATAGGTCGGCATGCTGGTAATTTTATGAATTGTATGGACAAGCCTGTTAGCACCGACCCCTTCGTTTCTGCCGGTTACTGTATTGGTCCAAAATGAGTGATTTAAACTAGGAGGATTATCATGAAAAAATATCATACCTTGAAAAAATCAGAATTGATGCAAATCAAAGCTGGAGGTGCTGCTTTGAATATTATCTCAACCATTGGTAGTTTTCTTATAGCTGACGCTTGGAGACATAGCGATCAAATTAGGGAGGGCTACCAACAAACGCGCCACTAGTAACATATAAATGAAGGATGATTACTATGAAAAAGGGATTAATTGAGGATTTAAAAGTGATTATAGCAACCTTCATCTTTGGTCTAGCCTGGCTGCTAATCACTAGCTACATATCAGGAAGTCAACCTCTGCTAGTAGCTGAAGATTATAAATTTCTCTTTACCTATACCTTTATTGTATCGGTCGTGTTCATAGGCAGCCGTCTAATTAAAGGTCAAAAAACTAATAAAAGTAATTAATTAAAGTAGCCCGCAACCGGGCTACTTTTATATTTTCAGCGCAAGATCTGCTAAATTAGTCCCCAATCTATCAGGCACAAATTTTACCATAACAGGCCCGCAACCAATCCCAGGCTTTCTTTAGGTCCTGAACGCCTCCAAAGCCCGCTTTAACTTGTCTGAGCTCTTGATTAGATAAAGTTTTCATCAACTTCCCCCTCCTTTAATTGTATATACAATTCCATAATAAACCAAGTCTGTTTTAACTCTGATTAGTCTTCTTAAATCTGCTTTTTTTATTCCTGAACGAAAACTGTTGGTATCATTAGCTAACAAAATAGCACCCTAGCGAAACTATCCTGCTAAGGTGCTATTTTTACCTACTGATATTAGGGTTGCGGTGCACCCTCCCAAACTGGGATAGATGAACCATTGGACATTTCATCGATGATCTTAGCGACTTGGTCGGTTTGATAGTACTTAATAATCGTTTGGAAAATTTCCTCGTCCTGGCGGTCACCCCGAGCTGCAATAACATTGTAATAAGGTTTAGAGCTCTCAGCCACTGGCTCCAAGTAAATTGAATCTTGGGTTGGGATAAAGCCAGCATCAGTAGCCATATCATTGTTAACCAGGGCGATGTCGACATCATTTAATGAGCGCGCCGTTTGGTTGGCAGCCATAGAGGTAAACTGAAGGTTTTTAGGATTTTCAGTAATATCATTGATAGTTGGTAAGAGACCCTTGGCTGGATCCAGCTTGATTAGGCCAGCCGTTTGTAAGAGTAAGAGGGCCCGGCTCTCGTTAGACACATCATCAGGAACCGCTACCTTGGCGTTATCAGCTAATTGGTCTAGACTAGTAATTTTTTCAGAGAAGACCCCCATAGGATTAAGGGTGGTATAGGCAATGGTCGTATTGGTATAACCCGATTCCTTGTTAACCTCTTCCATGAAAATTTCAGTCAAGGCTGAATGAAGGTCAATTGAACCATCTTCAAGGGCCACAATTGGCGCCCGGTAGTCAGTAAACTTAACGAGCTCCAAATTGATATTTTCCTTGTCGGCTAATTCTTTTTGGATGTATTCCCACTGGTCATTCTTTTCCCCAACTACCCCTAAGCGGACAGTAGTTGCCTCACTGGAACCGGAAGAACCACAGGCAGCTAGGACAAAGGTGACAGCTAAAAATAGGGCAAGTAGTTTCTTTTTCATTTTGTTAATTTCCTTTCGCGCGACTGGTTTGGTAATCAGTCTTAATTTTTTGACGTAAATTGTCATCAGTATAAAGGTCAAGGGCTGTCCGAGCTAGCAGTTCGGCGGCTAGGGCAATCGAAGCTAAGCCCTTATCGCTTTTGGCAGCTGCTTTAAATTCGCTTGAGTGACCAGCAATATAGTCATCTGATATCGAGATATAAGGCTGGATCGTCGGAATCACCTGGCTCACATTACCAACATCTGATGAACCCAGGCCCTTGTCAACTGGATTTTCCTCAATATCACAATCCGGGATGTCTAGTGCTTTAATATGGTTGAGAAAGACCTGGTCAAAACTAGGTGTTTTTATCATATCGTCACAGGCATTTTGAAAGAGGCCAAACTGATAAGTCGTACCGGTTGCTTGGGCAGCCCCGGCAACCACATTTTCTACTTTTTGGTAGACCTGGTCCAGGGTGGCCCGGTTTTTAGCCCGCAGATAAAAGCGGGCTGAAGTATAGTCGGGCACCACATTGGCAGCTTGACCCCCATCGGTAATGACACCGTGGATATTGACATCCTTGGGCATGGAGAATCGCAAACTATTGATACCATTAAAGGCTAGAATCATAGCATCTAGGGCCGAAATTCCCTTTTCTGGGGCAGCAGCTGCGTGGGATGACTTGCCGAAAAATTCAATATCAACCGGATCATTAGCCAAGAAGGCTGAGGTCGGTTGGTACTTGTGGCCGGGATGGGCGCAGAGAGCAAAATCGACGTCAGCAAAGAAGCCATGTCTCACAAAAGACCCCTTGGCTGACCCATTCTCGCCGCCCTCTTCGCCTGGCGTCCCATAAACCCGGACTTGGCCCCCCAAGTCATCAATCACCTGCTTAATAGCAGCGCCAGCTAAGCAGGAATAGTTGCCAAAGAGATTGTGGCCACAGGCGTGGCCAATACCGGGCAGGGCATCATACTCCGCCAAGAAGGCAATGGTTGGTCCGGGCTGACCAGAATCATAGTAGGCAGCAAAAGCTGTTCGGTGACCAGCCACATCCCGGACCACTTTAAAACCAAGCTGGTCTAATTGGTCAGCCAAGACCTGCTGGCTATGAAATTCATAGTTAGAAACTTCGGGGTGGGCATGAATATCCAAGGCTAAATCCTGGTAAATTGGCGCTTGCTTGCTAATATAGTCATGAATTTTTTCTTGATAGTCGCTTAACATCAGGCACCTCCTCTTATTAGTCGACTAATAGTAACTGCTATTTACGGCCAAATTGTTCCCAAGCTGGCACATTAGCACCCTTAGAGGTCTCTTGGATGGCTTGGGCCGTTTTATCCGTTTGGTAAGCGTCAACTACTTTTTGATAGACTTCATTGTCCTGGTCTTCAGCTCGGGCCACGATGATGTTGACATAGGGTTTAGAATTCTCATCAACCGGCTCAGAGAAAATGGCATCACTTTCCGGATTTAAACCAGCATCGACAGCCATGCCGCTATTAATAACTGAGATGGTCACATCACCTAGGCTGCGGGCTGTTTGTGAAGCATCGACCTCGGTAATCTTTAGGTTTAGCGGGTTTTCCGTAATATCAGAAACTGTCGGTGTAATGCCCTTAGCTGGATCAACCTTAATCAGACCCGCTGACTGTAAAAGTATTAGGGCCCGACCACCATTAGTCACATCAGAAGGTATGGCCACTGTGTCCCCGGCTTTAACCTCTTTGATATCTTGCACTTGGTTAGAGTAGATGGCTAGTGGGGCAATCACGGTATTACCGATAGACACCAGGTCAGTGCCAAATTCCTCATTAAAATTATCTAAAAAGATTTGGTGTTGGAAGGAATTGAGGTCAATATCACCTTCAGCTAAAGCCTTATTAGGCTGGCTATATTCGGTAAATTTGACATACTCAAGCTCAATCCCATCTGCAGCTAGGTCTTCCTTAACGCTATCCCAGACATCCGTGTCTTCACCAATAATACCTAACTTAACAGTTTGGTCAGCGCTATCTCCTGATTCTCTACCTCCACCGCAAGCAGCCAGACTCAGACCTGTTGCAAATAATAATGATAGCTTTAATAATTTTTTCATCTTAATTATCCCCCTTAAATAAAAAAAGCCCCTTTACTGGAGACCAGTAAAAGGACGACGTATCGTGTTACCACCTTTAGTTCAGAAGCCAAAGCTTCCCTCAAACCAACCGCCAAACGATTGGCGCTGATTTTAACGGTTCAGCTACCGGCCCAGCCTCATATCGACTAGACAACCTCCAAGACCATCTTCAGCTAATCACCATCTCATTTCTTTCACCAACCGAAATGTCTCTAAAATAGGTCCTTAACTTACTCTTCTTTTCATAGGTATGCTTCATTTGATTAAATATTATTATAGGAGATAGCCCTAACAGGGTCAACATGATAGCCGTCACCCTTTTTGCATCATCAGTGATCGTTTTATATAATCACATAAGTTTTTTGCTATTTGTTTAGGGCTTGCCTTATAATAAGAATAAAATACCCAGGAGGAAAATTTATGTCTACTAGTCCACAAAGAATGGCCCAAATGTTTACTTTTATTGCTCTATTTTCAGTTGTTTTTGGCTATACCATCGATAGCAATAGTCTGCAATTTTTATTCAATGTTATTCTGCCTATCGCCATGTATATCGCTAGTTTTGTCGTCCTATTCAAAGGCCGGGTCCAAGCAACTGACGCTAAAATTTCTTATTATGGCGGTGCCTTTATCGTAGCTATCGGACTGATTATCCAGTTTGTGATCTTAAAATAATAGCTTAATTTTTTATTCATTCTAATATAAAATATAATACGCTTATATTTTCAAAATGATTCTAATCTATTATTTGACTTATTTATTTAAAGGACTTACAATTAATTTGTAGCAATAAGTTAATTTATAAAGGAGTCGATTCAAATGGCATTTGATTATAAAGACCACGGTAAAGAACCTTATGTTGTTAATATTGATGACTATACGACCGAAAATGAAAATTACCGCACCACTATCTGGACTGGTGAAAAATTGCAAGTAACGGTGATGTCAATTGCGGTTGGTGATGATATCGGCTTAGAAGTCCACCATGGCATTGACCAATTTATCCGTATCGAAGCTGGTCAAGGCCTCTGCCAAATGGGTGAAGCCGAGGATGACCTCAGCTTTGAACAAAAAGTAGCTGCTGATGACGCTATTTTTGTCCCGGCTGACAAGTGGCATAATGTAACCAACACTGGTGACGAACCTTTGAAACTCTATACCGTTTACGCAGGCCCTGACCATGTGCCGGGCACGATCCACGAAACCCACCAAGATGCAGAAAATGATCCCAATGAACACTAATTAACACGCAAAGGCCCCGCCTATCATTAGAGATAGGCGGGGCCTTTTTATTTGGATTAATTGCTACTAGATGCAAGCTAATCTAGTCTTCAATTAAAGCTAGCGCTTGGTCAAGGTGGTGGAGAACTTTTTCCTTTCCTAGTACTTCAATCGTTAAACCAATAGATGGGCCATGAGCTTCACCAGAGGTAGCTACTCGAATTGGCATATAAAGGTTTTTACCCTTAATGCCAGTTTCTTTCTGAACCGCCTTGATGGCAGCCATAATATTGGCTTCGGTAAAATCATCTACTGCTGCTAGTTTATCTTTGAAGTTTACCAAGAGGTCGGCTACCCCTTCACCTTGTAGAATTTCCTTGGCATCATCAGCTATGGCCAGTTCATCTTGGAAGAACATATCTGATAAAGGCACGATCTGAGCCGCGTAAGACATCTCATCCTTGTAAAGCGATACTAGTCGTTCTGTCCAAGCTAATTCCTCAGCACTCGGCTTAGCTGAAATACGACCTGCTTCTTGGAGGTGGTCTATGGCTAACTTAGCTACCGTTTCCTCATCAGCAGCCTTCATATAACGGTTGTTAATCCACTCTAATTTCTTATTATCGAAGCCAGCCGCTGATTTACCTAGCCGGTTTTCGTCAAAAATTTCGATGAGTTCCTCTTTAGAGAAAATTTCCTCTTCTCCCTGCGGTGACCAGCCTAAAAGGGCTATAAAGTTAAACATGGCCTCTGGTAGATAGCCTAAATCCCGGTATTGCTCAATAAATTGGATAATTGAAGCATCCCGCTTAGATAATTTTTTACCTGTTTCGGTATTAACAATTAAGGCCATATGACCATAAATCGGATGGTCCCATCCTAGGGCATCGTAAATCATCATTTGTTTAGGTGTATTAGCCACATGGTCATCGCCGCGCAAGACATGGCTAGTAGCCATCAAGTGGTCATCTACAACAACTGCAAAGTTATAGGTTGGGGAACCATCATTTTTTAGGATAACAAAGTCACCAGAAATGTCCTTAGATTCAAAAGAAACTTCACCCTTAACCATATCCTCAAAACGATAAGTCTGTCCCTCTGGAATACGGAAGCGTACAGTCTCAGGGCGACCTTCTTGACGGGCTTGATCAATATCGGCCTGGCTCCGGTCACGCCAAACACCAGTATAATGCGGCATCTCGCCACGCGCCTTTTGAGCTTCTCGCTCAGCTTCTAATTCTTCTTCAGTATCAAAAGCATAATAGGCATCACCTTGGTCAATCAACTGTTGGATATATTTAGCATAAATATCATCACGCTCAGATTGACGATAAGGACCGTATTCACCTGGATTATTAGGCCCCTCATCCCAGTCAATACCTAGCCATTCTAAGTTGCTAAGTTGACTCTCTTCACCACCATCGATATTCCGTTTTTTATCAGTATCTTCAATCCGAATAATGAAGTCACCACCATGGTGACGAGCAAATAAATAATTAAATAGAGCCGTCCGGGCATTACCAATGTGTAGGTAGCCGGTTGGACTTGGTGCATAGCGCACCCGGATTTTTTCAGTCATAAAAATCTCCTTTTCAAAAGTCATTCCTGGTTTATTTTAGCATATCCGAAGGCAAAGAAAAAGAAGGGCTACTGCCCTTCTTTGGCTACTATTAAGCCAGTTTAGCAAAAATCATGCGGCCAGCGTTGGTTTGAATTGCCGAAGTCACTTCTACTTGTACATACTCATCAAGATGGTCACGGCCATCTTCAACAACAATCATCGTGCCATCATCTAAATAACCGACACCCTGGCGGCGTTCAGAACCAGCCTTAATCAAGTGAACCGACATTAGTTCACCCGGTAAGACAACTGTCTTGAGAGATCCGGCTAATTCGTTAACATTAAGGACCTTAATCTTGTGAATTTGACTGACTTTATTAAGATTGTAGTCGTTAGTCACCACCACACCGTCAATCTTCTCCGCTAAACGTAGGAGTTTTAGATCAACTTCTGGTTCATCCTCAAAATCGCCTCGGAAAAATTCAATTTGAACATCCGGTAAGTCTTGTATCTGGTTTAAAATATCCAAACCGCGTCGACCGCGAACCCGCTTGTTACTGTCAGCCGAATCGGCTATATACTGGAGTTCCTTTAGGACAAAGTTAGGCACCACGATGATGCCTTCAACAAAACCAGTCTTTATCACATCAAGAATGCGGCCATCAATAATGACGCTGGTGTCTAGTATTTTAAAAGCTTGAAAATGCGCTTGGTCAGCCAACTTGGCAAAAGTCTCAGCCTCCCTGGTTTGAGGCAGGATGTCAGGTAGCTGGCTATTTTCATCCGTCTGGTCTTCTTCTTGGGCTTGGTTGGCTTCTTTAGTAACAATATTTTCTACTATATCGCGCATATCCTGACGCGGTCTAGTAAAGATATTTTGGATATCTTCAGACCGAGATGAGGTTAAATAATAACCCAAAGCACCCAAACTGACAGTTGTCACAATTGGTAAGATATTCCCGATAAAAGGTATGCGCAAGGCCACCAGCGGGATATTAATCAGCCAAGCGATCAATAGCCCCATAATTAAACCAATAATCCCAATCGTAAAATCAACAATAGAAATTTGCCTAATACCGGCATCCAATTGCTTGGCCAAGCGGCGGAAATAGGGGCTCAATAGTTGCATAAGTATAAGAAAAATAAGTGCGCCGATGATCATGTTAATGAGGGTATGGTTGATCAGACTGTTTGCTAGGCCACTTGCTTGCCAAACTAGTGGCAAGAGATAATACCCCAGGCTTGCACCCACTAATATTAATACCGCTTTAAATAAGTTAGACCATATTTTTTTACTCACTGTGTCACCCCCTTTCTAATTTTTACTATTGTAGCCTACTTTCACTATTTTTTATAGCATTTACCTCGGGAAAATTGTTTGCAAGACTTCTCTCAGGGTAGTTACCCCAAGTACCTTGATTTTATCAAAATGCTCTAGCCCGTCTAAATTGCCTTTAGGAATAAAAATCCGTTCAAAACCGAGTCGCTCAGCTTCTTGGATTCGATCAGCAATGCGGCTTACCCTTCTGATTTCACCAGTCAGGCCTATTTCGCCTACAAAACAATCACTAGCTTGGGTCTCTTTTTCCCAATAAGAAGAGGCAATCGCCACAGCAATTGCTAAGTCAATAGCGGGTTCATCCAAACGCACCCCGCCCGTTGATTTGAGGTAGGCATCTTGGTTTTGCAACATGAGGCCAGCGCGCTTTTCTAAAACAGCCATAATCAAGGTAACCCGGGAATAATCTAGACCGGAGGCGGTTCGTCGCGCATTACCAAAAGCCGTCGCCGTTAGCAGGGCCTGAATTTCAGTTAGAATTGGTCTGGAACCTTCCATGGAGGAAACCACAGCTGATCCATTAGTGCCAGCCAAACGTTCTTCTAGAAAGAGCTGACTAGGATTAGCAACCTCAACCAGACCAGAGGACTGCATATCAAAAACACCAATCTCATTGGTTGAACCAAAGCGGTTTTTAACAGCTCGTAAGATTCTAAAGGTATTATGCTTCTCGCCTTCAAAATAAAGGACCGTATCCACCATATGCTCTAATATCCTCGGACCAGCAATATTCCCCTCCTTAGTAACATGGCCAACAATAAAGATAGCAATATTATCGCCCTTAGCAATCCGCATCAATTCAGCTGTTGTTTCCCTAACCTGGGATACTGACCCAGCGACACCAGTTGAATCCTCATTATGCATGGTTTGCACCGAGTCAATCACCACATAATCTGGTTTCAATTCTCGAATCCAGGCCTTGATTTCATCCATATTTGTCTCAGCGAAAACATAGAAATCAGCACCAGCCATGCCTAACCGGTCTGCCCGCAGCTTAATTTGCTGGGTACTTTCCTCTCCGGAAATATACAGGACTGTGCCGCCAATTTGGCTGAGTTGCATGGAAACTTGCAAAAGTAGGGTGGATTTGCCGATACCAGGATCGCCACCGATTAAGACTAAGGAACCGGCAACCACCCCGCCGCCAAGCACGCGATTGAGCTCGGCCAAACCCGTCTGAATACGCTCTTCAGTTTGGCTAGAAACTGCACCAATTTTTTGTGGCTTATTATGGTTACCAGCTCCGGGACGGTGGTCAGGATGAACGATATCTCGTCCACCAATCCGCTCCTCTTCCATCTGATTCCAAGCCCCACAATTTGGGCACCGACCCAACCAACGTGGTGATTCATAACCGCAAGCCTGGCAGACATACTTACTAGTGCGCTTTTTTGCCATTAAACATCCATCCTTTTTTAAGACTCATCAGATGAGCCAAAGCCACCCGAACGCTCTTGGGCTGTACTGGTATCATCATCATCTGTTGCTAAAAAGTTTAGAAAAATCCCTTGGGCAATACGGTCCCCTTTTTGGATTGTAATATCACGTAGGCCAAAATTAAGTAATTGTACATAAATGTGACCTTCATTATTTTTATTATTGTAGTAATCACTATCAATAATACCGACCCCATTGGGTAGGGTTAAAAAGCGCTTAAGCGGGTTAGAAGACCGACATGTGAGTTGTAAATACTCTTCTTCACCCATATAAGCCTTCAGACCAGTCGGTACTAGGGTCGGCTTCATCACCTCTTCTTTAATCGCTTGCTTAAAGTTTTTAGCTGCCTTAAACATAGACCAATCTTTGGCCACATAGCTAACTACCGTTGACCAGATACTAGGGATAGTAACTGTTTCACCCGCTGCAATATCATAGCCTGCCGCCCGCTTGGTTGCTCGCTTAGGTAATTCAATCCCTTGATCTTGATAACTAGTAATTACTTCAAAGCCACGCCTTCTCATCTATTAAGCACTCCTTTATTAATTAATCAATTATTTTAAATTGTTTTGGGTCCAGATAGAGATGCCACCAGCTGGGCAGGAAAATTCACCGTAGCCACTATCATCAATCGTCACTTCCTGGTCGCTATAAGCCAAGTAGTCTATCCAGACTTGACCGGCCTTATCTTGACCCACATACATTTTCTTAAAACCTGCATCACCATTGGAGCAAAGGAGGGCTAGACCATCAGGATGGTCAGCATCACCCAAGCGACTAAAGCCCACACAATTACCGTGGTCAAAGTAGTCCTCCTGGTCGCCATAAGCCCGCTCAGTCCGTAGGGTCATCATCTTATCAATGTCAGCTTGGTAGCCATTTTCTTCATCTACCTGACTTAGACCGTAATAATCACCATAAAAAACACATGGTAGCCCTTCCTTATGCATCAAAATAATACCATATGCAATTGGCTTAAACCAGGGTTGTACCCAAGAAGCCAGGGACTGACCAAGCTGGGTATCATGATTATCGACGAAGGTTACAGCTTGTTGGGGCTTGAGTGTTAAAAGCGTATTATCGAGCAGCTTGGCCATATCGTAATTAGCCCCCGCCTCTGAGGCTTCCTTAAAGTGGAAGTGGAGCATGACATCAAAAAGATCTAGCTGGTAGTCTGTATCTTTGAGATAGTTTTCTAGATCGTGGTAGTGGTATTTCCAGTATTCACCAATCGCATAAAAGTCCTCATTGACCTCGCTTGCCACCTTGGCAATACTTTCGATAAAACCATCATCAATATGCTTAACAGCATCAAAACGGAAACCATCAACACCCGTTGTCTCTAAAAACCACTTGGTCCATTTTTTGATTTCTTCGACAGTATCTTCACGATCGTAGTCAACATCAGCTCCCATCAAGTAATCATAATTAGCCTTTTCATTGTCAACATTTTCATTATCAGCCCAGCCCTTGCCTTCACCAGCCACCATATAGATGCCCGATTTATCACGAGACTGATCGTAATCAACACCTGAAAAGTGATACCAGCGCCATTCGAAATCAGAATATTTGCCTTGGCGACCCGGGAAGGTAAAGTGGGTCCAAGCTTCTATTTCATGAGCTTCTTCGATTACCTTGTTGCGGTCATTGGGGTCCATTTCATAGGCTGGAAACTTCTCCAGCTCATCGGCCCCCATCCGGTGGTTGAGCACCACATCAGCTAAGACGGATATCCCTTGCTCTTGTAAGGCCTTAATAGCATTTAAATACTCTTCTTTAGTCCCATACTTGGTTCGCTGAGCCCCCTTCTGATCAAATTCACCCAAATCATAAAGGTCATAGACTCCATAACCAGTATCGTTGGTCCCCGTTCCCTTAGTAGCTGGAGGCAGCCAAATATGACTAAAGCCAATATCGGCCAGGTGTTTAGCATCTTCGGCCGTATTTTGCCAATGCTTGCCATCATCAGGTAAGTCAAATTCAAAATATTGGATTAGTGTCCCGTTAGTCATGATAATCTCCTTTTTATAAAAGCCAGTTACTCTTAGTAACCATTATACTATATCTCCAGAAAATTCACTCAATTCAAAGATTCAAGCTAGCAAGACATATGTCAATCCTTGTAAATCTGGTATAAGTAGAATAGGCCTTTCCTTTATTAATAAAGGTATTTTCGCTAAAATAAAGACAGCATAACAAAGGAGACGAAGCTATGACTAAAGAAAATGCTGCCATTATTATGGCCCTAGCCTGTGTGGCTATCAATATCTATATTGTTTGGAAAGGACAAACAGCTGAGGGAATGACTGCCCGCCAGCAAGCTCGGCTAAAAACTGTCAGTGGTGTTTGTCTGCTCCTAGCTTTTATTGCCATGACCTTTGGCAGCCAACTGGGCCTGAAATAGGAGGCTAAAGATGTATGTAAAAGATTATATCAAGGCAAACTGGGGCAAGGAGGTCCTGGCCTTTACCGTCAAGGTTGTTGAGTCCATTCTCGAACTCCTAGTACCCTTAGTGATGGCTGACTTAATCAATAACGGCATCAATGCTAATAATCCGGATTATATCTGGCGCCGGGGCCTCTGGCTAATTATTCTACCAGTAACTGGTTACTGTTTTGCCTTAATTTGCCAATGGTTAGCTTCTGTGACCATGCAAACTGTCGGGACCAACCTGCGCCAGGCCCTCCACCAGCAAATGTCCCGTCTGGATAATGCCCAATTGGACAAAGTTGGGGCCGAATCTATCGTGACCCAAGTCACTAACGATACCAACAATATCCAAGAAGCAGTGGCCAAGTCCCTGCGGCTGGCCTCAAGATCCCCCGTTATTACCATTGGATCCATGTTTATGGCCTTTAGACTTAGCCTGCGGCTGTCACCAATTTTTATTGGGGGCGGTATTTTACTGGCTATTATTTTCTTCTGGATTACCCTAGACTCTAACCGGCGTTTTACCGGCATCCAAAATAAGCTGGACCAATTATCGAGTCTTGTACGAGAGAATCTTAATGGTGTTCGTGTTATCCGGGCCTTTGTTAACCAGGACCGGGAAACCAGCCGTTTCACAGATGAAAACCAAGATATGCGCCAGCAACAGGTTGTTGTGGGCCGGGTCCAAGCCTTAGCGACACCGGGATCACTGACTGTGGTTAACCTCTGTATTGGTCTTATTCTTTACTTTGGTGCCCGCCTGGTTAACAATGGTTTCTTTATGCAAGGAGAAGTCATCGCCCTGATTCAGTACATGAATAATATCTTCCTAGCCCTATCCATTCTAGTGAAATTAATTGTGACCATCAGTCGAGGGGTCGCTTCTGCCAAACGAATTGACCATTTTTTATCTTTAAAACCAACTATCACTAGTCCGGACCAGGCCCAGGCACCAAACGCCGATCCGCGTGGTATGGCAGTAAACTTTGTCGATGTTTCTTTTGGTTACAGTCAAGTAGAGGTCCTTCACCAAGCCCATTTTACAATTAAGCCGGGACAATTTATCGGCATTATTGGGGGGACAGGGTCGGCTAAGACCACCTTAATCAATCTGATTCCCAGATTTTACGATGTCAACCAAGGCCAGGTGCTTGCCAATGGTCAAGATGTCCGCGACTGGCCGCTTAATGCATTAAGGCGAGCTATTGCTCTAGTTCCCCAGAAAGCTACCCTGTTAAAAGGCACTATCCGTGACAATATGAAAATGGCCAAGCCTGAAGCCAGTGACCAAGAAATCTGGCAAGCACTAGATCAAGCCCAAGCTGGTGACTTTGTTCGGGCTAAGGCTGACGGTTTAGATAGTCCTGTTTCCCAAGGTGGCGTCAACTTTTCCGGTGGCCAACGCCAGCGTCTAACTATTGCCCGAGCCCTTTTACAAGATAGTCAATTAATCATCCTTGATGATTCCGTCTCAGCCCTGGATTTTGCTACTGAGCGTCGCTTGCGGGAGGTATTGATGGATTTAGACAAGACCATTATTATGGTCTCTCAGCGGATTTCTTCAATTCGTTATGCTGATCAGATCATCGTTTTAGACCATGGCCAACAAAAAGCTGTTGGTCACCACGATGACCTTTTAGCCCAGTCAGCTAGCTATCAAGAAATTTATTACTCTCAATACCCTGATGAAAGGCCGGAGGTGGACTAGATGCAGACTGCAACTTTAAAATTACTCATTAACTATATTAAACCGCAAAAAGGCCGCTTTTTTGCCATGCTAGTTCTGGCTGTTTTATCAGTGGTTTTTCAGATTATCATTCCCATTCAGATTGGGCGTGCGGTCAATGTTTTGCTTGGTTATCACCAAGTCGATTTTGCTGAGGTTAGCCGGCAAATTTTTATTTTAGTTGGGCTTACCTTAGGTGCTGTATTGGCCCAATTTGGCCAAAATGAGTTGGTTAACCGCTTAACCTATCAAATCAGCTACCAACTACGGCAAAATGTTTTTTTGAAAATTCAGAAACTGCCTCTATCCTATCTGGACCGCCACCCTTATGGTGATATTGTCAGTCGGGCCATTAATGATGTCGACCTGACCAGTAATGGGCTCTTGCAGACCTTCACTTCTCTGTTCACAGGTCTAGCAACAATTATTGGGATTGTGATTATCATGCTTTCCCTTAACTGGAAGATAGGTTTGATTGTCATCATCCTGACTCCTCTATCGGTGATTGTTTCTACCATTATTGCTAATGGTACCTACCGTCACTTCCAAAACCAAGTCCAACTCAGAGGCGAGATGGGAGCTTATATTGATGAAATAGCCAACAACCAGTACCTGGTCAAGGCCTTAGCTTATCAAGACCGTTCCCAAGTCCGTTTCGATGATATTAATAACCGCCTACACCATTCTGGTGTCATCTCACAATTCTATGGCGCCTTAATCAACCCTACTGCCCGTGTGCTTAATGCTTTAGTATACGCAGCTGTTGGCATTTATGGAGCCCTGTCAGTTATCAATGGACAGCTTAGCGTGGGGCTATACTCATCGTTTCTGACCTACGCCCACCAATACACCCAACCCTTTAACGAAATCTCAGCTGTCGTCAACGAGATGCAAATGGCCCTAGCAGCCGCCCACCGGATTTTCGATTTTCTAGGTCAACCAGAAGAAAAAGCTAGTCCGGCTACCGCTACAATTTCTCAGCCTCATGGTGATATTTCTATCCAAAATCTCTACTTCTCTTATGTCTCTGACCAAAAATTAATTGAAGACTTTTCCGTCCAGGTTAAGGCTGGCGATACCGTAGCCATTGTGGGACCAACTGGAGCCGGTAAATCAACGCTGATTAACCTACTCATGCGCTTTTATGAACCTAATGCCGGCCAAATCTTTATCGATGGCATCGATAGTCAAGACCTATCACGAGACAATGTCCGTAGCCTCTTTGGCATGGTGCTCCAAGACGCTTGGATTTTTGCCGGGACCGTTCGTGATAACATTGCCTATGGTAATCCTGAAGCCAGCTTAGACCAGATAATAGCGGCCGCCAAACAGGCTAGCCTCCACCGCTTGATTGAGCAGCTACCGCAAGGCTACGATACCTGGTTAGAAGAGGAAGGAGCCAATATCTCAACTGGCCAAAAACAATTGATTTGTATTGCCCGTATTATTCTCACCGACCCTGATATGCTCATCTTAGACGAGGCGACCTCCTCAATTGACACGGTAACCGAGCAAGCAGTTCAAGCTTCTTTTGACCAATTAATGGAGGGGCGGACTACCTTTATTGTTGCCCACCGTCTGTCAACTATCCAGAAAGCCGATACTATCTTAGTGCTCGACCAGGGACAGGTCATTGAACAAGGCAGCCACCAGGAACTTTTGGACCAAGGCGGCTTCTATCACCAACTCTACTATAGCCAGTTTGATACCGATGATAAGCCTTAAAAGGAGATTACTATGCGACTATATATTGACGAGTCAGGTCTGATTTCTGACCGCAAAAACCCCCGCAACCGTTATTTTGTCATGGCCTTTGTTCAAACCGACCAGGCCAGTAAATGCCGGTCCGAATTTCGCCAAGCAAAAAATGAATATATCATGAGTCATGAAAATTATCCTTATTCCGCTACTGAAGAAATTAAAGGATCAAAGATGCCCAATGAAATGAAGGCTATGATTTTTGACCGCTTGCGGGAAAATACTGATGCCCAGTTCCACTTCCTGGTAATTGATAATTACCAACTCTACGATAACTTACTGAGAATCCCAGCCCTAAGTTTCAACTATTTTATTGGCCTGATGGTTGACCGTACCATTCAACATGAAGGCTATAGTAAGCGTAATCCTGACGCGCTCTTTTTAATGATTGACAATCGTAACCAAGCCGTTGAATCTCTTAATTCTCTAGAAGAGTATTTACAAATTAAATTTACCATTGAAAAAAGACGTTTTGCTGATGTTCAAGTCACTTATCAGGACTCACGTGACCGCGATATGATTCAAATCGCTGATGTCTTCGCTAATACCATCTTCCGCATTGTCCGCAGTGAAGCTATGGGCGACACCGACTCTATCTCCCTAGACCTAGTCAAAAAATGCCGAATTGGCGGCCATCGCTTCTTCCCTAGTGGTAAGAGTGACCTAAACTTTATTAAGTAAAAAACAGGCTATCTGAGGCATACATATGTAAAAAAAGCTATCACGCGCTTGATTAATCATGCGCATGATAGCTTTTATTTGTCTTCAGTTTCCATTAAGGCCTAACGTAAACTTCTCACTTGGTCAAAATCAACCTGGGCCTGGTTGATGGCCTCTTGGTTGCCAAAAACGACCAGACTAGCTTGGTCATTGAGCGCTTGATTAAATAAGGGTGCCCGATCACGCAGCTGGTCAATCTGGGTATCCAAGGCCTCTTGCAGACGGCGATCAACATCAGCCTTAGAGGTCCCATTGAAATAGCGGGCCATCATCAGGCGATTCACCCCTTCAGCTGCCAAAGGTCCGTGGAAACTGGTCATGGACCCAATAATATATTGGTCAATTTCTGCCTGACTGAGAGCCAAGCCAGCTAATTCTTGGCCAATATTTTGATAAACGGCAATGGTTCGGTCAATGTTAGGATCACGGTAAGAATATGTAGCCAGGTCTCCTGTCCTAGTTAGGCTTAAACCAGCGCCATAAGCGCCACCCTGAGCCCGAATTTGCTCATAGAGGTAGTCTTTAGACAAGATATTAGCTAGGACCAGGTCATAGCCGGCATAGTCGTAACTATCAGCTGGCAGTAGTCCTCCCATACTAACGTATTGGACATTGGAGTTGCTAGTAATAGCTTCCTTGCGGCCAGGACTAAGTGACAAGTTAAGGACCTGGGGCTGAGCTTGGTGACTACTTAGACCGTCCGCAAAGTGGTGGGTCAAGCTAATTAGGTCACTTTGACGGTCTCGGTCTGCTGTTAAGGCAATGGTGACACGTTCTTTGTTCCAGATTTTAGTTTGAAAATCAGCAAAGTGGGCCAGCATCTTTTCATAATAAGCACCAAAGTCAGCTAAGCCAGATTTGAGATGGTCATAGTAGCCCAGACCATGGAGCTGGTCATCCAGATAATCAGCCTGGCTGGTGAAAGACCGTAGGCGACGCATAGCAAAACGGTGGCCGTTATTTTCAAAGGACCCCTCTAGGTCATTTTTAAGACGCTGTAGGATAGTCTTGACCCGGTCGCGATTAGAAAAATCACTAGCCAACATAATCTCTTGAACCAAAGCTAGGGCCTGGCTAGTGTAGTTGGCCAAAGAGGCAAAGGAAACATCTAGTTGCAGGCAATAGTCTGTTTGATTTGGTCGATAAATGCGCGGCGTTAGGTCAAGGCCAGCTGTTAGTTTCATTAACTCAATATCCAGCTCTTGGAAACTATAATTTTTTGTGGCAACTGATCCCAATAAATAGGCCCAATCTTGTAGATAAGGAATTTGGTCTGAGCTGATTTCATCAACCGGGAAATAGAAATCTAGGTAGTCGATACCGTTGCTATCAAAGGCGTGGAAGCAACTTGTATAGGCAGCCTGATTAATTTCTTGATCGATTGGCTTAGTTTGGCGGTCAACCTCATCTAATGTCAAGCTTGGTAAAGTTGCCAGGTTTTCTGGCGAATCACCAGCCATTTGATAGCTGCGCAAGTCTTCGTTAGCAGCGATTAAGTCAGCCACTTCTTGGTCAGACATGGCCGTCTGTTGGTTGGCCAAATCGTTTGCTAGTTCTTGGTCTAGCTGACTAAAAATACCTGACTGGGGTTGGTGGACTAAAAACTGTTTGCTGGTGGCCGGCAAGATTTTTTTCCGGATAATATCTTCAATGAGATTATTATCGATTGCTGCCCTAACCGCTTTAAAAATTGGCCCATAATTCAGGCTTTGTTCAATATCCATACCATACCGCCACTTAGTCATCACCTGAATAAAGAGCGAGACCCCTCGATTAGCACCACCAGCGCGCCGGATTTGTAACTCGTTAGCATTCATAATGGCATGAACCAGGTCCTTGTTAACGCCCTGATCAGCTTGCTTGGCTAATTCATCTTCGATAATTTTTAAGATTCGATCGGCCTGACTAGCATCAGCCTTTTCTAAAATTAAACCAAAATTTTGGTAACAGCCATCGCCTGAAATAGCCGAAATATCAGCACCATAGCCAGCGTCTACTAGTGCTTGGCGCAAGGGGCTAGATTCGGCATTAATTAAAACATCACTCACCAAAGAGTTAATAAATTGGTCTTCAATTGCCTGACTTTGGCCCATATTAACCACATAGGATAGATAAGAATCAGTTTCAGCAGTCATATCCTGGTCGCCATCATAGTAGACGGTGTCACGTTTAAATCCTACCTGGTTGTTAGGCATCATGATTTGACTTTTGCCACGGCCACTGGCGGTAAATTCAGCAAAAAAGTCCCCATCAATTTGAGCCAAGGCCCGCTCAATGTCGATATTACCATACAGGTAGGTCAGGGCATTTTCTGGCCGGTAGTGGCGGCGGTGGAAGTCCAGGAAGTCTTGGTAAGTCAATTTAGGAATATCGTAAGGATAGCCACCTGATTCATGGGCATAGGTGGATTCAGGATGAAAATTTTGAGTCACCTGCTGGTAGACTGTCCGATCTGGGGTAGAATAGGCGCCACGCATTTCATTGTAGACCACCCCGTTATAGGTCATAGCCTCACCTTTATCAAAAAGTTCTAAATGCCAACCCTCTTGCTTAAAAATCCGTTCCTCTTCATAAATACGCGGAAAAAGAGTCGCATCCAAGTATACATCCATGAGATTATGGAAGTCGCGTTCATTCATTGAAGCAACCGGATAAATGGTCATATCAGCAAAGGTCATGGCATTCAAAAAGGTCGACATGGACCGCTTGAGCATCTGCATAAAAGGATCCTTGGCCGGATACTTGCGTGAGCCAGATAAAACCGCATGTTCAACAATATGGGCTACACCAGTTGAGTCTTCAGGTGGGGTTAGAAAGCCAATACCAAAGGTTCGATTATCGTCATCTGTTTTTAACCAAACTACTTGGCCCCCTGACTTAAGGTGTGTAAATTGATAGATTTGCCCGTCAATATCACCAGCTGGGCTTACCTGGTCCAGCCGAAAACCATAGCCAGTCCAATCTTTTTGCATAATAAAAACTCCTCTAATTTAGATAATAGAACCAGTATAACATCAAAAAAGTGTCAAGCATACTCTAGTGCTAGTGGTTTATAGATGCAAATTTTGCCTCTGGTTAGCTTTAGCCTCCCGCTGATCACGGCTAGCCTGGCTGACTTGGTAAAGGGTCCAAGCAGCTGATACTAGAGGAGTAATCAGGGCAGCTACAATAACGCCAATCCAATTGAAAGCTAGACTACACACCAATAAAATCACTAGAGATAGCCACCATGGTAGATTAAGATCTTTGCCCAAACCCCTAATTTCGGCAATTTGGTTAATTATCTGCAAGATGATAAAAACCAGCGCTAATTGCCAGGCCAGACTAGTCGTCCCTGTCATTAATAAGTAAATAATCCAAGGGACGAAGATAACAGTCGAGCCAATTAGGGGCAAGATATCAATCAGGACGATGCCTAAAGCCAGACCAAAATAATAGTTCAAACCTAGATAATAAAAGGCCACTGTTAAAACTAGTAGTTGGATAAAAAATAATTTAACTTGCAACTTTAGATACCGCTTAAAGTGCTGGTAGGCCAGGTTAAAATAATTTTGCCAACTAAATTTATGCATTAGACCACTCCTTTTTCTTATTATAATTTTTTGAGGCTTTAAAAACACCGGACTTGGGCTGTATTTTGCTATAATAGTTTTCATTAAAGAGAAAGGTTGATTAATATGTCTTGGATTAACTATCACTCTAGCCCAAAAAATATTTTAATGGGTTCTACCAGTAAAAATAACCAGCTAGACCTCGGTGGCAATACCGCCCTCCACACTGGTCAAGACAGTGACCTTGTTATTAAAAACCGCCAAATCCTAGCCGATGATATGGGCTACTCGCTTGACCGCTTTGTCTTTAGCCAGCAGACCCATTCAGCTAATAGTCAGCTCATCAAGAACAAGCAAGCTGGACGAGGGGCCTTCAGTAACGACCTGGCCATTGCTAATACGGATGCCTTATACTCTTTTGAAAAAAATCTAGTGTTAACCTGTTTCACTGCTGATTGTGTGCCAGTCACTTTTTATGAAGAAGAAGCCGGTCTGATTGGCTTAATCCATTCCGGCTGGCGCGGCACCCTTCAAAATATTAGTGGCTTAACTATGGCTAAAATTGCTCATGACCACCAGGTTGACCTCGGAAAAGTCAAGGCCCATATTGGCCAAGCCCTCTGTCAGGATTGCTTTGAAGTGGATAGGGATGTTGGTTTAGCCTTCCAAGAACTGGACCACCAAGTCCAGTGGATTAACTACCGAGCTAACCAGAACAAGTATTATATCGATAATCAAGCCTTTGTTGTTAGCCAGTTGGAAGAAGCCGGTCTTAATCCTGAAAATATCAGCATTGACCGCCACTGCACCCTAGAAAATGATCAAGCCTTCTCCTATCGAGAAAATCGCACGCCAGGGCGCCAGCTGCATTTTATTGTGAGAAAGGCTTAGTCTTTAGCCCAACCTACCTGATTGCATATAAAATTAATCAAGTAGCACATTGCTTGATTAACTTGTCTAGCTGAAAAAGATAATTATTTCATATTTTAAAAGATAGTAAAGGCGGCTGAAATCCATCAAGTTTCAGCCGCCTGTTTTATATCACTAAATATTTAATTAATGTTTAGCGCATATCGCGAAAACCACCCTGGCCGACAATTTCGTCATAAAGAATACGGCGTACATCGTCATCAGTAAGCGGGGCTTTTTCACTCTCGACATGCGTCTTATTACCAGCTGGCGCCTTACCATCATTTTCTTCATAAATGCGGCGAATGGCATGCACACTGTAACCTTCCTGCAGGTAATCCTTAATATCCAAAAGTTGGTCAACATCATTCAAAGAATACATACGACGATTGGTATCTGTACGCTGGGGCTTAACTAGACCTTGTTCTTCATAATACCTAATCTGCCGGGCTGTTAAATCAGTCAGTTTCATTACTGTTCCAATGGGAAAAACCGCCATGGAACGACGTAATTCTTTCTCCTTCATACACTTCACCTCTTCAGGGTAATGTTACAATTTATTACATATAATGTCAACCGCTTTCTTTTTGAAAACCCCTGTTTTAGGCCCGGCTTAATCCTACTTTTGGCCTACTTGAAAACTTGCATCCTGCCTAACATTTACTTATACTCTCTAAAGTAGACTATTTATGAAAGGAAATCGCCTTGGAAGATAGAAGAAAAGAACTCAAACAAGCCGAAAAAGGCTCTTGGATATCCCTAATTGCTTACCTCATTATTTCTGCTGGCAAACTCCTAGCTGGCTATTTACTCCATTCCGCCGCTCTCGTCGCCGATGGCTACAACAATCTCAGTGACTCAATAAATTCTATTGCCATGATTGTTGGTTTGCGCTATGCTCAAAAACCCGCTGATGCCAACCACCGCTACGGCCACTGGAAGGGAGAGACGGTAGCTACCCTGGCCATGAGTTTTATGATCCTATATATCGGTATTCAGGTTACCTTAACGGCTATAAAACAAGTCTTAAATCCCAGCAACCAGCAACCCAGCCTGATGACCGCTACCGTAGCTGGTTTATCAGCCCTAATCATGCTGGGGGTTTACTGGTATAACCAGCGATTAGCTAAACGCGTCCACAGCGATGGTCTAGCTGCTGCCGCCAAAGACAACCTAGCTGACATGCTAACTTCTCTAGCCACTATGCTAGCCGTGATTGCCAGTAAGGCTGGTTGGTCTTGGGCCGATCCCGTCATGGCTGTCATTGTCGGTCTCATCATTTTAAAAACCGGTTTAGAAATTTTTGTTGAGAGTGTCTTTGTACTAACCGATGGTTTTCCGGAAGATGAGTTAATGATGTATCGGGAAGAGATTCTCAAGGTAAGGGGTGTACTAGCTGTTAAATCTATCCGGGGCCGTTCTTATGGCGGCCGTCCTTCCCTAGATGTGACCATCTTGGTTGACCCTAGCCTGACTATCGTCCAGGCCCACGACATTAGTGACCAAGTTGAGGAATTTTTGGATGACCTATTTGCCATTCATTCAGCTGATATCCATGTTGAGCCCATGGATGTTTAGCTACTACTAATCAGATAGCAAAGTGAGGGTGCGACTTTTGTCACACCCCTATTTTTTAATTACAGGTAAAATATTTGAAAGCGTTTTTTTGTATACTAAGCTAATTTTGTAGGAAACGTTACTAACCGAAAGTGAGGAATTAAAATGAACAAAAGATTCAACTGGCTTAGATTTAGTTTACTTTTCCTCTGGCCCATGTTTACCGGCTCAGATCCGGCTGCCCTGCTTTTTTCAAATGAGAGCTACCAACATATCTTTAACCTCTCCTTTATTATCCTAGGTGTTATCCTCATATACAAAGCAACCGAGCCTTGCGATAGTCAGAAAGATGACAGTCGATAAAGCCAAGCGCCCTCGATTTTTTCAATCAAGGGCGCTTTATTTTTATCAAAAATTAGGCTGAATGATGGTTCTTAAGTGCCTGGGTCAACTGGTCCATAGCTTGGCGAATAATATCAGGTCTGGTAGCTAAATTAAGACGAATATGACAATCATCCGGCTTGGTTGGCCAGTAGTCACGACCATAATTGACCGCCAAACCAGCCTGGTCTTGAACAAGACTAGTCAGTTGATCGGGACTAACATAGGCGCCTAAGTCAACAAAGCAGAGATAGGTAGCCTGCAGGTCAGCAATTTTTATAGCTGGAAATTCGGCTAGACTAGCTTTGACAGTTTGATAATTTTCCCAGACGATATCAATCACCTGGTCTAACCAGTCTTGACCGTGCGTAAAGGCCGCCTCAGCAGCAATGTAGCCAGCCGGTGCCCCCGTACCCAGGTGAATGGTCTTGGTATAGCGGTCATAAATAGCACGCAGGTCAGGATTTTTAATAATCATAAAGGAATGACTAAAGGCAGCTAGGTTAAAGGTTTTAGAAGCAGCGGTAAAAATCACTAACTTATCAAAATCATTAACTAAACAACCAGTCGTTATAAATTCATGGCCTGGCATAATCAGGTCACGGTGAATTTCGTCAGCAAACAAAAAGACATCATATTGGCAGCAAAGATCAATTACTTTTGTCAACTCTTCCTGGCTCCAAATCCGGCCAATCGGATTATGGGGAGAGCAAAGAATAAAGACTTTTACCCCGTCCTTAAAAGCTGCCTCTAAACTATCAAAATCCATCCGATAGCCCGCTTCATCATCACCCAATAGATCTTGCATCACTAGCTCACGATTAGCCTCTAATACAACTGTTCTAAAGGGATCATAAACTGGATTTTGAATTAACACTTTATCCCCTTCATTGGTGAAAGCTTGTAAGGCTAGGGCTAGCCCAGTACATACACCCGGCGTGTACCGGTACCAACTGGCCTCAGTCGTATAGTTAAAGTGGTCCTTGGCCCATTTAATTAAGGCCTGATAATAGGAATCGGGAACAGAAAAATAGCCATATTGGTTGCGCTCAGTATAGTCTACTAGCGCTTGGACCACCTCAGGCACAGTACCAAAATCCATATCTGCAATCCAGAGGGGAAGCAGATCGTTAGCGCCGTATTTTCCGGTCATACCTGTCCATTTAATAACAGGACTGCCTTCACGGTCGGGGCTTAAATCTTTTAATACATCTACCATACTATTTACCTCCGTTTTTATTAGTCAAATTCATTTTAACATAGATTATAAGGCAGAGTGATTGTCACTAGCGAACACTGTTTATACTTAGAGACGATAATATTTATAAATAAGTTAGCGCTTTCTAAATATAAGGGAGCGTGCTATTATTAAGATGTAAATGTGTATTGATTATAAGGAGGAACTTTAATGAAAAATGCTATAATTCTTGCTTCCCACTCCCTAAAGCTCAGCCAAGGTACCAAAGAGCTCATTCAAGCCCTAGTTCCTGATCAGGAAGGTAGTTATAAAATCTTTACAGCTGGTGGTACTGAAAATGGCCACACTGGTACCAGTCCAATTATTGTGCTAAACGCCTATACCAAGGCCCAGGAAGCTGGTTGTGATTACATTTATGTTTTCTATGATATGGGGTCAGCCAAAATGGCAGCTGAAACTGCCCTGGACTTTGTTAATAGCGCAGAATTAAAAGCTAAAATTAAAATTATCGACCAAGCTGCCTTTGTAGAAGGCGCCTATGTAGCAGCTGTCCAATCAACGATTCAAAGCAATCCAGAGGAATTAGTAGCCGAAGTCCTGCAAGCAACTAATTATTAAATTTAGCGACTAATTAGGAGGTATTGGTATGAAAAAGATTATTAATGACCCTAGCCAAGTTGTCCAAGAAATGCTGCACGGCATTGAGACCGCCCATGCTGATTTAATATACCGGCCCCAAGATAGTCAAGTGATTGCCCGCAAGGTTGAGACTCCTTCTATCGTGGGGATTATCTCTGGTGGTGGTTCAGGTCACGAGCCTAGCCATGCCGGTTTTGTTGGTAAAGGGATGCTATCTGCTGCCGCCTGCGGAGAAGTTTTCACCTCACCATCTCCTGACCAGGTTTTAACTGCTATCAAGGCAGCTGATAACGGTCAAGGTGTCTTCTTAATTATTAAAAATTACAGTGGTGATGTCATGAATTTCGAAATGGCCATGGAACTAGCTGAAATCGAAGATATTAAAACCGCTTCAGTAGTAGTTGATGATGACATTGCTATCGAGGATTCTTCCTTTACAGCTGGCCGTCGTGGTGTTGCTGGTACCGTTCTCATGCACAAAATCATCGGCTACTATGCTGACCAAGGCAAAACTTTAGATGAACTAAAAGCAATTGCTGACCAAGTAAATGCTCACCTGGCAACAATCGGTTTAGCCCTTACTGCAGCTACCGTACCAGAAGTCGGTAAACCTGGTTTTGAAATTGCCGACGATGAATTTGAATACGGTATCGGCATCCATGGCGAACCCGGCTATCGACGTGAAAAAATGAAAACTAGCCAGGAGATGGCCCAAGAATTGACCTCCCAACTTAAAGGTGAGCTGAACTGGCAGGATGGAGATCATTATGCCGTTCTCGTTAACGGTATGGGGGCGACACCCCTGGTTGAGCTCTATATCTTTTGGCAAGATGTGGCCCGTTTGTTAGCCGATGAAGGCTTAAATATTGATTTTGTCAAGGTTGATGAATTTATGACCAGCCTAGATATGGCCGGCCTTTCTCTGACACTATTAGCCTTAGACGACCAAGACTGGCTGACTGCCCTTAATAGCCCTGTAGACACTATTGCTTGGAGGTAACTCATGACTGTTGAAGAAGTACTAGCTTGGCTAAATCCCTGGCTAGATCAATTAATTGCTAAAAAAGATTACTTAAGTGACCTAGACCAAAAAATTGGCGACGGCGACCATGGTAATAACATGGCCCGCGGTGCCAAAGCGGTTCAAGAAAGCTTGGCCGCTAATACCCCTGATAATGTCAGCGACCTCTTTAAGCAAGTAGCTATGCAACTTATGTCTAAAGTTGGTGGCGCTGCTGGTCCACTTTATGGCTCAGCCTTTCTCGGTATGGCCCAGAACGGTAGTGAAGATTATGGCGAGCTCTTTAGCGCTGGTTTAGACAAAATTAAAGCCCGGGGCAAGTCTGATGAAGGAGAAAAAACGATGATTGATGTCTGGGCACCTTGTGCTCAAGCCCTGGCCGACAAGCAGCTAGACCAGGCCACTATTGACCAAGCTCTGGCCACTGTCAAGGACTTGAAAGCCACTAAAGGTCGGGCTTCCTACTATGGCGACCGCTCAATTGGAGAAATGGATCCTGGTGCCCAATCATCAGCCTATTTGTTTGAAGCTATTCTAAATAAATGAGTCGAACTCAGTAGAGCAAATACTCAGATTATAATAGTTTAAATTGTCTGAAAACTCTTTGACTAAGACTAGCTATTGTGCTAAAGTTTGAGTATCTATACTTGCCAATTTAGAGGAGTGAAGCAAATGGCTAAGGATGAAAAAGATTTACGTATTCAAAGTCAAGTCTTCGATGGTCCCCTCCGTGTCCCTAACCGGGCAATGATGCGGGCTGTTGGTTTAGACGACGAACAATTTGCCCAACCAAAAGTTGGGGTCGCTAATACAGAGAGCCAGGTTACCCCATGTAATATGCACATGGGTGAACTAGCTAATGAGGCGATTCAGGGTATCAAGGACCATGGTTTCCATCCCTTTGAATTCCATACCATTACCATTTCTGATGGTATTTCTATGGGAACGCCAGGTATGCGTTACTCCCTACCCTCTCGTGATTTAATTGCTGATTCCATTGAAACAGTGGTTAATGGGGAATCGATGGATGGCGTAGTAGCCTTTGGTGGCTGTGATAAAAATATCCCAGGTTGCTTGATCGGTATCGCCAATGCTGGTGTCCCTGCCGTCTTCGTATACGGTGGTACCATTATGCCAGGTAATCTAGACGGAGAAGATTTGGATATTGTCTCCGCCTTCGAAGCTGTTGGTCAGTTCAACGCCGGCACCATCGATGAAGAACGTTTAACAGCCGTAGAAAAAAACGCCTGTCCAGGACCTGGCGCTTGTGGTGGTATGTATACTGCCAACACTATGGCCTCTGCAGCTGAAGCCCTAGGCATGTCACTGCCAGGTTCATCTAGCCATCCAGCGATTACCCAAGATAAGCATGATGATTCACGGGCAGCTGGTGAAGCAGTTTGCCGCTTGATTGAAAAACGCATCTACCCTAAAGATATCATGACCAAAGAAGCCTTCGAAAATGCGATTACGGTCGTGATGGCCTTAGGTGGATCTACTAATGCTATCCTCCACCTCTTAGCGATTGCTCATGCCGTGGAAGTCGACCTTGGTTTAGAAGACTTTGAACGGATTCAAAAACGGGTCCCTCATATCGCTGACTTAAAACCTTCTGGTCGCTATGTCTTTAATGACTTGTACAATGTTGGTGGTGTGCCTGCTGTTATGAAGTACCTCCTAAAAGAAGGCTTCTTGCATGGTGATTGTTTAACTGTTACTGGTAAAACCATGGCCGAAAATCTTGAAGATTTCGATGACCTTAAAGCAGGTCAAGATGTGATTATGTCCCTAGAGAATCCTAAACGGGCTGACGGTCCATTAGTTATCCTACGTGGTAACATCGCGCCTAATGCCTGTGTGTCTAAATTATCCGGTGTTTCAGTTACCCACTTTACCGGTCCAGCTAAAGTTTATGACACTGAAGATGAAGCAGTCCAAGCTGCCATTAATAACGACATTGTCGCTGGTGACGCTGTTATCGTCCGCTATGTTGGACCTAAGGGCGGACCAGGTATGCCAGAAATGTTATCCCTGTCTTCTATTTTAGTTGGTAAGGGCCTGGGTGAAGCCTGTGCCCTCTTAACTGACGGTCGTTTCTCTGGTGGTACGCATGGTTTAGTTGTTGGTCATATTGCCCCTGAAGCCATGGTTGGTGGCCCAATCGGCTTAGTTGAAAATGGTGATATGGTAACGATTGATACCATTAATCGGACCATTGATGTCGATGTCAGCGAAGAAGAATTTGAACGTCGTCGTAGCCAATGGCAACCACGTCAAATCCTACAAAAAGGCGCCCTAGGTAAATATGCCCATAACGTTACCTCAGCTGACCGCGGCGCTGTCACTGACTATGTTAACCGTCGTAAAGAAGATGATGTCTTCTTACACGAAGATTGGGCCCAAGAGCTAATGGATAAATAATCAATTGAATAAATATATCAAAAAGGAGTTGGCTTATGACCAACTCCTTTTTGCTGTCCAAATATTTTACTTAGTTTAAGTTCACCAAGCCTAAACTATTTTCTGACAGGTAATAATAAGCGTAAACCGTTCAAAATAACCATCAAAGTTGACCCCTCATGTAAAATGACACCCAAAGTAATGTCAGTCATTTCCAAGAAGTTTAAAGTTACCAATACCACGACCACAAACATAGCAAAAATAATATTTTGCCAGGTCACTCGCTCCATTTTACGCGCCACCTTGTGGGCATAGACTAATTTGGACAAGTCGTTTTTCATCAATACCAAGTCTGCCACATCAATAGCCACATCGGTTCCTTCACCCATGGCGACACCAACATCTGCTGTCACTAGGGCCGGCGCATCATTTACGCCATCGCCTAGCATAGCAGTTAAACCATGTTGGTCTTGCAAGGCCTTAATATGGTCAGCCTTCTCTTCGGGTAGAATATTAGCATCAACTTGATCTAAGCCTAATTCTTGACCGACACTTTGACCAGTTAATTGACTATCACCGGTCAACATGGCGGTATGGACATCCTGGTCTTTAAAGTAGTTAATCGCTGCTTTAGCCACATCTGTTGGTAAATCCATTAGGGCTATATAACCTAATACCTGGTCATCCCTACCAACTAAAACAACCGTTTTACCTTGGCCTTGGAGGTCACTTACTACTGCTAACTCTTCGGTAAAACTAGTTGGCTTACCAATCCGATAACGGTGACCCTGGTAATCAGCCACTAAACCAATACCCGTCTCATTATGGGCCGTGATATCTGGACTAGCCACCTGGTCAGCAAAGCGTTCAACAATCGCAGTTGCTAGCGGATGGTTGGCACCTTTTTCCATACCTACGACAATCGCTAAAATTTCTTCTTGATCTAGATCCGCTTTAAAATCATAATCCGTCACCTGAGGTTTCCCAGTGGTCAAGGTTCCTGTTTTATCAAAAGCTACGGCTTTAAGACCAGCCAAATGAGATAGGTAATTAGCCCCTTTTACTAGCACACCATAGCGGGCCAAGTTGGAAATAGCTGACAGGCTGGTGGGAAGGGCCGCAGCAGCTAAGGCACAAGGAGAAACTGAAATTAAGAAGACCATAGTCCGGTAAAAACTATACTCCCAGGTCCAACCAATGGCATAGTGACCGAAGATAAAGACTAAAGGTACCATAATCAGGGCTAAAGTCACATAGCGTGGCTCTAATTTTTTGATTAGCGTGGCCGTTTTACTCTGGCTGGTCTGGGCATTTTTTACCATATCCATAATTTGAGCTAAAACTGTTGCTTCTGGATTAGTAGTTACTTTCATTTTAAAGGCCTGGCTACCATTAATGGTGCCGGCAAAAACCTGGTCACCAATCGCTTTCTCACGTGGGATAGACTCACCGTTAATAGCTGACTCATCAATAACTGCCTGACCACTGGTAATCTCACCATCGATAGGAATTTGGTCACCATTTAAGACTTGTACTTGGTCACCGATATTTAAATCGGCAACATCTACTAATTGAGTTGATCCATCTGCTTGGATGAGACGGGCCTGACTAGGATTCATATTTAGCAAGCGCGAAACCTCACGTTTAGATCGGTCATAGGCATAATCTTCGAGAAAGTGAGCGCCAGCAAAAATAAGAATCAAGAGGGCACCTTCTGAAAAATTGCCAATAATCATGGCGCCAAAAGTAGCTAAAGACATAAGCAAGTGAACATTCGGAGCAAAGCGTCCTTGATCTTTACTATCTTTAATTGTATCCATGACACCCTCGCCAATGACATGGTAACCAGCACTAGCAATCGATAGCGTATAAAGGATATTACTAAGTAGCAGTTGGCGGTCACCAACTAATAAAGCTAAGAAAAATAGAACCAAACCTATTAAATAAAGGATAACCGGTAGTTTACCATGATTATGACTAGCTTGGTGGTCATGGTCATGATTATGATTATGTGTTTTTGTGTGATTAGTAGCGCTTGATTTTGACATAATAGGAACTCCTCTCAAATGAAAATATATTCATGTAACCCTTATCTTTATTATATGAATTAAATTTCATATGTCAAGCACCTATTAAGGTATTTGATAAAAATTTCTAGGCAACAGCTAGCAGTCACCTGCCACAAACCTGGCCGTTAACCATTACACCTGCTCGTCTAGCAGGACCAGTGAATAGCCACAAACGGCACGCGCCCTCTCTCTTTAAAGAGTAAAATTATAGCAAGCTATCTATCCACTAAAAAAAAGCCCCACCAGACTAGTTAATCATTAACTTGCTTGGCGGAGCTTTATCTATATTTTATCCATTTATTGTAATCTATTTAGTTAGATGATTAATCGACCATCACTACCCAACCCTCAGGCGCTTCTTTATCACCATATTGGATACCAGTTAATTCTTTATATAGGGCAGTCGTTAGTGGACCTGGTTGGTCGCTATAATCAAATTTGTGTTCTTCACCTTGGTGGGTAATTGAGCCAATCGGTGAAATCACAGCAGCTGTACCCATAGCGCCAGCTTCTTCGTAGCGACCTAAATCATCAATAAAGATATCTCCCTCTTCGACTGGCAATCCCAAACGGTTTTCAGCTAAGTAGAGAATTGACTTCTTGGTAATAGAAGGCAAAATTGAAGGCGAAGCTGGTGTGACAAACTTATGACCGTCACGTTCAATCACAAAGAAGTTAGCTGAACCTGCTTCTTCAATCTTAGTATGGGTAGCTGGATCTAAATAAACCACATCAGCATACCCCTCTGACTTAGCATCTTTACCTGGTTTTAGGGAAGCACCGTAGTTTCCAGCTACCTTAGCAGCACCTGTGCCATGAGGTGCCGCCCGATCATATTCAGAGGTGACAAACTTAGAGGTGCCAAATCCGCCTTTAAAGTAAGGGCCTACTGGCATTACGAATACTGAGAAGATATATTCAGGCGCTGGACCAACACCAATATTATCACCCGTTCCAATCATAAATGGGCGGATATACAAGGTCGCACCAGATCCATATGGTGGGACAAAGTCAGCATTTGCCTTAACGGTTTCTTTAACCGCTTCAATAAATTTTTCTTCTGGATATTCAGGCATAATCAAGCGACGCGCTGAAGCATTCAGACGCTTAGCATTTTCATCAGGGCGGAAGAGACGGATTTGATCATCCTGGCCTCGATAAGCCTTCATACCTTCAAAAATATTTTGTCCATAATGGAAGGCAGTCGATGCTTCAGAAACTGGAATCATATTGCTTTCTTCCAAGCCTTCCTTGTACCACTGGCCATCCTTCCAATAAGCGCGCCAACGGTAGGGTAGATCCATATAACCAAACCCTAATTCTTCAAAATTAATGTCTTTTGCATCGATTGACATCTGTCATTCCTCCTCAATTTTATAATACCATCTAGCCACTAGCATGATGCTGGGCTAGGATCTAATGTGTAGTCTAGACCAACTAATTGCGATAATTTTTCATTAGAAGGAAATTCTCCCATTGAAGCAATCTTATCATTGATTAAGACAATTGGTAGAACATCTTCACCATAGACTTGTAATTTTTTTATCACAGCTTCTGTCCGTGAAAAGGTATAGGGGTCAGATGATGGGTCATGTAAAGTAACAAAATAACCATCAATTGACTGAAGCTGGGTAAAGAAAGCTTCAATCCTTTCCAATTCCTTTACATTAGCATGCTCATTGACAATTGGATTATCTGTTTTTTCGCAGGTCGGAGAGCCACCGCAGCAACCTAAAGTGGCGCCTAGGGGTTCAAATAACTGAACTTTCTTCATGGATAAAATCCCCCTCTTAGTAATAGCTATCATGATGATGATAATGATATGATTATAGTAGTAATTCTACCACAATTGCAAGTTCAATTGTTAGAATTGTCAGATTTTTTAGTTTTATTTGGAGGCTTAGTATGAAAGACAAACAGTATCAACAATATATTATTTGGCGCCAACAAATGCAGATAATGGGAGAAATTTTAGCTGATAGTGGCCATGATGATATCGCTAGTGATATGGGCGCCGCCCCCGCTTGGTCTGCTCAAGATCCCTTAGCCAGAGAAGATTTCAATGAAAGCTTAGCCAACCGTGGGCTTGATCATGTCAGTCAAAGCGAGATGATCCAATTTGAATTAGAATATGATGCATCACTTATTTAGTTACCCTAATTAGGGTAAAGTAAAAGGCTGGCAAATTTTGCCAGCCTTTTATACTAGAGACCTAATAAAGAAATAGTAATCGGCACTAGTACAGCAATTAAGATGCCACAGATAACCATAGCCAGTGACGACATGGCCCCTTGGAGCTCATTGCGTTTAACCGACTCGGCTGTACCCATGGCGTGGGCTGCTGCCCCCATGCCTAAGCCACGAACAAAGTAAGAATCTACCTTAAAGATTTTAAAGATAACATCATTAACAATAACCCCAAAAATACCAGTCAAAATAACTGAACCGACAATGATTGGGACGATGCCACCAATCTCTTCAGTAATCCCCAGGGCAATGGCTGTCGTTACCGATTTAGCTAAAACAGACTTGAGGATAATGGTATCCATACTAAATAAAACAGCAATTAACAGGATGGACAAAATACCTCCAACCATACCAACCAGACAAGAAACAAGAATAGCTAGGAAGTTTTCCTTTAAGACCTTGACTTGCTTATAAACCGGTATAGCTAAAGCAATTGTGGCAGGCGTCAATAAGTAAGTGATAAAACTTGCGCTTTCTTGGTAAGCAGCGACATCCATATCGGTGACAAGTAAAACCAGGATAATTAAAACAACTGCTAATAGTAAGGGATGGGCTAAAGGCGACTTGATTTTACTGGATAGCCAAAGGCCGACAAAATACACAGCTAAAGTTAAGAAAAGCCCATAAGTTGGTAAACTAGTAAATAATTCCATCATTGGTTGATAACCTCCTCAACTTCATTGGCTTGGTCAGCTTGTTTGGCTTCTGATTTATTACGTGTCATAAATTGAGCCGTCTTAGCTGTAATTACCATAATAAAAATAGTTGTAAAGATAATAATAGCTAACCAGGCCCAGATGTGGGGTTTAAGGTCTGGCCACGATGTAATGAGGCCAGCTGCTGGGGCTACGAACATGACTGGCATAATAGCAATTAAAAATTGTCCTGCCTCTTCCACTTGGTCTAACTTAATAAGTCCCGACATCAAACAGGCAAATAAGATAATCATGCCGTAAATTGAGGCTGGTAATGGTAACGGTATCAGTGCGGATAATAACTCAGCGATTAGGGTAATCCCTAAAATAATAAATGTTTGCTTTAAATATTTCATCTTGCTCCCCTTCTATCTAACTTGTGCTTTACGATGGTGGTTTAATAATCCTGAATATGCTTGGTTGATTGACTGATCATCCTCCTGGCGGTACCAATTAAACATAGCTTGACCATAAACTAGTAGTTGGGCTTCAGCTTGAGACAGTGGATTAGCTAATTGGTCAACAAAATAATCAAGGTAGGTTAAAACCTGGTCGGTCTGGATATTAAAGCGTGAGCACATAATATGTAATATCACTTGCTGACTGTCCTGGTGACTCAAGGGAATTGACTGGTAGCGCGCTCGGTAATAACCCGCTAATAGCCCAATTAACAAGTAAGACTCAAAATTAGCTAGATGCCCCTGACGATCAGCCAAGAGTACATCAATTAAGTCATGACCCTCAGCCTCTAATTGAAAATCCAGGTTTGGACGGGCAATATTTTGTTGACTTGCTAAGGCTACATATTCTGGAAAGTGGCGTTTAAAACTGTCTTGGTCAAGTGGCAAACGCTGGGGAGCATCAACTAGGGCAACTGGGCTAAAATCATCGTTATATACAAAGTGCTTCACGCCATCCTGATTAGCAAATTGAAAATCAGCTGATAAGGGATAATAATAAATCCCTACCACACTCGGTTCAATTGTCGCGATTTCGTTAAAACTAACTAGCTGGGTTGCACCAGGCAATTGTAGACTCTCCTCAGTATCTGCGTCGCTTAGAAAACGCCAACCGCTATCATCAGCAAGACTAGCATCTTCGCGCCAGGCCCAAAGTAATTTAGCTTCTCCTAAGAGTATTTTCTTCGATACAATACACTTGTCAGCATCTTTTATCCATTCTCGCATCCCTATCTCCTTTCTAACTAAAAGTTTAATCCTATCTTAGCATAAAGCTTGTCATTCGCGGATAGCTTTTGACGATTAACAAAAGTGAATTATATCACAAATTAAAGCGCTTACATCGTTGCTACATCAACTTTGTTGTCTCATCAAGCTTTCAGATAATTTAAACGACTATAGGTAAAAACTATTAAAAAAAGATTAGAAACAATATTGTTTCTAATCTTTGGATTTGTATCTTTTTACCAATAAAAATTTACTTAGATGGACTTGAGCGCATTTAAAATTTATTTGGGTTTACCGTAGCCTTCGGTTTTTACGGACAAATTTCGGCAGCTGCTGACCATTAATAATCTGCATAAACGAATCAACAGTAAAAACAGCTAAAGCAATTGCCAGAGCAGTAAATAGGGTCGTGGTTAATTCCTGAACACCTAAACTCATATTGCCCTGAATAAAGGCCAAAGCAGTCCGATACATGCCGCCTCCTGGGACCAGCGTAAAGAAACCTGGAATAAAGAAGGCGGTTACCGGCTCATGAAAAATCCGAGCAAACCAATGAGACATACCAGCAATTACTAAACTTGCTAAATAAGTGCCAATAGGCACGCTAAAGTTTAGATTATTAATTAAAATGAGATAGGCTGCCCAACCAGCGACGTCGATGATGGGCACCCATTTAAGTAATTTAGTAGGGACATTTACATTAATACCACAAAAAATACCGACAAAAAGAGCCCCTATTAATTGAATAATAAATGCTGTCATTTAAAACAAGACTCCTCTCAGAATAATTAAGCCAACTGCTGCTCCCAAAGCAATCATTAAGGCATCTAGGAAGGCCTCCATCGCCCGTGCACCACCAGCAATATAGTCCTGGCGGAAGATATCACGCAAAGAGTTAGTGATAGCTGTCCCCGGTACCATTGGCATCAAAGTAGAAACAATTACAATATTAGTATTAATACTTGGCAATAGATAGGCTTGCATCAAGTAGGCAGCAATAGTCACAACTAAAGATTGAATGACATTTGATAAGCCTGAATTAATATAAAATTTACTAACTGCCTTATACATAAACATCAAGACAATCCCATTAATAGTAGAGGCTACCAAGTCCCACCAGCCACCACCAAACAAAATAGAGAAGGACATAGCTAAGCCGATAATAGCTAAATCCTGCAAGCGTTCAGAATAAGGAGATTTAGTCTGTTGGATGACCAAAAGTTCCTCGTAGGCTTGAGAGAGGCTAATCTGATTATTCGTAAAGCGACGTGACACGCTATTCACTGCTGCAATCTTATTCATATTATTAGACCGGACTGAAATCCGCTTGATGCCAGTAAATCCACCCTGCTCAAAGCTAGGATCATCAAGGACAGCATACAAGCTGGTTGAAAAGGAAACCGCTACAGCGTAAGCTGCCTTAGACGTTGACAAAATGCGGTTCATGGTGTCCTCAACCCGGTATGATTCCGCATTAGATTCTGTCATAATTTGACCCGCTAACAGGGCTGTCTCTAAGACTTTTTTATGAGTATTCATTATCTTCCTCCATAGGTAATGTATTAGCTCAATCATTCTAACATAGATCATTAAGAAAAAATAAGAATTCTCTTTTTAAAATGAAAACTATCAGGTATAATGCTAGGGGTGCTTTATAATAAGTATAATTAATTTTATAAGCTTTGGGACCGGCCATATTTTCGGTCTTTTTGCCTTTAGAAAGGAGTTTTTATGAAAATAAATCGTCGTTTTCTATTCCAGACGATAGTCTTTATTGCGCTGGTGATTATTGCCATTCTTAATTGGCCAAATATCATCAAGTGGGTATCTGGTTTCTGGACAGTGCTCTTCCCCATTGTGCTTGGTGGTATGATGGCCTATGTGCTTAATATCCTGACTGCTAAATTTGAGCAGTGGTGGTTTCCTAAGAGTCAAAATAAATGGGTCAACCTAGCCCGTCGCCCAGTTAGTATCACCCTATCGCTTTTAGTTATTTTCCTCATAATTGCCTTTACAATCGGTATGGTCGTACCGCAGTTGATTGGTGTTGTTGTCAACCTTCTAGCAGGGTTACCAGAATTCTTTATTAAAGTAGAGGCCCTAATCAATAAATATATTAATGCTTATCCAGAAATCACTGGCTACCTAGCAACAATTGATATTGATTGGCAAAACATGCTGCGCAACACCCTCAATGTGGTGCAAAATGTTTCGTCTAACTTGATTAATACAACCCTATCAACAGTGACATCCATTGCTGGTTGGATTGTCAACCTCTTCTTAGCTATCATCGTCGCCTTCTACATCCTTATGTCTAAAGAAAAACTCGGCCAGCAATTTACCCGCTTAACTGATGCCTATCTCAGTCGGGAGAGATCTAACCGCCTTCATTATTTTATCGCCCTGCTCGATGATGCCTTCTATAATTTTATTACCGGAGAAGTTGTAGAAGCAGTCATTTTAGGCTGTATGGTTGGTTTCGGTATGTGGATGTTTAGCTTCCCTTACGCCTCTATGGTTGGTGTATTAACAGGGGTCACTGCCCTCATCCCACTTTTGGGTGCCTATATCTCTGGAGCAGTTGGTTTCTTCCTAATTCTTATGGAATCACCAACGCAAGCCATCTACTTTGTTATTTTCTTAGTTATCGTCCAACAAATTGAAGGTAACCTAATTTATCCGAGAGTGGTTGGTAACTCCTTAGGTTTACCAGGGTTATGGGTGCTAGTAGCTGTAACCGTCGGTGGTGGCCTCCTCGGTGTAGGTGGTATGGTCATCGGTGTCCCAGTAGCAGCTGCCTTCTATCGCATGATTTCCGAAGATGTCGCGTACCGCGAGTTAAAAGCACAAGCAGATATCACTTCAGATGTTATGTCTCCAGCAGAAGTGGCGCGGGCCAAAGACTTTAACCTGCGTAAGAATAATTAACAGTATAGTTAAATAAAAAGGACCTGTCCTCGTGAACTGTCCCCTGTCTACTTAATAGGGATAGTTCATCAGGGCGGTCCTTTTCATTTATTGATTTATTTGCTATGATTATTGATTGTACCTCAGCAAACGAGAAAGGTGGTTTTTATGGCCCAATTCTTACAGATGTTTACCATTCAGATGTCTTCTCTAATCTATTTATTGCTAGGCATTTTTGCCTATCGACGTCAGATTATTACTGATAAGAATCGCTCCGCTTTTATCCAATTTATTTTAAATATCTTAATGCCCATTATGGTTTTCTATTCTTTTAGAAAAGTAAACTTAGAAATCCTCAAAAATGGTTTTATCGCTATTGTTGCTGCAACGATTATTTATAGCTTGACTTATTTAATCGGACGTTTTATCTTTCGCAACTATCCCGACCGGCAAAGAAAAATCCTTGAATACGCTCTGCTGGTCAATAATGCCGGACTGGGCGGCCAACCCCTATCAGGACTAATGTACGGTGATGTTGGTCTTATTCTAGCAGCCATGTACCTAGTGCCCCACCGGATTTTTATGTGGACACTAGGCATTGTTATTCTTGAAGGTGATGACCGTCAATCTAGTGGTGATTGGGTTGGAAAAGCCCTAAGAAATCCAGCTATTATTGCTGTAGCTGTCGGCATCATCTGGGGGCTCTTAGAAATACCCTTGCCGGAATTCATTGACCGTTCTTTTGCTAGTTTGTCTGCCATTGTTCAACCCCTAGCCATGATTATTATTGGATCCATTATTGCCACTGTTAAATTAGAAAAGCTTTTTGAAAAAGGTGTTTTAGTATATACTGCTTGGCGACTTTTTCTGATTTCTGGTCTAGTCATTCTAGTTTGTCGCTTACTAAGCTTACCAACTAATCTAACCGGTGTATTGACTATTATGACTGCCATGCCCGCTGGTACCACAACAGCTTTACTAGCCTCCCAATATAACCTGGACGAAACCATTGCTTCAAAAATCGTCTTGGTAACTACTCTGCTTTCAATAATTACTGTTCCTTTTATGATGATATTTATTTAAAGAAAGGTCCGGCTGCCCATGAGGCAACCGGACCTTTTTACTATATTCTTTCCAAATAATCAACCCGCTCAAAGGTCTGTAAATTAGCTACTGCTACTACAAAATCATCCGCTTCAAATTGTTGGTTGGGGTCTAGTTGGGTATCTAAAGCCTGTTTTGGATGTTTTCTAATCCCAATAATATTAAGGTCATAACGACGACGCAAATCCAGATCTGATAATTTTTTTCCCAACCACTCCTTAGGTACCTTAAATTCCACAACAGCAGTACTATCATCCAAATTAATCAAGCCTTCCAAGGATTGTCGACTGAGTACATTAGCTAGGTGGGTACCTGACTCTTCCTCCGGCAGAATAACCCGACTAACCCCTAAAGCAGTTAAGGCCTTGGCAGATTGTTGGTTTTTTGCCTTACAGATAATTTGCTTAACGCCTAGTTCTTGAGCATTGACAACGCCCAAAACAGAGGATTCTAGGTTTTCGCCCGTACCTATGACAATCACATCGCAAGAGGCAAAACCAGCTTGCCGCATAAAATCTAAATCGGTGAAATTACCGACAGAACCAATGGTAAGATACTCTTCTAAGTCCTCAACATGGTCTTCATTTTTATCACAGCCAACCACGTCTACACCATGGTCGCTTAAGCCCCTAGCTAAGGCTGACCCAAATAACCCTAGACCTAAGATCCCTACTACACGTTGTTTTTTCATTTTTTCTCTCCTAACCGATAATAATATCTGCTTTACTATACTTCACATCAGTCAATCGTTTTTGCCGACCCCGTAAACTAAAGAACATAGTCATCGGTCCAATCCGGCCAATAAACATCAGAGCCATTAAAATAAAGTGGCTTGCAGTTGATAAGTCAGGTGTTAAACCAGCTGATACCCCCACAGTAGCCAGGGCTGAAATGGCTTCAAAAAGCAAGTACAGATAAGGTACATGCGGATCAAACAGTAATAGCAAGGCCGAACCGGAAAATAATAAAGCGACATAGAACAAGGCGATAACAAAAGCTGTCTTAACCAGACCATCTGGAATTGTATGGTGGGCAAAAGTAACATATTTGGATTGCCTTAATTCTCTAACTGCTAGCATAATTGTTAAAGCAAAAGTTGATACCTTCAAGCCACCAGCTGTCCCGCCAGCACCCCCACCAATAAACATAGTTAGCACAAAAATTAAAATAGAGAAGGGATGGGCCTGGCTATAGTCAATACTAGCAAAACCGGCTGTCCGCATAGTAATTGTTTGAAAGAAACTAGCGTTGATTTTATCAACTACCGACAATTGGCCGATAGTAGCAGGATTTTGCCATTCTACAAGACCAAAAAGAAATGCGCCAATCAAAATAACCGACCCCGTCACCGTCAACACCAATTTAGTATGCGTAGACAGGTGGTTAAGGTAGTAACGCCATGGTTTTTGCCGTTCATTTTGCTGATGAAGCTTGATTTGGTCGGTAATGTCAAACCAAACAGAGAAACCAATCCCCCCCAAAACAATTAAGGCCATAATCGTCCAGTTCAAAATCCCGGCTGTTTGGTAAGGAATCAAGGAATCATTACCTAAAAGATCAAAGCCGGCATTACAAAAGGCGGATACGGCTGTAAATAAGCTGTTAAATAATCCTTGCTGCCAACCTAATAAGGGCACGAAGAAAGTAGTCAACAATAGCATACCGACGCCTTCGATAATCACAGTATAGCGAATAATTCGCCCCAGAAAATTGCCTAATTGAAATTTAGAAGAGCGGTTGAGGGCTTCACCAGTTACAATTTCATCTCGCAAGGATACTTTTTGACCAAGGCTGTGGTAGAGGGAGCTTATGATGGTCATCAAACCTAACCCTCCGGTCTGGATTAAAAGCATCATAACAATTTGCCCCCAAATATTATAGGTGTCGTGAATAGATGATGTCCAAAGCCCAGTCACGCATACTGCTGAAACCGCAATAAAAAGATGGTCTAAGTAGGTCGCTTGGACACCATTTAACTGGCAAACAGGCAGACTTAATAAAATTGAGCCCAACATAATAACCAGGAAAAAACTACAAGCTATTTTTTGAGGATTAGTCAAGTGGCCAAAAAACTTAAGCAAAATGAAAGACTCCTTTTCTATTTTTTGAATAAGAGCATTCTAGTCCTTTTAACCAATAAAAGCTAGTCCTTTTTTAAATTATTTTAACCAAAAGATATATATAAACGGGACCAATAAATATCAAAATATTTCTAATGTATCTAAGTGTCATTTGCAGTTTAGACACTCGAACAAACTAGAAATATTAGTAAACAAAAAACCTGCAACTAATGTTACAGGTTTTGTGATGCATTTCTGCTGACTATATTAATAAAAGAAACCAACAATACATGCTGTCAATACTGCTGACAGGGTTGCTCCCAGCATCATTTTCATGGAAAAACCAGAGAAAACTTTAGCCTGCTTGGCATCAATTGATTTCAAAGCACCCGTTACAATACCTACAGTACCAAAATTAGCAAAAGAAATCGCATAAGCTGACATCATTGCAATTGTTTTTTCAGTAATATTATTGCCAAACGATAACATTTCAGAAATAGCGACAAATTCGCTTGATAGTAATTTAGTAGCCATAATCGAACCTGCTTCTACCATATCTGCCATAGGTACCCCAATTGCTAAAGCTAAAGGTGAAAAAATATAACCTAAGATTTGTGTAAAGGTTATACCAATCAAGGCTGACAATATATTATTTAAGAAGGCAATGATTGACACAAAACCAATCAGCATGGCAGCAATAATCAAGGCCAGGTTAAAACCTTGGCTGATAGCATCTGAAATCGCATCGAAAAGACTAGGCTTGTCCTCGCTAGCAGCGTTAGGTGTTGTCAGGGCTAAATTAGCTGGCGCCCCAGTAGCAGCAGCATGTTCAATCTGATCTTCCTCAGCATCATAAGGATTCATAATTGCTGTAATAATAAATGGAGAAAAGATATTTAGTAGCACCGCTACAACAACGAATTGGCCAGGAATTAATTCCATATAGGCCGCTAGCATAGACATACCGACTGTCGAAGTTGCTGACATGGTTAAGGTAAAGAGACGCTTACCAGATATCTGCTTTAATTGCTCTTGAATAGGGATGTAGCCCGCTGGTTGACCTAAAATTAGCGTTGAAATAGCCAATTGACCTTCTAACTGGCCCATACCAGTAATCTTATTTACACCAATACCAATCCATTTCATTAAAAAAGGCATAACCTTAATGTAATCAAGAATAGCAATCAGGGCTGATAAGAAGACTAAAGGAAGTAGCACATTGAAGAAGAAAACTCCGCCTGCACCCATTTCTAGTCCGCCAAACACAAAATTAATACCAGCTTGTGATTGACCGATTAACCAACCAAAAAAGTTAGAAATGCTACCCATCACCTGGATACCTACCGTAGTTTTCAAACATAGAAAACAAATAATAAGTTGTAAGACTAACATAACCAAAATATTTTTACCTTTTTTAGTTAAAACATCTTGGCGATTGTTTGAAAATAACCAGGCTATTAAAAAAATAACGATTAAATCAATAATACCTCTAATAGTTCCCATTTTTTGCTCCTTTTTAAGTTTTTTTCAAGATCTGTCCATTATTATGGGGTAAATTCCGAAAAATGTCCAGTCTTATTTCATTTTTCAACCGCAAAAAAGCGAACTAATTAAAGTTCGCTTACTTGTAAAATTCGTTTTTACTGTTGATAATTTTGAGCATGTTTGACTAAATCCCGGATATTCAATTTATCAGAGACAGAGGCTTCCGTTTGTAGTGTCAAACTTGATGCCGCACAAGCTAACTGGGCAACCTCGATAGCAGGCAGGGCATCTGAATAGTAAGTATGACTCCAAGCAATAGCAGCCATGGCGCAATCCCCAGCACCATTTGCTGATGTCACATTAGTGGTGATAACTGGAACACAGATTGGATCATTATCCCGATCAGCTACTACCATACCTTGACTACCCAATGATAAGAAAACCCGTTGAACGCCTAACTTGATAAGTGTCTTAGCTGCTTCCTTAGCTGCTTCTGCACTAGTTACTTTAATACCAGTATAAAGCTCAATTTCGTGCTCATTTGGCTTAATGGTGTGAATTTTATCTAACATATCTGCAAAGCGACCAGCCTTAGCTACTGACACCGGATCAGCAAAAATCGGCACAGTTACCTTATCTCCTAGCCACTCTAATGTTTTGCGCTTTAAATTAGCATCAAGAACAACAATATCCGCACCATTGATAAAATCTAATTTATCACTTAAAAATTCTGGCGTGATCTCATCAACAATACCCATATCATTTACACCAGTAACCATATCGCCTTCATCATCGGTAACGTACAGATATACTGATGACCTGCGTCCTGGCAAACATTCAGCATGGCTTAAGTCAATATTTAGCTCGGCACATGATTTTTTCAATAATTGGCCAAAATTGTCATCCCCATAAGCCGTAATCAAATGTGTTTCAACTTCTAAATTAGTAAGGTTATGAGCGATATTTCGTCCTACCCCACCTGGACTCATATGGACCTTACCGATATTAGAATCTCGCTCGCGATAAATAGGGCCTGAAATTCCGGCAATATCCATGTTCAAACCACCAATGACCACAACATATTTACTATCTGTCATCAAATTTCCCCCAATCATTTTTAAAGCGCTACACTACGCTATATCATACTATGCTATCTAAAAGATTTCTAGCTAGAATTTTAAATTTATTAGATTATAGCTGCTTAGTTAATGACAAGCTTTAATATTTAAGTTAGGCTAGGGGAAAAGAGCTACATGGAGGTTTGTATGACTATAAAATTAATAGCTATTGATATGGATGAAACTCTGCTACGTACCGATAAAACTTATGATCAAAATCGTTTTGAAAAAATTTTTATGCAATTAAGAGAACAAGGTATTATTTTTCTCATCGCTTCCGGTAATAGCTATCATCAGTTACGAACTAATTTTTCCGATGAGGTCCGTCCGCAACTCTACTTTGCCGGTGATAACGGCTCCTTTATGGTAAAAGATGATAAAGTGCTACAAACAATTGGCATAACTGAAAATATCTATAGGGATACGATTGCTTTCATCCAACAACATAGTCAAGCCTCAATTTATGTGTCAACAGGTATGGCGTCTTATATGTTAGCGGGTGATCCTCATTTTGAAACGGCCCTCAAATACAATGGTATCCTGTACCCTGTCCAATCTTTTGATGATATCCCGAGTGGGCAAGATGCCTATAAAGTTGCTATGATTAATGATGCGAGCTTAGCTGATAATAAAAAATTAACTCATGCCATCCAAAAACAATTTCCTAATATTCTTTCTGTAACTTCAGGTAATATCTTTATTGATAATATCCACAAAGATTCCGGCAAAGGACAGGCTGTGAGCTACTTACAAAATAAGTATAATATTCAGCCTAGTGAAACCATGGTATTTGGTGATTCTATGAATGACCATTCGATGATGCTAGCAGCTAAGTACGCAATTGCCATGTCAAATGCTGATCCAGACTTAGTAGCTAGTAGTAGCTATCAAATCGCTAGTAATAATGACCAAGCCGTCTTAACTACTTTAGAAGCCTTATTGGCGGAAAAATTGGAAGCATACTTAGAAGACAAGCAGCTGTCATAGTCCTATAACCACTGCATTTTAGATATTCTTAGCTATAAAAAAAGTCAGTCCACAAATGGACTGACTTTTTTACCTAAATAACTAGGCGTAACTTTAATTATGGTCCCTGAGGGGCTCGAACCCTCGACCCACGGATTAAGAGTCCGTTGCTCTACCAACTGAGCTAAGGAACCTTACTGGAACAGTATTATTCTACGCCTGTATTCAGAAGATTGCAAGTTTTTTTCTGATTTTTCTTAATCTTTAGTTAAATTTAATATTTGCTCAGCCAATGTATCTGTTGTCACAATCATAGAAATTAACTGAGCATCTAGAGCTATCTTAACAGCCTCAGCCTTCTTATCTCCTTGGACCACCGTCATAACCTGGTTAATTTGGCGTAAATCTTCAAGATCCAAGCCGATAACACGATGATTGATGTCATCATCTAGTTCCCGGCCTTGTTGGTCAAAAAATCTAGAATTGATAACCCCAACTGCTCCCTTATCACCCAGTCGCTGAATATCGTCCTGGTCAGTATAGCCAATTCGTTTCATATTATCCTCTTGGTCTAAGGATGAAATTCCAACTAAAGCTAGCGTAACTTGCTTACCATCCTCTAAAATCGATTGAATCGCTGAGTTACTGGTTAGTTCTGCCTTCAAAGCTTGGTTGGCCACAATAGCTGGTGCATAAAGATACTTAGCCTTACCCCTAATTTTTCTAGCTAAATCATAGGACAGCTGGTTAGATTGTATATCAAAATATTCATCACTCAAGCCGCCAATTAAAGGAATAATAGTTGTTTGACTAGATCGACTATGGGGCATCATATCGACCAACCGTCTTAGTGACCGGCCCCAGGAAATCCCTACCGACTGGTAGTTAGCTATAATTTCTAGTAAAAATTGACTAGCCTTTTGGCTCACCAACCGATTAATTTCGGCTTGCTCCAAGCCATAAGTATCAACAACTAAGGCATTCGTTAAATTAAATTTTTTTTCTAATTCACGCTCTAACCTGGTTGTATAAACAGTATCCGCATCAATAAATACCTTAACAATGCCTGCTTTCTTAGCATCATTTAGGTATTTAGAAATCAAGGATCGCGAAACACCTCTTTGCTGGGCAATCTCTGCCTGGGTTAAACCTTCTTCAAAGTACATACTAGCTATTTTTACAATTTCATTATCTAAACTCATACCGCAGTCTCTCCCTAAGTAAAAAATCTTTTTTATTATCACTATTCTGATAGTTTTTGTCAAATGACAAGCTAATTGACAATTGCCAATATTGGTCCTATAATAAACTTACCAACTTATAAAGGAGATAATATAATGACTAACTTTGATAGCCAAGAATATCTTGGTCTAGTTGATAAGTGGTGGCGGGCTGCTAACTACCTATCAGTTGGCCAAATGTACTTACGAGATAATCCGCTACTAAAAGAAGAATTAAAAGCTGATCATGTAAAAATTAAACCTTTAGGACACTGGGGAACAATCGCTGGTCAAAACTTTGTTTATGCTCATCTTAACCGAGTTATCAATAAATATGATCTTAATATGTTCTACGTGGAGGGACCAGGCCACGGCGGACAAGTAATGGTTACCAACTCATATTTAGACGGTTCATATACTGAACGTTATCCGGAATTTACCCAAGATGAAGAAGGTATGCAAAAATTCTTCAAAATTTTCTCCTTCCCAGGTGGCATTGGCTCTCACGCCGCTCCAGAAACACCTGGTTCTATTCACGAAGGTGGGGAGCTAGGTTACTCATTAGCCCATGCGATTGGTGCAATCCTAGACAATCCTGATTTAATTGCAGCCACCGTTATTGGCGATGGGGAAGCTGAGACTGGCCCGCTGGCAGGCTCATGGATGTCTAATGTTTTTATTAATCCAGTAACAGATGGTGCCGTGCTACCAATTCTTTACCTAAATGGTGGTAAGATTTCCAACCCTACTATTTTAGAACGTAAATCTAATGAGGACTTGATTAAACATTTATCTGGTCTTGGTTGGGATCCAGTTGTTGTTGAAGGTGATGACCCCGCCAAGGTACACCCGCAAATGGCTAAAACTTTAGACCAAGCCATTGAAAAAATTAAGGCCATCCAAGCAGAAGCCCGTAAAGGCGATGCCAACGACGCTACTATGCCTGCTTGGCCAGTAATTATCTACCGGACACCTAAAGGATGGACCGGTCCTAAGACTTGGGATGGTAAAGATATTCAAGGTAGCTTCCGGGCTCACCAAGTACCAATCCCTGTTAATGCTAATAATATGGAAACAGCGCCGGCCTTAGTTGACTGGTTACAATCTTATAAACCAGAAGAATTATTCAATGAAGATGGTTCATTAAAAGAAGATGTTGCCCAGCTTGCTCCTAAGGGTGACCAAAGAATGGCTATGAATCCAATTACTAATGGTGGCCATCCTAAAGCCCTTAACTTACCTAATTGGCGTGACTACGCCCAAAAAATCGATGTGCCAGGTGCCAACCAGGCCCAAGATATGATTGAAATTGGTGGTTACTTCCGTGATATTTTAGATCAAAACCGTGATAACTTCCGCCTATTTGGTCCAGATGAGACCCAATCTAACCGTCTAGGTAAGGTCTTTGAAAAAACACAGCGGCAATGGTTAGAGCCTGTTAAGGAAAACTTTGACGAACATGTTGGCCCATCAGGACGTGTCATTGACTCGCAATTATCAGAGCATGTGATGGAAGCCTTCTTAGAGGCTTATGTCTTAACTGGTCGCCACGGTGCCTTTGCCAGCTATGAATCGTTCTTAAGAACTGTCGATTCAATGATTACTCAACACTTCAAGTGGATTCGTAAATCTAATGAAATTGAATGGCGCAAACCTTATCAATCGCTAAACCTGATTTCAACCTCTTATGTCTTCCAGCAAGACCACAATGGTTATACACACCAAGACCCAGGTTTAATCACCCACTTGGCTGAAAAACATGCTGAGTATATTCGGGCCTACTTCCCAGCTGATACCAATACTAGCTTGGCAGCCCTTGAAAAAATGTTTAAATCTGAGAATGTGATTAACTATATTGTTACTTCTAAGCACCCTCGCCCACAATTCTATACTGCTGATGAAGCTCAAGAATTAGTAGATCAAGGTCTTAAAGTGATTGACTGGGCTTCAACTGTTTCAGCTGATGAAAAACCAGAAGTTGTCATCGCTGCTGCTGGTGTTGAAGGTAACCTAGAAGCACTAGCTAGTATCAGTTATCTAAGCAAAAATTTCCCTGATTTGAAAATTCGCTTTGTTAACGTTGTTGACCTCTTCAAGTTACGTCACCCAAGTATTGATGCTCGTGGCTTGAATGATGAAGAATTTGAAGCTATTTTCCCTAAAGATGTCCCAGTTTACTTCACCTTCCATTCTTATGAAGGTCTGTTGCGTGATATCTTCTACACACGTGCCCATCATAACCTTAACCCTCATGGATACCGTGAAGAAGGTGACATCACGACGCCATTTGATATGCGCGTCCTTAACGAACTTGACCGCTTCCATTTAGCGAAAGAAATTGCGCTTGACGCTTATGGTGAGCAAGCTCAAGAATTTGCTAATGAAATGGATGAAAAATTAGCCTACCACCGTGAGTACATCGAGGAAAATGGTGACGATATTCCAGAAGTTAATAACTGGAAATGGGAACCCTTAAACAAATAGTTAGGATAAACTAGTATTATAAAGAAACCCGCAAGTTAATAGCTTGCGGGTTTTTCTAATACAAGAAAAGTCTGCAAACTTATTCACAGACTTTTTAAATATATTAACTCACTAGTCCTTAGTGACTATTATCATAAGATATGGCTATTAAGCAAACATATCATTTTCATCTCGCATACTGATTGAAGAAAATTTGTTATATTCTTTAACAAACATCAATTCGACAGTGCCACGAGCCCCACTACGGTTCTTTTCAATAATTACTTCAACGATATTATTATCAATTTTTGGCTGATCACCGTCATCATTATCACGATCATAGTAGTCGTCACGATATAGAAAGGCAACGATATCTGCATCTTGCTCAATTGAACCCGATTCCCTAATGTCTGATAGAACTGGTCGCTTATCCTGCCTTTGCTCAACGCCCCTAGATAACTGCGAGAGGGCAATAACTGGACAGGCTAATTCCTTAGCTAACTTCTTAAGCTGACGAGAAATCTCAGAAACTTCCTGTTGTCTATTTTCGCTTCTCCTTGACCCTTCAATTAATTGTAGATAATCAATGACAATAAGATCTAACCCTCTCGCTTCTTTCATGAGGCGGCGACTTTTAGCGCGTATTTCTGATACCTTAATACCTGGTGTATCATCAATGTAGATAGAAGCATTACTTAAGGAACCTAAAGCAACAATTAAACTTGACCACTCTTCATCAGTTAATTGCCCTGTTCGCAAGTGGCCAGCATCAATTGAGCCCTCAGCACAAATCATCCGATTAACCAATGATTCGGCCCCCATCTCTAGCGAAAACAAAGCCACGGTAGCCCCCTGTTTAGTAGCTACATTCTGAGCAATATTTAAGGCAAAAGCCGTTTTCCCGACAGCCGGCCGGGCCGCAAGGATAATCAGCTCATCAGGCTGCAAGCCTGACGTCATCCGATCTAACTCAGCATAGCCAGTAGGAATACCGGTAACATCAGTTTTCTGCTTCGATAATTCTTCAACGTTGGCTAAGGCCAATTGAACAATATCAGAAATATGTTTAAAATCACTCCGATTACGCCCCTCTGATACATCAAGAATAGCCCGCTCAGCTTCATCTAAAATATCTTCAACTTCTTCATTTTCTTCATATGATGCTTGGCTAATCTTATTAGAGGCCGAAATTAATTTCCGCAAAATTGATTTATTTTCAATTAATTTAGCATAATATTCTGCGTTAGCAGCTGAAGGCGTTTTTTCAGCTAATTGAACAATATAGGACATGCCACCAATATTTTCCAACATATTTTGTTGGTTCAATTTATTAGATAGCGTAATAACATCAATAGCTTCATCCAAATTATACAGTTCTTCCATACTAGCAAAAATAATTTGGTGCGCCCTTTGATAAAAGTCGTGGGCATTAATAAATTCTAAAACACTCGCCATCCGATCTCTTTCAAGCAAAATGGCCCCCAAAACAGATTGTTCAGCCTCAATATCCTGAGGAGGGATACGGTCTGTTATATCATTTGTTTTATCCATTATTTCACCCCATTTATTTGCTTCTTAGCAAACTAAATTTATTAAACCATACCCTTTTATCATACCATGATTTTTAAAAATTAAGGACTCTAAAAGTAAAAAGGCTGTGATAGTTCACAACCTCTTACCTAGTTCATTAATTTGTAGACTTACTCTTCTGTTACATGAACTCGAATTGTCGCTTCAACTTCCGGATGTAGTTTTACCGGTACATTAGCGTAGCCAAAAGAACGGATTGGTTCAGGTAACTCAATTTTTCGCTTATCAATTTTGATTTGATATTGCTTATTCAAAGCATCTGCAATTTGTTTAGATGGGATAGAGCCAAATAAACGACCATCTTCGCCTCCCTTAGCAGTTACTTCAACTACTGTTTCTTCTGCTTCTAAGGTATTTTTCAACTCTTTGGCCTCGGCTAGCTCTTCGGCAGCTAGTTTTTTCTCTGCCTTTTGTTTACCCTTCAAAGCTGAAATAGCTTGGCTAGTTGCTTCTTTAGCTAATCCTTTTTTAATTAAAAAGTTCTGAGCGTAGCCATTAGGTACCTCTTTGACTTCACCTTTTTTTCCTTGACCTTTAACATCTTGTAAGAAAATAACTTTCATTATTCTTCCTCCATTTCATTAGCGATAACATCTTTCAGCATATTCACTGCTTGATCAACTGTTACATCGGGTATCTGAGTAGCCGCATTGGAGAGATGGCCGCCACCACCAAGTTCTTCCATAATTCTTTGCACACTTACATTACCCAGGCTACGAGCTGAGATACCTACCCGACCATCATTTCTTAGAAAAACAACATATGAAGCATCAATATTCTGAACTGACAATAGTGTATCGGCAGCCTGGGCTGCTGTTACAGCATCATAAGCCCGATCATTGTCCCCGGCAGCAATACCAATATTAGGTGGTAAAAATTCTACTGATTCAACTAACTCACTACGGGCAATATAAGTACTTAAATCTTCTTTGAGCAAGGTCTGAATCAAGATAGAATCTGCACCTACTGATTTTAAATAAGAAGCTGCATCAAAGGTACGTGAACCCGTTCTTAGCGAGAAGTTGCGTGTATCAACAATAATACCAGCTAACATAGTTGTTGCTTCAATTCGGGTAATCCCCTCGTCATCAATTTCGGGATTTTGATATTCAAAAAATTCAGTAATCAGCTCACAAGCAGATGAGGCATATGGTTCAATATACTCCAAAAGAACATTAACAGGAAACTCTTCACCCTTGCGATGGTGGTCAATAATAACGACACCATTTACCTGGTCAATCAGATCAGGCTGGATAGTTAGTGATGGCTTGTGGACATCAACGATAAACAGCAGACTATTTTGTTTAATTCGATCGCTAGCCTTACTAGGACTGATTAGGTCAGCTGCTAAATCTTCATCCTTCTCTAATTCTTTGATTAAACGGTCAATATCACTGTAAACTTTATCCTGATCGACCACGATATAGCAACGCTTACCGTTCATGCGTGCAATTCGTCTAATTCCTAAACAAGCGCCGATAGCATCCATATCTGGATAGGAATGCCCCATCACAAATATCTCTTCTTCATTTTCTTGGATCATATTGGCAATTGTGGTTGCAATTTGTCGAGCTCGAACATGGGTTCTTTTTTCCATCGGATTAGTTTTACCACCATAATATCTTGCTGGTGAATCAGCTGTTTTAATAACAATTTGATCACCACCTCGGCTTAGAGCCAGATCAAGATTAGATTGTGCTAAACCGGAAATTCCTGAAATATTCAAATTTTCGCCAGGTTCTCGATAAGAAAGTCCCATCGAAACTGTAAGTGGATAATTAGCTTTAGAAGTTGCTTCACGTATGTGGTCAATCACTGAGAATTTATCTTCTTCCATCTCATTTAATCGACCATAAGTAGTAATCATAATAAAACGGTCATCATCTAAACGTTTCATAAAAGAATCATACTTTTCAGCCCAAGCAGAGAGTTGCTTGGTCATAAAGTTATCAATGGTAGATTTACGCGAGTCCGTCATATTAGAAACAGACTCATCATAATTATCAATAACCACGTAGCCTAAGACCATTCGACTAGCATGAGATTCAACCGCTATGCGCTCATAATCAGTAATATCTAAGAAATAAAGTGTGTTTTCTTCTCTAAATATTTCAACATCAAAGAACCGGTCTTGCCATGCTAGCTTGGTCTGTGATGTTTCGGGATTGGCCTCGAAATAAGCTAATAAGTCTTTAATTTCGCTATCCATTTCCTTAAGCGGCAGACCAATAATTTCTTTTTTATAGAAGAACTGCTGCATAAAAGGATTAAGCCACTGGACATCTTGATTTTCATCAAGTATTAAAATCCCTAAAGGTAACTTTAATAGAATTTCATTTTGAACTGAATCAATATCTCTTGTCAAATCAAGTATATAACCCTGATTTCGATTTACAAAATTTATTATCGCTGTCACCATTAGTAAAGTGACCAGCAACATGACAATAGCAATTAGTAAACCAATGCGAAAGTTACCATAAAAACCTAGCACTATCACCACAATAGCTAATACCAGGCTAGCTATAAGCGGAATCATAATACCTGGTCGTTTGAGAAAAGAAGATACACTCCTATTCCAAATATTTTTTTTCATAGGAACTCCTTCTATATCATATTTAGTCAGTTTATACATTCTAACATATATAGCAGAATTATAACATTCTTAAGCAAGCACTGTAAAGTTTATAGAACTGAAGTTCTCACTAAAATGTTTCACGTGAAACATTCATCTGAAATATTATTTAGATTGTTTTTTAACAAATTACTAATATGAACGAAAAAAAAATGATGATGGTTGATTTATCAGAATGCTGTTAATCCAATATTCCCCACAAAAAAGGACAAGACAAGCTACTTTATATCCGAAATTTTAGAACTTAAAAACAAATAATATATATTATAATATGCGGATAAATCGATTTAAGTTTACCTAAACTTAATCAATAGATATAGGTAGCTAGGGCTTTTACCTAATATTATTCCTATTTTAATTAAATTAATGTACGACGAATGACCAAAAAGTTTCACGTGAAACTTTTTTATAGGAAAATAAAATATTTTTATCTATGGAAACTGATTCAATTACCCTTTTCTGTAATATAAATTGTTTCACGTGAAACTTTTTGGTAGCATCCTTTAAAAAATTATCAATTTCTATAGAAAACTTAAAAAATGAAACAATTCATTTGCTTTTTATTCCCTTTAAATAATACCCGTTTTTATAGATAGCTTTTCTTATATTTATAGATAGGTTAGCTGGCTTAAGTCTATAAAATAAAAAAAGATAAAACATTAATTTTAGAGGCGCAAATATATGGTTAACACGACTAAAATTACAACACTACTGAAAATAGGATTGTAAGACACAAAATCATGCCTAGCTTAAATATAAAATCCACGTAAGGACATAAATCTTTTTTATAAGATGTTCGTTATCAAAATGGCATTCAAAAACTTGTCTCAAAGGATTTAGTCACACATGGGGGTCGACGACGGGATGGTAGAGGGGGATCAATCACCCTGTTATTATAAAATATAGTAACTAATAAACTTACCCAGTTAGCTTAGGATTAGGTTAGTAAAGAAAGAAGATATAAACTTTCAATATCTCTATACCAGCTATAATAATTAGCTTAAAGACAGGTAGTCTGCAGTTATAATTTGCTAGTTTTTAGTTTAGAAATAGTAGTAGTGTGATTTATTAGACTTTCGACGATAGTTGTTTAAAAATCAATATAGCTAAATATCATGTATATCATCACTGACTTGTTATTAATTGAATAGATAATAAAAATAAATTGCAAACTAGTATATATTTATTCAACTATATATAATCAGTAATTTAAATAGTCACACGTCATTTTGCTATTATATGTATTAAACTAGATGATTGGCTGCTATCAAACACCACAAATATTTTCCTATTACCGTAAGGTAAGGGATGGGGGTCAGGGCATAAAATCAAAACAAAATTAGCCATCTAGTATTTGGGAGAAATTCATATTTTAGTGTGGTTTAGAATTTAAAATTAGCTTAATACTAGCACTCTGCACCCATGTTTATCATTTATTCTATAACCTATAGACCGGTGGGCACCCATCTTGTGATATCAACTCAATACTAATACTAGAAGTTATTTGTTCTTGACGGATGATAATATTTAAGCCATCCTTTTAAAAATAATAGTGTCCTCTCCACAATAAATAGCTACTGCTTTAGCTTTTCCTTGTCGACAATAAGTTGAAAATATTGTTTCACGTGAAATATTTGCAAAATAGTAGGCATGAGTATCCTCAAATTATTGGAACAAGTCAGATAGGAAAATATTTTACTCTATTATAAGTTTTATAGAAAAATCTATATAGATAACAAACTAAATTATATTTACATAGCTTTCATTCATTATTGTAGTGGAAGAAGAAGCAACGAAACGAAAGACTTCATTATGAAGTTTTATTTTTGATTTCATATAGTTAATAAATACTAGAGACACATATGCAGACATAAGCAGCCTAAATGATAAAGGTTTAATATGGACTTCAATTTAATTATTTTACAATAGTTATCTACATAATCATTAAAGAAGAAATAAATACCTTGTATAAATAAAATTTAGTAGCGGATATCTCTAGTTAAATGGTATTTAAGTATACTAGAATACTTCAGAAATAAAATAGTTAGTATCGCAAGAGAGCCTGGGGACTTATGCCTCAGGCTCTTATGATTATGCGTGTATATTAATAGTGTAGTCGGGTTCGATTTGGTAAGCATGGAGCTACTTCAGAAATCTTTACTCAATAGCTTTCAGCTCTTGTTCTGATTCCTTCCAAATAGGTCCCATTCATGATTGAACGCTGAATTCTCGTATCATATTTTAGTAGGTTTGCAGCATGGATAGTATATCCTTTGCGGCATGCATTAAAGATGCTAGGGCTATAGCAAAAATATGAAATCTGACCTGCAGCTAGAGCTAGAGCTAGTAATGCACTAGGTTAGCATTTAATTTTAACTCTGATATCTATCAGATATCGTTTGGATTTTTAGTCCAACGATTCAGCTCTAAGCGACTGTGTTATACCTCCTACGATGTAATGGTTTACGAAAATATATAGGTACATATAGTCATAATTTAACAAATATAAAAAATCAAGCAAAATATATGCCAGAATTATCAACAAGTGGATAAAATTTATGTTCGCTTATCCACAACCTTTGTGTTACACGTGGAACATAAACACTAGTTTTCAACATATCGAATGACCTTTATCCACATATCCACAATAGATGAGCATAAAAAAACACCAATTATCCACATCTGTGGATAATTGGTGTTTTGGGTATTTTTTATATTAATCTTGCACTGTAAAAGGCAATAGAGCCATAATACGTGCGCGTTTGATTGCTGTTGTTAATGGACGTTGATGTTTAGCACATGTACCAGTAACACGACGAGGTAAAATTTTACCTTTTTCAGATACGTAACGACTTAATAGGTCAGTATCCTTATAGTCGATATGGTCAATGTGGTTAGCGCAGAAATGACATACTTTTCTGCGGCGACGTCCGCCACGACGATGTGGTGCCATAGTTAGTTTCCTCCTTTTTCTTCCTTATTTTAGAAAGGAAGATCATCATCTGTGATATCAATTTCCTGATTGCCATCGTTATTTCCCGCATAAGGATTAACTGGCTCATTATCAGGTTGATAATTATGAGAACTTCCGTTTTGAGAAGAGGAAGACTGATTACTTAGTGAGGCAAAGGGATCGTTATTTTGTTGTTGGAAGTTATTTCCTTGCTGCTGGTTACCACCAAAATACTGATTATCATTAAAGTTATTTTGATAGTTATCACCGCTTGAAGGACGACTTTCAGTAACTGATTTGGGTTCTAGTAATGAAAAGTTTTCCGCAAGCACTTCAGTAACATATACTCTTTGTCCTTGGTTATTTTCGTAGTTCCGTGTCTGGATAGAACCTTCAATCCCTACTAGGGAACCTTTACGTGTAAATTTAGCAAAATTTTCAGCGCTTTTTCGCCACATCACACATAAGATAAAATCAGTTTCTCGTTCGCCTTGTTGGTTTTTAAACCGGCGTTCAACAGCAACAGTGAAGGATGCAACAGCGATTCCGCTTTGCGTATAACGTAGTTCAACATCTTTAGTTAGGCGACCCACTAATACAACATTATTAATCATGAAATGTCTCCTCTCCCACGACTGTATGCTTAATTATCAATTAGTCTTCAATGCGAACAACCATGTGACGTAAGATATCGTCGTTGATTTTAGCAAGACGGTCAAATTCATTGATACCTTCTGCATCATCCGCTTGGCAGTTAACTAGGTGGTAAACACCTTCGTTAAAGCCTTCAATTTCATATGCGAAACGACGTTTTTCCCAGTCTTTTGATTCAGTGATTGTTGTGCCATTTGAAGTTAAAATATCATCGAAACGCTCAACTAGGGCATTGCGTGAAGCCTCTTCCATATTCGGACGGATGATATATAAAATTTCATATTTAGCTGTGTTTTCACTCATCTGACTTGCACCTCCTTTTGGTCTATATGGCCCTAAATTTATCTTTAGAGCAAGGAAAGTATTATTCAATACTCACATCTTTGTATTATATAATATTTTTTTGGTGATTTCAAGAAAAAATTAATCTTTTTGAGAATTATCAGCTAATTCCTGGTTAGCTAAATCATGAAGCTTATTAGTAATTTCTTGACCATCTAAGCTATCTAAATCTTGACTTTGACTTTTTTCATCCTTGGCCGTTTCTGTAGAGACTGCTAAATCGTCATCTTCATCACCAGTCACCAGGGTCATAGTTGAGACACTTGCATCTTCATCTAAGCGAATTAAACGAACCCCTTGGGCCACCCGACCTGTTTCTGAAATATCTTGCGAATGGAAACGTATAATGACACCTGTATCAGTCATTAGCATGATATCTTCATCACCGGTCACTGTCGCCATACCTACTAGTTTGCCATTTCTAGCTGTTATATTAATAGTTTTGATACCTTTACCGCCACGATTTCGAATTGAATATTCATCAACTGCAGTGCGTTTACCGTAACCATTTTCTGTCACAACAAGAATATCGCCTTCTGGCGCTAGGATATCCATACCGATCACAAAATCATCTGAATCCAATTTCATGGCCCGAACACCTGAAGCCATTCGACTCATAGAGCGCGCTTTTTGCTCATTAAAGGAAACAGCATAACCTTGGTTAGAGACTACAATTAAGTTGTCATTGCCTTGGGTTAAGAGCACCTTAACTAGCTCATCACCGTCACGTAGATTGATGGCCCGCAAGCCGTTATTACGAATATTAAAGAATTCTCGTGATAGTGTTCGTTTAATTTGTCCTTTTTTAGTGATGAAACTAATGTGTTCTTCAGGATTTTTACCTCGTTCAGAAACACTAATTACTGTCTGAACATTCTCTCCTTCATTGAGCTTAAGCAGGTTAACAATTGGGATACCTTTAGCTGCCCGTGAAAACTCAGGTATTTCATAACCTTTAAGTCGGTAAACACGGCCTTGGTTGGTAAAGAAGAGGAGCACATCATGGGTAGAGGCAGCAATCATCTGTTCAATATAGTCACCTTCATGAACGCCCATACCTTTAACACCACGGCCACCTCTATTTTGAGTACGGAATTCATCATCAGCTAACCGTTTAATATAACCATTATGGGTTAGGGTAATAAGCGAAGATTCTTCCTCAATTAAATCTTCATCTTCGATACTCAAGACTTCGCCCACCATTAATTCAGTGCGACGGTCATCACCAAAACGCTCCTGAATTTCTTGTAGCTCTTGATAAATAATTTGGTAACGTCTCTCTTCACTAGCCAAAATTTCCTCCAAGCGAGCAATTTCAGCACGTAAGTCAGCCAACTCAGAATCAATTTTTTCTCTCTCTAAGCCAGTCAGACGGACTAGTCGCATATCTAGGATAGCTTGTGACTGTTTATCAGATAGACCATATTGGCTCATGAAAATTTGTTTAGCATCCTCACCTGACCGAGAAGATCGCAAGATATTAACAATGTCATCGATATGATCGAGGGCAATTTGTAGACCCTCTAAAATATGCGCTCTTGCTTCAGCCCGCTCTTTTTCAAATAGCGACCGGCGACGGATAATTGTTTCCTGGTGGGCAAGGTAGTGGGCTAAAATTTCTTTTAGACTCAGTGTTTTAGGGACACCATTAACTATAGCCACCATATTAAAGGCGAAATTTGCCTGTAATTGTGTCTGTTTATAAAGATTATTGACAATCACGCTAGCTGACGCATCGCGACGACATTCGATGACAATCCGCATACCTTCGCGACCTGATTCGTCTCGAACAGCCGTGATGCCTTCAATTCGTTTATCTCTAGCCATATCCGCAATACGTTCAACTAGTTTAGCCTTATTCACCATATAAGGAATTTCATGAACAATAATTTGTTCCTTGCCATTAGATAGCGTTTCGATATCGAGCTTAGCTCTAACAATTATCGAACCCTTACCTGTTTCATAGGCACGACGGATACCAGATTTACCCATGACAATGGCACCAGTAGGGAAGTCAGGGCCTGGTAAGGCTTCCATCAATTCAGTTGTGGTCGCGTCAGGGTTTTGCATTAAAATATGCAAGGCAGAAATGACTTCACCTAAGTTATGTGGCGGGATATTAGTGGTCATCCCTACAGCAATACCTGTAGCACCATTAACCAGTAAGTTAGGGAAACGAGCTGGTAAAACTTCTGGTTCTCGCTCCTCGCCGTCATAGTTAGGTATAAAGTCCACCGTGTTCTTATTCATATCGCGGACCATTTCATGCGCAATTTTACTCATTCTGGCCTCGGTATACCGCATAGCAGCAGCCTGGTCCCCATCAACTGAACCAAAGTTACCATGACCATCTACTAACATATAGCGATAAGAGAAATCCTGGGCCATTCTGACCATAGATTCATAAATTGCTGAATCGCCGTGAGGATGATATTTACCCATAACATCCCCGACGATACGAGCTGATTTTTTATAAGGCTTATCAGCCGTTACTCCTAACTCATTCATGCCGTAAAGAATACGACGATGAACTGGTTTTAGGCCATCGCGAACATCTGGTAGGGCCCGAGACACGATAACACTCATCGCATAATCTAGGAAGGATGTCCGCATTTCACTGGCTATTTCTCTATTTTTAATTTCAGCATGATTATTATTTTGATCAGCCATTCTGCTTTAGCTCCTTCCTCTTATAAATCAATTGTGGCAAAGCTAGCATTTTCTTCGATAAACTCCCGTCTTGGAGCAACATTATCGCCCATTAGCATGTCGATAATTTTATCTGCTTCAACCGCATCTTCTACACTTACTTGTAACATTTTTCTATTTGCTGGATCCATGGTAGTTTCCCATAATTGCTCGGCATCCATTTCTCCTAAACCTTTATAACGCTGAATATTTGGCTTAGGTCGCTCAGGAATTTCTTCAAGGTACTTAGCTAGCTCTTCATCAGATTCTAAATATGTGATTTTCTTTCCTTGGCGAACAGAATAAAGCGGTGGTACAGCAATATAAATATAACCCGCATCAAGAAGGGGACGCATATAACGATAAATCAATGTGAGGAGTAGGGTACGAATATGAGCCCCATCAACATCCGCATCTGTCATAATTACCAGTTTATGATAACGCGCCTTGGAGACATCAAAATCCTCACCCCAACCGGTTCCCATAGCTGTGAAGAGTGATCTTATTTCTTCGTTGGCTAAAATTCGATCCATCGATGCCTTTTCAACATTTAAAATCTTACCCCTTATTGGTAAGATGGCCTGGAAGTGACGGGACCGCCCCTGTTTAGCTGATCCACCGGCCGAATTACCTTCGACAATAAATAATTCACTTTCCTCTGGATCTCGGCTGGAACAGTCAGCCAATTTACCAGGTAAGTTGGAAATTTCTAGACCTGATTTTTTACGCGACATTTCCCGAGCTCGTTTAGCAGCTTTCCGCGCTTTAGAAGCAACAATGCCTTTATCGACAATTTGACGGGCGACATTAGGATTTTCCATTAAGTACTTTTCAAAGTGCGTAGAAAAGAGGCGGTCTGAAATTGTTCTAACCTCTGAATTACCTAACTTCATTTTGGTTTGCCCCTCAAACTGAGGGTCTGGATGACGAACAGAAACAATTAATGTAATACCTTCTCGCACATCCTCACCAGTCAGATTATCCTCATTTTCTTTAAGCAAATTGGCCCCGCGTGCATAATCATTAATCACACGTGTTAGCGCAGACTTGATGCCCGATTCATGGGTACCACCTTCGAAGGTATGAATATTATTAGCAAAAGACAGGAAATTAACATGGTAACCGCTAGTGTATTGTAAGGCAACCTCTACCTCAATATCATCCTGCTCGTCTTCAAGATAAATTGGTTCCTCAAATAGAACTTCCTTATTATCGTTCATATAAGCAACGTATTCACTGATACCACCAGCATATTCATAACTATGGCTTTGTTCCTGTCCTTCACGTTTATCAATTAAGGTAATAGTTAGACCTTTATTTAAAAAGGCTAATTCCCGAGCCCGACGATTAAGTACATCATAGTCAAATACCGTGGTCTCAGTAAAAATTAATGGGTCTGGTAGGAATTTTACCACGGTACCATGCTTATCAGTTTGACCAACAACTCCTAAATCGCCGGCAATCATACCCCGCTCATAGGTTTGTTGGTAAATCTGACCATCTTTATGGACTGAAACTTGAAGCCATTCGGAGAGCGCGTTAACAACAGAAGCCCCTACACCATGTAGACCCCCAGAAACTTTATAGCCACCACCACCAAATTTACCACCAGCATGAAGGACAGTAAAAACTGTTTCCACTGCGGGGCGACCAGTGTTTTTTTGAATATCGACAGGAATACCACGGCCGTCATCAACTACGGTTATGGACTGATCAGCTTCAATCATAATTTCAATATGACTAGCAAAGCCGGCTAAGGCCTCATCAATAGAATTATCAACGATTTCCCAGACTAGGTGGTGGAGACCAGTTGCTGAAGTTGACCCGATATACATACCAGGCCGTTTTCTAACTGCCTCTAAACCTTCTAAAACTTGGATTTGACTAGCATCGTAAGACTCTGCCTTTTCCTTTAAAGCAGCTTCCTTTTCAGCCTGCTCTTGCATTAATTCTAAGGCTTCTTCATTTGTTAAATTGTTTTGATTTTCATTATTCGCCATTTTTTCACTCCTCTAGAGCTCAAGATTTACTTGACCGCCACTAATTCGATAAATTTTTGGGGCCTTTATTTTTTCTAAGGCAATACCTTCGATACTGGTGGTTGTTAGGAAAGTTTGTACTTTATTATCAATAGCTGCCAGTAGTTGCGTTTGTCGACTATCATCTAACTCACTTAAAACATCATCAAGTAATAAGATAGGATATTCTCCCAAGTGGGCAGCTATGTACTCAATTTCAGCTAGTTTTAAAGATAATACAGTCGTCCGTTGCTGACCTTGAGAACCAAACTTCTGTAAATCTTTGCCATTGATTTTGAAATGCAAGTCATCACGGTGGGGCCCGATACTAGTAGTGCCACGTTCTCGATCGCTAGTTAGCTTAGATTGATAAGCAGCCAACAAAACAGCTTTAATCTCGTTTTCAGTCATATCTAGATTAATATCAAGTCCACTATGGTACTGGGCTGTCAATACTTCCTTTTTTTGAGAAATATTGGCATGAATAGGTGCTGCATAAGTTAATAGGTCATCAACAAAACGTAGCCGATGATATACTACTTTGGCAGCGCTAGTTGCTAATTGTTCTGTGATTACTTCTAAATAAATCATATCGCTAGCGCCGCCGTATAACATTTTTTTTAAATATTCATTTCTTTGCTTTAGTAAGTGCTGGTAATTGACTGATTCATACAAGTAGATGGCAGAGACTTGGCTCAGCTCCATATCGATAAATTTCCGCCTTAATTGTGGAGCGCCCTTTATTAGTTCTAAATCTTCAGGGGCAAATAAAACGACGTTTAAGTGGCCGATATAGTCACTTAAACGACGTTGGTCCAAATGATTAACCTTTACCTTCTTGCCTTTTTTTGAAATAACAATTTCTAAGGGGAACTGGCTGACAGCTTGGTTAACCCGGCCTTCTAAACGTGCAAAGTCTGCCTGCCACTTAATCAGGTCACGATCCTTACTCGTTCGATGACTTCTAACCAAGGCTAAATAATAGATAGCCTCTAATAAGCTTGTTTTCCCCTGGGCATTCTCCCCAATAAAAATATTAATACCTGAATCGAAATTAAGATGGATTTGGTCATAATTGCGGAAGTCCCTTAAGTCAATATCTTCTAAGTGCATTAATCGTCAGCCGTTTCCTCGTTAGTTACTGAGCTAATTATAAATTCCCCCACCTCGGGAATAATGATAGAGGAGCCTGGATATAGCTTACGGCCTCGACGATTTTCGGTTTCGCCATCAACTAGGACAGTATACTCACTAAGATACCACTTGGCCTGGCCACCGGTCCCAATCACACCAGCTCCCTTAAGTAGTTGGCTGAGTGTAATATAGTCGCTATCAATCGTAATAATCTCTTTCATATGTCACCTCATATCCACTGGACTTGAAAAATAAATAAAACCGCCACTCATTCTTATTTAATTCATGAGCCAGCGGGTTAAATCCTTACCCTTATATTATAAGTTAAAAGGGCTATTTTAGCAAATAATGGTCATTAAGACCGACAGAAGCATTTTAAGCTTTTCTCCTAGTTCAGCTCTTATTTTTATTAGAGGGCAAATTTTAGAAAAATAAATATTCTTACTAAAAAACTCCCTAAAAAAAATTGAGCCTGCGTATTATATAGTGACCGGATCAGATAACGGTTAAAAATATTAAAGGAGTGTCCTAAAAATGACCCTAGAAAAATTATTGAAAAAAGCTGGTAAAATTAGCCTGGTTGCCCTATTATCTACTCAATTACTCACCCCATTAGCGCCACAGCATGTTTTTGCTGATGACGATGATGATTACGAGGAAGTTGAAGACTGGGATGATGACGACTATGAGGATTATGATGACTATGATGACGATGAAGCAGATGATGACTGGCAAGCACCAGCAGCTAATCAATATGGTACCCCTCAACTTAATGATGATTGGGATGATGACGATGACCAAGCAGAAAATTGGGATAGCCAAGATTTAGATGATGATGATGATGACGACCAAGATGGGAGCTATTATGTTACTATCAATAATCGTCAAGTAAAAGTTGACAGTGATGATGATTGGGAAGATATTTGGGAAACATATTATGAATCAGTTGGTGAGGATGATGACAAAGCCGCCACACCTAGCAGTCAAGAGACTAATAAAATTGCTAAAGTGTTCCATAATGTTGAACTCAAGCAAAATCCTAATTTTATGACTGAAAAGGTTACTAAGGAAGATGACCCGAGTCAAGGTTTCAAGCCAGGTGATCAATTAGCCAACAAAGATATCGTTGAAAAAGTGGAGATTAAGACTGACAAGCCTATTCCAACACTTGCCCAAGATAAAAAAGATAAGCAGAAAAAACAGCAAATTGATCAGAGGGCCAAAGATAAAACGGCAGCTAATCAACTCGTCGTTAAAGATCAAAAACAGACAAGCAAACAAATTCCAGTCAAAGCAAATCAAAAGACCCAACAAGATGTTAATCAAAATGTATATATCGATGAGAAAGTTCTAAACCAAGAATTTTTAGCGCTTTTAAATAAGGATCGCCAAGCCAAAGGTCTAAAACCCGTTGCCCATGGTACCCATCTACAAGAAGGCGTTAACAAACGAAGTCAAGACTTGAGCAAGATTGGCCATATTCGCGTTAACGACCAAGCGCATGTCCGCTTAGATGGTTCTTCATTTAGAGAGGATTTTAATTACCTAGGTGGCCAGCATAAAAATGCTCTGGGTGAAAATACAGCGATGACAACTTATTCGGGTAATCCTAATCAATTATTATCAGAAAAGGCTCTAGCTGAACAGTTCTATCAACAGTGGAAAAATTCCCCTGGCCATTATGATAATATGATGAGTCCTAACTATAATTATTCAACTATTTCAGTAAAAATGTCAGATAAAAATGCTTTAGTCGGTGACCAATATAACGCCCTAATTGCTGTCCAAGTTTTGGATAGTTCTGTGAAATAAAGGGAGTCATGAAAAGCTGGCTTAAAACAAAAGGACAGGTGCCCTAGGGCACCTGTCCTTTTTAGCTATATCGCTAATATCTAATCATCTTCATCATCCCAATCATCATCGTCGTAATCTTCATCAGATTCTATTTCATAATCATCATCGTCGTAGTCATCATCTGTATCCCAGTTATCATCGTCATACCAGTCATCATCACTTACTGCACCTGGCTCATTGACTATCGGTGCTTCAGTCGGTAGCTGGCTTGGTGTCGATTGAACATTAGAGCTAGCGGCTGAATTTGCTTGACCACTAGTAGCTGTACTTGACCTCGAATCTTCTGGAATAATCTCGCTAGATCTAATCTCTTTAACTGACTTATCGGAACCAATTTGAATAAAGCGCGCCTTATTACCCAGTCTCTTCTGCTTTTCAGCAGCAGTTAATTTTTCACCTTCTGTCTGGTTCCAGAGCTTGATACCAGCCTGGTCTAGTAAATAGTTTGTTAGATGACGTTGACTAGCTTTAGCTGACTGGTAATCAGTTAGTTGGCCTTGAATAGCAATTAGGTTGGTTTTCGATTGGTTATTACCTAACTGTTGCAAAATTTGCTGGTAATTAGGTGCCTTATCGGTACTAGCAATCACTATATCTGCTTGTTTTTGCTGGTCAATGAACTTGGTCATCTCACCATAAAATTCTGGAAGCGGGCGACCTAAGAAGCTATCATAAACTGATAAATCTGCTTGGCCATCAGTAATGGCTATAATCTGATTTTCTTCATCAACTTCAACAGTTAGATTCGTCTCTATACCTAAGCTAATGGCAGCCTGAACTTGGTCAGTAGAGTGACCAAGTAACCACCAACCACCCACCATCAGTAATAAAATACTAGCCACTGCCATTAGTGGGCGTAACCAGACAAGTCGTCTATTTTTCGCCGATTGTCTGCTAGTTAACTGGGGGCTGTAGAGGTCTTCAGGTGTAAATAATATCGCTTGGCCAACAGTCAAATCTTCTTTGAGCTTGATTTTTTTGAAGCTGGCACCCGGAACTAGAACTAGGGCATAATTATCTGCAATACTAGTCACCAAGCCTTTATAGTAAGTCATTTTCGTCCTCCCCCTTTATCCAGCCTACTAAGAGATGATACTCCTCCTTAAATAAAATAATCACGGAAATGATAAAAGTTTTACTGCCTTGAATTACCTTTTGCGATACCTGATTAAATTCAGCAGTTAATTTAATTGGTAGCCGCTTTTTTTGGTATAAGGGCTTAGTAATAGGCGGATGCCCTGCTGATTTTTCGGAAATATTGATAGCGCGTTGACGTGTATCTTCATGTTTAGGTGATTGATCAGCTAAATGGTCTAAACTAATGCCAAAACTAGCTAAATCATCTTGCCAGTCCTCGATTTCTTCTCTATAGGCCAACGCATCATGGAGATCAGCCCTATTTTGAGCTAATTGACCGATTAAGTCCATATAATTGTGTAAAAAGAAAAACCATAATAATCTTTTTTGGTTACAATGTAATTGGCTAAAACACATTGAAAGGAAGATTATTATGGCTCAACTAAATATTACCCTAAACTTAGAAGAAATTACAGAGGCAGTTCTAAACAGTGATATGGATCAGATGATGAAGTCCCTAACTGTAACCATCTTTAATGCCTATATGCAAGCAGAGCGTGAGGAATTTATTAATGCTAAGCGCTATGAGCGCACAGATGACCGGAAAGATTATCGTAATGGCTCCTATAAAAGAAACTTTAAAACAAAGGTAGGGACTGTTGAACTGGATGTCCCTCGGACACGATCAGGAGAATTTGATACCAAGCTATTCGATAAATATCAACGTATGGACAAGGCCTTTGTGGCTGTTTTAACCGAAATGTATATTAATGGGGTCTCAACACGCCGTATTAAGAAGGTTGTTGAAACACTCTGTGGCGAAGGTGTTTCTAAATCATTTGTCTCTTCAGTAAATAAAAACTTGGACCCTGCTGTTTTCGAATTTAAAGGGCGTTCCCTAACACATACGAATTTTCGATATGTTTATGTCGATGCCATGTATATTAAAGTTCGCGAAAACCATCGTTCTGTCTCTAAAGGTGTTTATATTGCTCAGGGTATTAACGATGATAATCGTCGCGAAATTATCGGCTTTATGATTGCTGATAATGAATCAGAAGAAAACTGGAAGAACTTCTTCCTTGATTTAAAGGCCAGAGGCCTAACTAAACCAACATTAATTATATCTGACGCCCACAAGGGACTAAAATCAGCGATTAGTAATCAATTTTTAGGCACTACCTGGCAACGGTGTACGGTTCATTTTCTACGTAATATTTTAGCTCATTTTCCAAAAAAGGATTGCAGTCATGAGAGAAGTCTTCTAAAGAGAATATTTAATGCTGATAGTCAACAAAGAGCGCGAGAGTTAAAATTTGAATTTGTAGAATACGTTAGTGGCAATGAGAAATATGACAAAGCTGTTAATACGCTAGAGGAAGGCTTCGAAGATGCTATCCCATACTTATTAGAACCCACACCTTATCGCGTTTCACTGAAAACAACTAACAGTCTAGAAAGGCTAAATCGAGAAATTAGAAGAAGAGAGAAAGTTGTCGGCCTCTTTCCTAATATAGAGGCTGCGGAGCGACTTATAGGAAGTGTATTGCTTGATTTGCATGAATATTGGGAGACATGTCCTCATAAATCCTTTAATAACATAGTCTAAATATTTATACCCACCAATTACATTCTATAATTTACACAAGATTGTGGACTTGACAAATTGACCACCTGCTTCTTGTATATCCTCTAACGAATCATGGTTTGGTTGCCGATTTTCTTTGCGTAAATAGTCAATCACTCGACTTCTAATAACTAATTTGGCAAAAGCCAAAAAAGGCCCTTTGGTGTCATCATATTTTTCATAGGCCTCCTGAAATGCTAGTAGTCCAATTGAAAAACTATCGTCATCGCCTATACGGACATAACGATTACTGGTTTCTGATACCGTTTTAATAATAAAACCATAGTGGTCAGCAATTAACTGGTTAATATCTTGCTCCAAACTAAGCAGCCTCTCTTTCTTACTTTACTTATTAGATAGTACGTAAAAGCTTTATTTTTTGGGTATATAAAAAGGATTAGACTAGCAAGCCCAATCCTTTTTATATTAAACGCCTGGAGTCCGAATTGGTGTAATCAACTGAACCATCTTAAAGTCATCCTCATGATCCGCTGGTAGGATAATGAAAGGATGGCCTGGTGATTGGAAATTAATGACGACATCTTGACTAGCAAAGGTTCTCAAGGCAGCTTTTAAATAATCCGGATTAAAGGAAATATTTAAGGCATCTCCAGTCGCCTTTACAATATTCAATTCTTCCTCAACGTTACCAATTTCTGCTGATTGACCAGACAACATCACACGTTCTGGTTCAATAGCTAGTTTAACTACATTGTTTTTACCCTCATGACTCAAAATTAAGGCCCGCTCAACTGCCGCCGTAAATTCATTGGCTGCAATTGTTAGACTTGTCGTATGTTGGTGGGGCAACAAGCGATCAGTATCTGGGTACTGCCCTTCTAATAAGCGAGAATAAACATAGATATTTCCTGACTTAAAGAGAACCTGATTATCAGTTAGCATCATTTCGATATCTTGCTGGCTATCAATAATTCTAATTAATTCATTCAAGCTACGACCAGGGATAGTTACTGAAATTTCATCTTGATTTTCAGTTGCTGATAAAGGAACGATTCGTTGACTCAAGCGATGAGAGTCAGTGGATACAGCTTTCATCTTACCGTTACCTATGGTGAAGTGAATACCAGTAAAAATAGGCCGCGTTTCTTGTTGAGATACAGAGATAATTGTATGGTTGATTAGTTGACTAAATAACTCGCTAGGAATACTAAAACTTTTTTCATTATTAATTTCTGGCAAACGAGGATACTCATCTGCATTGGTTCCATTTAAGGTAAATTCAGCATTTTCAGAACGGATTTCAGTTTGAAGATTAGGTTTTACTTCAAAATACATGGTATCAGAAGGTAATTTTTTGACTATTTCACCAAAGAAACGTGAAGGTAAAACAATTGCACCCTGATTTTCAATTTTTAGTTGATTATTATCATCTGCTAAAGGAATAAAAGCTTCAATTGAGATGGTTGCATCAGATCCTGTTAAGGTCAGTCCTTCTTCGTGAGCAGAAATTTTAACGCCTGTTAATACAGGAATTGTTGAACGAGAAGAAATTGCTCTTTGGACATCGACTAAATTTTGAATAAAGACAGAACGTTTAATAGAAAATTTCATACATAACTCCTTTGCTCGTGTCCTATATATATATTAATAAATAAATAATAGTAGTAGTAGGGCATGTTGATAATTGGGAAAACTGGTCTAATGGTATGTGCTGTATAGTTTTTTACCTGTTATTAACATGTGGGTAAGTCTGATTTTTACCCACATGTTATCCACATGTGCAAAACTAAGCTTTTAAAAGTTTTTGAATTGAATCAACGTTTTTAGCAATATCGCCACCTTGGTCGACTGCTTTTTCAATTTTTTCATAGGCATGAATAACAGTTGAATGGTCTTTACCGCCAAATTCTTGGCCTATTTTTGGTAGAGACATATCAGTGACTTTTCGTGCTAAATACATAGCAATTTGACGTGGTTCAACAATATGTTTAACACGCTTTTTACCTTTAAGATCTTCAACAGTGATGTTAAAGTAGTCGGCAACTGTTTCTTGGATATCGCTGATAGTCGGCATATTTGACTTACTATCATCTTTATAGCCTCTTAAGGCTTGAGCAGCTACGGATGGTGTCATCACCTGTTCCTTATTCATGAGCGCAAAGGCCTGAACTCGTGTTAAGGCACCCTCTAGCTCTCTAACATTGGTGTCAATTTGACCAGCAATATAGGTCAAGGTATCGTCAGGTATTTCAATACCGTTAGTTTCAGCTTTATCACGTAGGATAGCAATCCTAGTTTCTAAATCTGGAGGTGTAATATCGGTCGAGAGACCTTGTTTAAAGCGTGAAACTAGCCGGTCTTCTAATTTAGGGATTTGGCTAGCATCCCGATCTGAGGTTAGTACGATATGTTTTCCATTATTGTAGAGGTCATTGAAGGTATGAAAAAACTCTTCCTGAGTGGATTGTTTATCACCGATAAACTGGATATCATCCACTAAAAGTAGGTCAACACTACGATACTCTCGGTGAAATTCATTGGTCGTATTGGTTCGAATGGCTTCAATAAATTCATTAGTAAAAGTTTCACTAGAGACATACTTTACCTTGGCATTGGGATTGTTACGTAAAACTTCATGTCCAATAGCTTGCATTAAGTGCGTTTTACCCAAGCCAACACCACCATAGAAGAAAAGAGGGTTGTAGTCTGAACCAGGGCTTTCAGCGACTGCTAAAGCTGCTGCATGGGCCATCTTATTGCCTTCGCCAACAATGAAATTTTCAAAAGTATATTTAGGGATTAAGGGACTTGATTTGTATCTGGAATTAACTTCCTCTGTCTTAGTAGCCTGTATTTGATTAGCAGGTTGGACTGATTGATCACCTTTAAGTTGCACAACTAAATCGATGGTTTGGTTTAGGTACTGGTAGGCAACCTGTTGGATTTGACTACCGTAAATGCTACTCACGTGCTTTTGTTGCATGGCAGTAGCTGCTTCAAGATAGAGGGTATTATTTTCTAATTTTATGGGTTTAAGATCTTTAATCCAGGTATCAAAGCTTGGACCGGATAGAATCTCGGGGTCAGCAAAATAATTATAAATATAATTCCAGAGACTATTTACTTGATTCATAATCTCTCTCCTATTCTTATCAAACAATGATATTAGCTTATTAAGGATAACATTTTTTATTTTAGTTTTCCACAGAAAAACCAAAACGAAAAATGATATTTATCCCAAGCTGGTCAAAAAGTTATCCACAAGCTGTGGATTGGGTGTGAACATTTAGCTGTCTACAAAGTAATGTGGAAAACAGCTCCTGAATAAAGACTGCTATTAAAGTGTTTTTAGACAGTTATCCCCAGTTGTGGATAACCTATCCTAAACCTGTGGACATGTTTACAAGTCTTGGGTTATCCTTGTGGATACTTAGATAACAGAAAATATCTCCACAGGCCATGTGGGTGTTTTATCCCGAAATGTGGATAATTTTTTTGTTTAATTTATTGCAGTTCCTTTATTTTTATGCTAGATTAAGTCTTGTCTTGTTAAAAAGCGAAAAAATAAATTGCATCGCGATTAAGAAACTTGTATAATGATATAGGTTATTTTATAAAACAAGAATTTTTAACTAGGAGGTGCTCACTAATGAAAAGAACTTATCAACCAAAGAAACGTTACCGCCAAAAAACAAATGGTTTCCGTAAGCGCATGAGTACTAAAAACGGACGTCACGTTCTAGCAGCTCGTCGTCGTAAAGGAAGAAAAGTGATTTCTGCATAAGACCACAGAGCCTGTGGTCTTTTTTTGTTAGGAAAGGCGATGTTTATGCGAAAAAGTTACCGAATTAAAAGAGAAAGTGATTTTAGCTTGGTCTACCACCAGGGTGAAAATACAGCTAATCGACAATTTGTGGTTTACCAATTGTCTAAAGAGCAAAAACATTTTCGAATTGGTATTTCTGTCGGGAAAAAAATTGGTAATGCGGTAACACGTAATTATGTAAAGCGGCGCATCCGCCAAGCAATTTATGAATTAAAGGATGACTTGCGCCAGGATGTTGACTTCATTATTATTGCTCGTAAGCCGAGTGCAAATATGTCTCAGCATGAAATCAAACAAAGCCTGATCCATGTACTCAAGCTCTCTAAGTTGCTCGTCCCTAAAGATGCTTAAAGAGAGGAAATAATATAGTGGAGAATATGAAAGAAAAAATATCATCAACTAAGTTAAAATTAGCTGGTTTACTAGCTAGTGTCAGTCTGTTTTTAGCTGCTTGTGCAACGAGCACCGAACCTATCAATGCCCAATCTACTGGTTTTTGGGATCGTTATATTGTCTATAACATGTCGCGCCTGATTATCTGGTTATCTGAGGCTTTTGGTGGCAACTATGGTATTGGCATTATTTTAATTACCCTGATTATTCGCGTGCTATTGATACCCTTAATGCAGTATCAAATGAAGAGCCAAGAAAAGATGCAGGAAGTTCAGCCTGAAATCCAGGCTTTGCAAGAAAAGTATGCTTCCAAGGACCCTGAGACTCAAGAGCAACTGAGGATTGAGATGGCTAAGTTGCAAGAGGAGCATGATTATAATCCTTGGGCTGGTTGTCTACCTATGTTAATTCAATTGCCGATTCTAATGGCACTGTATCAGTCGATTAGTCGGACAGAAATTTTACGCCAAGAGCACTTCTTATGGTTCCAACTTGGACAACCAGATCCTTATTTTATTCTGCCAATTATTGCGGCCTGCTTAACCTGGTATTCGATGCGATTAAATACTGTAGCCAATCCAGCTGCCGGTAAAGGACAAATGGCTATGATGCAATGGACTATGCCTGCCATGATCCTGTTTATGGGTCTGGGGCTACCAAGTGCGATTTCTCTATACTGGGTGGCTAATACTGGTTTCACAGTTTTACAAACCCTACTATTGAATAATCCTTATAAGAAGCGTGAAGCTAGATTAGCAGAGGAAGCTAAGACCCGCGACCTTGAACGACGGTTAGAAAAGGCACGGCGTAATCCTCGTGGTAAAAAGCGGTAATTAGAAAGAGTTGGAGGATTAAAGATGGCAACTAAAGAATTTCAAGCAGCAAGTATTGATGAAGCAATCGCTAAGGGGCTTAAGGAATTTGGTATTAGTGATCAAGGTCTAGTTACAGTTGACGTTGTCCAGGCGCCTAAAAAAGGTTTTCTCGGTTTTGGCGCCAAAGATGCAATCATTGTCATGACCTATAACCAACTTGACTCCCTAACAGATGATGTCATTGCTTCTCAGGCGGATCAGCAACCAGAAAATCAAGGTCTTGAAAAAACTGATGCAGATAATCTAGAAAATCAATCTGACCTAAACCAGGATACACAAACTGATGAAGTGACTGAGACCGATGTAACAGCAGGTCAAGAGTCACTAGTGGTTGAAGAAGACCAGGCTAGCTATGATTTAACTGATGTTGCTAGCTATTTACGTGATGTTTGTGTTACTTATGGGGCAGATGTTACTATTGATGTTGTTGATGACGACAAGGAAATCATTTTTCAAATTGAAAGTGATAAGCCAGGTTTGGTAATTGGTAAGCATGGTAAAATTGTTAATGCGCTAGAAACTTTAGCTCAAAGTTTAGTACATCGTCATATCCGTAATCGGGTGAACGTTGTAGTTAATGTGGGGGACTACAGGGAACGACGTCTTCAGACACTTGAACGACTAGCCCACCGAACAGCTAAGGAAGTAGCCTATAATAAACAGCCAGTCTTCCTCGAACCCCTGCCAGCTTCGGAGCGTAAGATTATTCATTCTTATCTGGCCCAATACCGACAAATCAAGACACACTCAGAAGGTAAGGAACCCAATCGTTACTTGGTAGTTGATTTCAAGAGTGATTATTAAATAATAAGTAAAATACCCAGCTATTAGCCATTACGACTAATAGCTGGGTATTTTAATGTTAAGAACCAATGACTCGGTTAGGAAAATAAGTTTAAAATAATTTACAAGTATCGATTAAATCAGTATAATAGCCATGTATAAATAGGATTTTGACAGTCAAAGTGTCTATCCGCCTAGTAGTAAGGGCGGAGTGGGCACTTTTTTAATTGCCATGAAAAATAATTAAGGCTAAGCGATAAGCTTTAGAAAGGATTGTTATGCTAACTACCACCGATTTTGATACAATTGCTGCTATTTCAACAGCTCCTGGGGAAGGAGCCATTGGTATTGTCCGCTTATCAGGAGACCAGGCTATTGATATTGCTGATAAAGTATACCGGATGGGGAATAAACACCTATCCGACCAAGCCAGTCATACTATTCATTATGGGCATATTGTTGACCCTAATCAGGGCCAAGAAATTGATGAGGTCATGGTGACGGTACTGCGGTCGCCTAGAACCTTTACCCGCGAAGATATTGTGGAAATTAATTGTCATGGTGGTTTAGTAGCAACCAACCGTATTTTAGAGCTGGTCCTAAGCCAGGGGGCAGTCTTAGCTGAGCCTGGTGAATTTACCAAGCGGGCCTTTTTAAATGGTCGCATTGATTTAACTCAGGCTGAGGCTGTGATGGACTTGATTCGTGCTAAAACTGACCGCTCTATGGACTTGGCGGTTAAACAATTGGATGGTGATTTGTCACGTTTAGTGGGTCAATTACGCCAAGATATCTTAGATACTTTGGCCCAGGTTGAGGTTAATATTGACTATCCAGAATACGATGATGTTGAGGAAATGACCCTGTCCTTGTTAAAAGAAAAGACCTTGATGGTCCAGGAAAAAATTGATGCTATTTTGAAAACGGCTAAGCAAGGCAAGGTCTTAAGGGAGGGTATACAAACAGCCATTATTGGCCGTCCTAATGTTGGTAAATCTTCATTATTAAATACCTTGCTGCGTGAAGAAAAAGCCATTGTAACAGATATTGCTGGTACAACCCGTGATACCATAGAAGAATATGTTAATGTTCGCGGTGTACCGCTTAAATTAGTGGATACAGCGGGTATTCGAGAAACTGAGGATATTGTTGAGCAAATTGGTGTAGAGCGTAGTCAAAAGGCGCTACAAGAAGCTGATTTAGTTTTACTTATCTTGAATCAGAGTGAGCCGCTAACCGATTCTGACCGTGAACTATTAACAGCCAGTCAAAATATGAAACGTATTGTGATCTTAAATAAGATGGATTTAGCCCAAAGGTTAACGCCAGCTGACTTAGCGCCTTATTTAGGTAATAGCGAACTGATTCAAACCTCAATGGCTAGCCAAGCAGGGATTGACCAATTAGAAGCAGCAATTGCTAATTACTTCTTTTCCGGTCAAAGCCAAGAGCGAGATGCTAGTTACGTTTCAAATACTCGTCATATCGATTTATTAGTTAAGGCCAGTCAAGCCTTAGATGATGTGATGGCGGGAATTGAAGCTGGCATGCCGGTCGATTTAATTCAGATTGATTTTACTCGCGCCTGGGAACTGTTAGGTGAAATTACTGGAGAAGCCGCCCCAGATGAATTGATTACCCAACTCTTTACCCAATTCTGTCTAGGCAAGTAATAGAAGGAGAAGAAATATGCAAACCTACCAAGCAGGTACTTATGATGTCATTGTTGTAGGTGGTGGACATGCTGGTTCTGAAGCTAGTTTGGCTGCTGCTCGTATGGGAATGAATACACTATTAGTAACTTTAAATATTGACATGATTGCCTTTATGCCCTGTAACCCTTCTGTCGGTGGACCGGCTAAAGGGGTCGTGGTTAGAGAAATTGATGCTCTAGGTGGTGAAATGGGTCGCAATGTTGATAAGACCTACATTCAAATGCGGATGCTTAATACAGGCAAGGGTCCGGCTGTACGCGCTCTTAGGGCACAAACTGATAAGGATGATTATGCTAAGGAAATGCGAAAAACCTTAGAAAAGCAAGAAAATCTGACTATTAAACAGGCCACTGTAGAAGACTTAATGATTGAAGATAATCAAGTGAAGGGTGTTATTACGCAAACTGGCGCAATCTATCAAGCCAAAGCTGTTATTTTGACTACCGGTACAGCTGCCCGGGGAGAGATTATTATTGGTGATTTGAAGTATAGTTCGGGACCTAACAATTCTCAGGCGGCAGAAAGATTAACTGCTAACTTAGCAGATAAATATGATTTTGACATTACGCGCTTTAAAACTGGGACACCACCGCGAATTGATAAGGCAAGTATTGACTACAGCAAAACTGAAATTCAGCCAGGTGATAAAGACCCACACCACTTTTCTTTTATGTCTAGTGACCAAGACTATCTAGACTATGATCAGCAAGTGCCTTGCTATTTGACCTATACCAATGAGGAGACCCACCGAATTATTCGGGATAACCTGGAGCGGGCGCCGATGTTTACGGGTATTGTCGAAGGTGTTGGCGCTCGGTATTGTCCTTCTATAGAAGATAAGGTCGTGCGTTTTGCTGATAAACCCAAGCACCAGATTTTCTTAGAACCAGAAGGGCGAGATAATGAAGAAATTTATGTGCAAGGTTTATCAACTTCTTTGCCTGAAGATGTGCAAGTGGCTATGTTGCAAACGGTAGCCGGTTTAGAACAGGCCCGTATCATGCGGGACGGCTATGCAATTGAGTATGATGTGGTTCGGCCTCATCAATTAAAGGCTACTTTGGAGACTAAGGCTGTAGCAAATCTTTATACAGCTGGCCAGACTAATGGTACCTCAGGTTATGAAGAGGCAGCCGGACAGGGCTTAGTTGCTGGTATCAATGCAGCCTTGAAAATACAAGGCCGTGAGCCTTTTATTCTAGGTCGTGATGAGGCTTATATTGGTGTAATGATTGATGATTTGGTAACTAAGGGTACGACAGAACCTTATCGTTTATTAACCTCACGCGCTGAGTATCGGTTACTCCTCCGTCATGATAATGCTGATTTGCGTCTGACAGAAAAAGGCTACCAATTAGGCTTGGTTACTGATGACCAATATCAAAGCTATTTAGCCAATAAAAAAGCAGTTGAAGCAGAAATTGAACGCTTAACAGCGACACGTTTAAAACCTAGTTCGGACTTACAAGATTATTTAGCTGACCATCATTCGGCCCAATTAAAAGACGGCATTCTAGCTGCTGATCTTTTGAAACGACCTGAGCTTAGTATCCAAGATATTTTGAAATTTGCACCGACTACCGAAAATTACCCGCGTCAAGTCTACGAACAGGTTGAAATTCAAATAAAATATGCAGGTTATATTAAAAAGGCTGAGCAAAATGTCGACCGTCTTCACCGGATGGAAGCCAAACAGATTCCCGAAGATATTGATTGGGACGCCATTGAGAGTCTAGCAACTGAAGCACGTGAGCGCTTGAAGGAAATCAATCCGCGTACCCTAGCCCAGGCTAGCCGAGTATCAGGTGTTAATCCGGCTGATATCTCTGTATTAATGGTTTATCTTAAGTCTGGACGGGTTAAACGTCTTAACCAATAAGCTGATGGTGGCTCAAATTTAAAAAAGGAGTATTTTTGATGAAGGCAGTCATATTAGATGGTTTTCCAGCTAATCCTGGCGATTTAGATTGGCAAGTGGTCGCAGACCAAGTTGATCAATTGACTATTTATGATCGGACACCAGTTGACCAGGTAGTTAGTCGTATAGCCGACCATGACATTGTTATTGTAAATAAGGTGGTTATATCCGCAGATATCATTGCAGCCTGTCCTAATATAAAATTAATAGTGGTGTCAGCTACGGGCTATAATAATATCGATTTAGAGGCAGCCAAGTGTGCTGGCATCAAGGTAGCCAATGTGCCTGCTTACTCAACGACAACTGTAGCTCAGCATGTCTTTGCTTTCATCTTGGCTCTAACTAACCAAGTCGCTAACTTTAACCAGTCGGTTCAAAGGGGAGATTGGGTGGCAAGTCCTGATTTTTGTTATGGTCACAAGGGAGCAATTACTGAGTTAGCAGGTTTGACTTTGGGCTTAGTTGGTTATGGTGATATTGCCCAAGCTGTGGCTAGAATTGCTACAGCCTTCGGTATGCGCGTGATTTATTGGAACCACCGACCTAAAGTAGTGGCGGGTGTACCAGGCGTTCAAGTTGAATGGTTGGATCTAGTGAGTCAAGCAGATATTGTATCGCTCCATGTGCCGTTGACCAATCAAACTAATCAGATGATTAACCAGGAAATTTTTTCAGTTATGAAGCAGACAGCCTGGTTAATTAACACCGCCCGTGGCCCTCTAGTAAACCAGGAAGATTTATCTATGGCGCTTAAAAATAAGCAAATTGCTGGCGCCGGTATTGATGTGATTGACCAGGAGCCGATGCCAGCTGACCATCCCTTATTAGGCCTTGACCAGGTTCTGATTACCCCGCATGTCGCTTGGGCATCTAAGCAGGCTCGGCAACGATTAATACAAGTAGTAGCTGATAATATTGCTAGTTTTAAACTTGGTCAGGACTTGAACCGCCTTGAGCCTTAGACTGTGCTATACTAGGCCTAGCTATAAGAAAAAGGAGCAGGTACATGAATCCCGAAGATTTTAAGTTAGCCTTGGCTGAACAAGGTATTAACCTAAATAGCCAGCAGATGGCCCAATTTGACAGTTATTATCAACTACTGGTTAGTTGGAATGAAAAGATGAATTTAACAGCTATTACTGACCGAGATGAGGTTTATCTGAAGCATTTTTATGACTCATTAACCCTAGCCTTTCACCACGACCTCAGCCAGCCTTTGCGCTTGGTTGATGTGGGGTCAGGAGCAGGATTCCCAGCTATTCCACTAAAAATTGCTTTTCCAAATTTGGAAGTAACCATTGTTGATAGTCTCAACAAGCGGATTAATTTCCTTAATACGGCAATTGCCGAATTGGAGCTTAAAAATTGCCAGGCTTTTCATGATAGGGCCGAGACTTTTGGTCAAAATAACGACTATAGGGCTAGCTTCGACTTAGCAACAGCCCGAGCGGTAGCTAAATTGGCAGTATTAGCGGAATTTTGCCTACCGCTAGTAAAAAAAGGTGGATCTTTTATCGCTATGAAGGCGGCTAAAACAGATGAGGAATTAGCTGAAGCGCAATTTGCAATTGCTAATCTAGGTGGTAAATTTATTGAAGATATTGCTTTTTCTCTTCCAGATGAGGCTGGTCAACGCCACCTAGTTAAAATCGAGAAGCGTAAGGAAACACCAAATAAGTATCCGCGTCGGCCTGGCTTGCCCATGAAAAAACCTTTGATCAAATAATGGTGCTAACCCAGGAAAAGCATACACAGTGCGACTTATTTTTGATACAATAAGAGCGATAAACTACAATATTTGCGAAGGATATATCATCCGGAAGAAATGCGAAGGAAGGAAGCGCATTTCCTTCCTTTTTTTTAGCACAATACCAATCAGGAGGGACTCATATGGGTAAGATAATAGCTGTCGCTAATCAAAAAGGGGGCGTCGGTAAGACGACAACTACCGTTAATTTAGCTGCGGCCCTGGCTTATTTAGGGAAAAAAGTCTTGTTAGTCGATAGTGATGCCCAGGGCAATGCGACTAGTGGTTTAGGCGTATCTAAGTCTGACGCCAAGTATGATATTTATGATGTTTTGGTCAATGATGTTGACTTAAACCAAGTGATAACGGATTCTAGTCGAGAAAATTTACAAGTCGTACCAGCCACGATTCAGCTGTCAGGGGCGGAAGTAGAACTAACTAATGTAGCTAAACGTGAGCAACGACTTAAGCAGGCCTTAGAAAAGGTTAAGGACCAGTATGATTATATATTTATTGATTGTCCACCATCCTTAGGTCATTTAACTTTAAATGCTTTCACTGCGGCTGATGCGATTTTAATTCCTGTCCAGAGCGAGTACTATGCGCTAGAGGGCTTGAGTCAGCTAATTGGGACCTTGCAAATGGTACAAACGCACTTCAATCCAGAACTTAAACTAGAGGGCGTATTGATGACCATGTATGATGCGCGGACTAATTTATCTAATGAAGTGGTAGCTGAAGTTAAAAAATACTTTGGCCCAGCGGTATATGACACCTTGATACCACGAAATGTGCGCTTATCTGAAGCACCATCTTACGGTCAATCAATTATTGACTATGATATTAAATCGCGTGGTGCTGAGGTCTATCTAGAGTTGGCAAAGGAAGTGTTAGCAAATGACCAAGCAGAATAAGAAAAAATCTGGTTTAGGCCAGGGCATGGGGGCTTTCTTTAACACAGATGCAATCTACCAATCAGAGGTTAAGGCTGAAAATAAATTTGAAGACCCCCAACTTAAGGCCCAACAAGAGGCCCAGGGGCAGGTGAGTGAATTAGCAGTTGATGAGATTCGTCCTAATCCCTATCAACCTCGCCATCATTTTGACCAAGAAGCCTTACAAGAATTGGCCCAGTCAATTAAGCAAACTGGTCTATTCCAACCCATTACTGTAAGACAATCAACCATTAAGGGTTATGAATTAATCGCCGGTGAACGCCGGTTACGAGCCGCTAAGTTGGCTGGTTTAGAAACCATCCCAGCTATTGTCCGTGATGTTACTGATAGCCAAATGGTTGAAATGGCCATCGTTGAAAATTTACAGCGTGAAGACCTAAATCCTATTGAAGAGGCCATGGCCTATCAACAAATGATGGACCAGTTAAGTTTAACCCAAGCCCAGGTGGCTGATCGTCTGACTAAGAGCCGGTCCCATGTCGCTAATCACTTGCGACTCCTAAGACTAAATCCTGAAGTCCAAGAGATGGTGCAAACCGGTCAGCTTTCTATGGGACAGGCTAGGACGCTATTAGGACTGAAACATCATCAGGACCAGGTTAAATTAGCTCATAAAGTAGTTGATGAGGGTATGACCGTTAGGCAGCTAGAAGATTTAGTACAAGCTTTGAATGAACCAGCTGAAGTCACCCGAATTAGCCAAAATGACCCTGTCCAAGTTCCTGCTTATGTACGTGAGAGTGAAGATAAATTAATGGACAAGTTTGGCACGGCTGTTAAAATTAAAAGCCGTGGCCACAAGGGCAAAATTGAAATTGAATACCTATCAGAAGAGGATTTAACCCGAATTCTTGACCTACTTGATGTACGGATTGATGATTAATTGAGGTGTCATATATGGTAAGTAAAGAATATGGATTAGCTGATATTGTGGAAATGAAAAAGCCCCATCCTTGCGGTGAGAACGCTTGGAAAATTATTCGGATGGGAGCTGATATCCGAATTAAATGCCAGGGGTGTGGCCAGCCAGTGATGATGCCCCGCCGTGAGTTCGAGAAAAAAATGAAGAAAGTTAGTCAACCTGCTCAAGCAGAGACAGAATAAATTAAGAAAAGAGTGAAAATGAATGGCTTTAACAGCTGGAATTGTGGGCCTACCTAATGTTGGTAAGTCAACTTTATTTAATGCAATTACTAAATCCTCAGTTGAGGCAGCCAATTATCCCTTTGCCACTATCGATCCTAATGTTGGGGTAGTTGAAGTACCTGATCAGCGTCTGGATGATATTACAGAAAAAGTAAACCCTAAAAAGACTGTACCAACAACTTTTGAGTTTACTGATATTGCTGGTATCGTAAAGGGGGCAAGCAAGGGTGAGGGCCTAGGTAATAAATTTTTAGCTAATATTCGGGAAGTGGATGCTATTTGCCATGTTGTCCGTTGCTTTGCTGATGAAAATATCACCCACGTATCTGGGGGTATAGATCCTAAGGATGATATTGAAACCATCAACTTAGAATTGATTTTAGCCGACCTGGAGTCAGTATCTAAGCGCTATGAAAAAGCTGTGAAAATGGCTAAGTCAAAAGATCACGACGCAGTTGTAGAGGCTGAGGTTTTAGGGAAAATAAAAGCCTGCTTGGAAGATTCTAAGCCTGCCCGCCTGGCTGATCTTAATGAGGAAGAAACAGCTGTTGCTAAGCAACTTTTCCTTCTAACCATGAAGCCAGTGCTTTATGTTGCTAACGTAGAGGAATCAGAAGCCGCCGGTGATGGTAATGAATATGTCGACCAGGTACGGGAAATTGCTGACCAAGAAGGGGCCGAAGTTGTCATCGTATCGGCCAAAATTGAGGAAGATTTGGCCACTCTTGATGATGAGGAGCGAGCTATGTTTTTAGAAGATCTTGGTTTGGACCAATCAGGTTTGGATGTCTTGATCCAAAAAGCTTATACGCTATTAGGCTTAGCTACTTACTTTACAGCTGGTGAACAGGAAGTACGTGCCTGGACCTTTAAAAAGGGGATGAAGGCACCTCAAGCAGCTGGCGTTATTCACTCTGATTTCGAGCGTGGCTTTATCCGAGCTGAGACCGTATCTTATGAAGACTTGATGACTTATGGGTCGATGCAAGCTTGCAAGGAGCACGGTCGTTATCGCTCAGAAGGCAAGGATTATCTTGTGCAAGACGGCGATATTATGTTATTTAGATTTAACGTGTAGGTGAAATAATGACTGAAGAACAACAAGTAAATGGCCAGGCTGAAACTCAGGCCCGCCAGGCTAAAATAAAAGAACTTTACCCTCAACTAACCAAACGTAACGCTGATTTTATGCATCAATTTAATCGTTATTTTGATACTCAGGCCTATAAGGGGGACGGTCAGTTACTAGAATTAACGATGCTAGAGGACTTAGTGGCTGGACAAAAAGAAGGACGGACGGCCCAACAATTATATGGTCAACCTAGCCTATATGCTCAAACAGTTGTTCAGGGTAGCCGGGAGCAACCAGCTTACCAAGGTAATAATCCCTTCTGGCACTATTGGTTAGAAGGCGGTTTATTTATCGGGGGGCTATTTGCAGCTGTTTCTGGGATAACCATGTTATTGAATTCTGGCAACAACGCTGATCAGGCAACCGGCCTAGTAACCTTAATTTTAAACTTTATTTTTGGCGGTCTAGCGATTGCTGTTTTAACTAAGTTTCAACCTGACACCAGCAAGCCTAAAGGGCAACAAGGCTTGGGGCGTTATATAGGAGTTGCGGTAGTCACCCTAATTGTTTGGATTATATTTATTACTGGTTCGGCAGTTCTAATTCCGTCAACTTTAAATATTCAGCTACCAGCCTTCGTATATATCGCGATTGCTGCCTTATCTTTTGTGGGGCGCTGGTGGTTTAAGAAAGAGTATAATATCAAGTCATCAATTTTCTAATTTTATTAGGGCTTCTAGTTTTAACTAGGAGCTTTTTTGGTTACAATAGAAGATATTATAGGTTAGCAAACTTAGTGATTTCTTAAGTATCTATAAAGTGAATCTATACAATTTATAAGCTATGTTTTGCTAAAATATATAAAAGCGAAAGGGGTATTATCATGAAAATTTTAGTTGTTGATGACGACAAGGAAATTGTTGAATTACTAACAATCTATGCCAGTAATGAAGGTTATGAAGTTGTTCAAGCCTTTGATGGTGAAGAAGCCCTGAAAAAAATCGTCGAACATCCAGATATTAATTTGATTATTTTAGATATTATGATGCCAGGTAAGGATGGTGTAACGGTTGTTAAGGAATTACGAAGCCGTGACGTCGCAACGCCGATTATTCTTTTATCAGCTAAATCCACTGACATGGATAAGATTACTGGTTTGACCACTGGCGCAGATGACTATGTTACCAAGCCTTTTAATCCGCTAGAGGTAATGGCTAGAGTAAAATCTTTGTTACGTCGAGCCAATATGGAGACTGATGTCAATTCAGACTTGATTGAAGTTGGGCCACTAATAATTGAAAAAAATTCTCATGAAGTAAAAACTATTGAAGGTGTCGAAATTCAATTAACAGCTTTAGAATTTGGCATTTTATACTTATTAGCTAGCCACCCTAATACAGTTTTCTCAGCTGATGAAATTTTTGAGCGGGTATGGCAGCAAGAGTCAGTTGTTTCAGCTAAAACTGTTATGGTCCATGTTAGCCATTTACGCGACAAGTTAGAAGCGGCTACCGGTGGCGACAAGGTTATTTCAACGGTCTGGGGAGTTGGCTATAAAATTTCAGCGCCTAGCAAATAGTGGGTGTCCTAGCTAGTATGGTTATTGAGGATGAGGTGTGTTGCGGTGTCTAGAAAAAACAAGAAAAAAAGTAGAATTGACTTAGAACTTTTTCTAGAGGCTATGGGGACTCTATCCGGGCTGGTCATCATTTATTTCGGCCTAATGTTTGTGGCAATTTCTGTTTATGATGTTTACCTGCCTTACCTATTAGTAAATTATCCTGATATTGGCGTTTTCTTTCTTTCTAACCAGGATTATTTTTTTGTCGGTGCTAGTGTTATTTACATTATTTTGTCTCTTGCCATGGTGGTTAATCGAATTCTGAAGCGTCGTCAAGCAATTCAATTAACATACATTTTGGATGAGCTCCATTATATTGCTCAGGGACACTATGACCACCGGATTTCGACCCAGCATTCCGCTGATATGCGGCCTATTGTAGAAAGTATTAACCGATTGGTTGAGTCAACTACTCGGGCTATGGCAGAAGAGCGTCGGGTTGAGCAGACGAAAGATGAATTAATTACTAATATGAGTCATGACATCCGAACCCCACTTACCTCAATAATTGGCTACTTGGGTCTTTTAAATGAAGGACAGTATAAGAGTCAAGCGGAATTAGAAAAATATGTCAGTATTGCCTTTAAAAAATCCTTACAATTGCAGCATATGGTAGAAGATTTGTTTGAATACACAAAGGTTAGGCAAGTTAATCTTAAATTAGATATCCAAACAGTAGTTGTTCCCCGTTTAATGGATCAAATTGCGGTTGAATTTGAAATGGAGGCCCAGGCTGTTGGCCGGCAGATTATCGTTGATTACCAGCCTGATTCATTTTCAATTGAAATTGATTCTGAAAAATTAGCTAGGGTTTTCAATAATTTAGTGACTAACGCTATTAAATATGGTCGCGATGGCCACTATATCCGCTTGTGGGCCCGACAAAATAACCAGGAAACGCAATTTATGGTTGAAAATGATGGTCTGATTATTCCTGGCGACCAGTTGGAAAATATCTTCCAACGTTTTTACCGGGGAAACATTGCTAGGTCACCAGGAACAGAGGGTAGTGGTCTGGGGTTGGCAATAGCACAAAGTATCGTTGAGCTTCATCATGGTCAAATTAGTGTGGCCTCAGACGCCCAATCCACCCGATTTATATTTAAGATACCTAACCACTATGCGTTTAAGGATGAGGAGGAATGTCATGATTAAAAGACAAGTCATCGGTTTAGCTTGTAGTATAATGTTTCTAGCCAGCTTAATACCTAATCCAGTTCAGGCGGCAGGAGATAAAAAAGATGATTTGGCGACTTTTAGCCAGACTGTTAAGAAGGACCAAAACCTTGATATCAACGCTGCTTATGCAATTGATGAAGAAACAGGTCAAGTTTTAATAGACCTGGACGGTCATACTAAATATGGGATTGCCTCCTTAACTAAGCTATTATCTTTATTTATTGTTTATGATCAAATAGCTGCTGGTCGAATGAGTATGGACACCAAAATTCCGATTAGTCCAGCATTATCTGCTTTATCTGTTGGTGAAGACCTCTCAAATGTACCGTTGGAGGAAAGAGATGATTTCTATACGGTTTCCCAGCTAATCGATATGGTAATTGTTGGTTCAGCTAATGCTGCTACTACCGCATTGGCTAGCTATATTGCTGGCAGCGAACCAGCCTTTATCGAAAATTATATGAAACCTAAATTAGCGGAGCTAGGGATTGATGATTATGCCATTTATACAGCTTCGGGATTAAGTGGGGACCACTTAATCACTGAAGATGGTAGTGTTTCGCCATTTGAAAATGAAGATGAGAATGCTTTATCAGCGCGAGATTTGACTTATCTTACTAGAGAACTTATTCACCGCTACCCCGATGTTTTGGCGCGCAGTCAGCAGGTCTATGTCGATTTTCAAATGAACGAAGAACAATCTTTCCCAGTGGGCAACTCTAATTTATTTCTGCCCGGCCTACGCTATGAGCGTCCGGATGTGTATGGTATTAAAACTGGCACAGAGGATTTTAGTGGTAGTAGCATCGTTATCCAATCTGAAATAGGTGGGCGAAAGATTATTTTGACTTGCTTGGGTGCTAAGGATAATGATCAGCGCTTTATTCAAACTGCTAATATTCTTGATAGCCTGCAAAATAAACTGACCTGGCAGACCTTACAAATTGAGGGTGAGTTAGTAGTACCAGAAAGCGATGTTCGCGTTCATGATGGGCGTATTAAAACAGTTGACCTTGAGTATAAAAATAATGCAGGGGCCTTCTTCCCCAATAACTATAATCCGAGCCAATCAAATCAATTGCATTTTAGTCAGACATGGCAGTATGATATTAACGGCAATATAGTAGTTAATGCGCCTTTAGACCAAGAAAAACCTGTTAATACCAGCTTGCTAAGCAATGACTTTTATCAAAATATTGAAGATCAACCAGGAATAATTAATTACCTAGTGCCGGCTGAGAATGTTCCTCGGGTATCATTTGTGGTACAAATCGCACGGCTTATGAGTGAAATGTTTGGATCTTGGCAAGATTGGTTGCGTAGTTTTTTACAAGAGCATCAGATAATTGGAAGGTGATAATAATGTCAAAAGAAGTTGCAATATTTGCTGGGGGTTGTTTTTGGTGCATGGTTAAACCCTTTGAAGAAACTCCCGGAATTTTAAATGTCGTTTCAGGGTATACAGGCGGCCATACTGAAAATCCAACATATCAAGAAGTTTGTAGTGGTGAAACTGGTCACACTGAAGCAGTTGAAATTACCTTTGATAATGATCAAATTACTTATGAGGAATTACTTGATATATACTGGCAACAAACTGATCCAACAGACGCTATGGGTCAGTTTGCTGATCGGGGCTCTTCATACCGACCTGAAATTTTCTACACCAGCTTAGATCAGCAGACAGCAGCTCAAGCTTCTAAAGAAGCCTTGGCAGCAAGTGGCCGTTTTAACCAGCCCATTGTCACAAATATCACACCAGCTTCCAGCTTTTATCCGGCAGAGGACTATCATCAACAGTTTTATAAAAAAAATCCTGACCATTATAATCGTTACCGTTCATTATCAGGACGGCAGGATTTTATCGATAATGAGTGGCAATAAGAGATTATTAATTTGAGGTGTTGGTGATTATTGAATCATCGACACCTTTTTTATAAAAAAGACTTGCATTGTAGTATATAATTTGATAATATACTCTTTGTTCGATTTATAAGCCAAGCAGGAATTATCTCCTGGGGCAGGAACAAAAAAATATTTCAAAAAGTTCTTGACAGTTTATCGAGACCATGATAATATTTAGAAGTTGTCGCGAAACGAAAGTTTACGACAAAAAATATTTCAAAAAAGTTCTTGACAACAAATCAAGTACGTGATATATTTAAGTAGTTGTCCCGAGCGGACAGCGATAGACCTTTGAAAACTGAACAAATAGACGAACCAAATGTGTAGGGCATCAACTTCGGTTGATGAACCAACAATTCAAATGATAGTCTGGACGAAGACTATAAAGACGTCAGCAATGAGCGTAGCTCAAACTTTTAACGAGAGTTTGATCCTGGCTCAGGACGAACGCTGGCGGCGTGCCTAATACATGCAAGTCGAGCGAACTGACGGAGTGCTTGCACTCCTGACGTTAGCGGCGAACGGGTGAGTAACACGTAAGGAATCTACCGATAAGCGGGGGATAACATCCGGAAACGGGTGCTAATACCGCATAGTAATCCATGTCGCATGACAGGGATTGGAAAGACGGCTCTGCTGTCACTTATCGATGACCTTGCGGTGCATTAGTTAGTTGGTGGGGTAACGGCCTACCAAGACGATGATGCATAGCCGACCTGAGAGGGTGATCGGCCACATTGGGACTGAGACACGGCCCAAACTCCTACGGGAGGCAGCAGTAGGGAATCTTCCGCAATGGACGCAAGTCTGACGGAGCAACGCCGCGTGAGTGAAGATGGTTTTCGGATCGTAAAACTCTGTTGTGAGTGAAGAACAAGTTGTAATTAACTACTACAACCTTGACGGTAGCTCACCAGAAAGCCACGGCTAACTACGTGCCAGCAGCCGCGGTAATACGTAGGTGGCAAGCGTTGTCCGGATTTATTGGGCGTAAAGGGAGCGCAGGTGGTTTCTTAAGTCTGATGTGAAAGCCCACGGCTTAACCGTGGAAGGTCATTGGAAACTGGGGAACTTGAGTGCAGAAGAGGAAAGTGGAATTCCATGTGTAGCGGTGGAATGCGTAGATATATGGAGGAACACCAGTGGCGAAGGCGACTTTCTGGTCTGTAACTGACACTGAGGCTCGAAAGCGTGGGGAGCAAACAGGATTAGATACCCTGGTAGTCCACGCCGTAAACGATGAGTGCTAGGTGTTGGAGGGTTTCCACCCTTCAGTGCCGCAGTTAACGCAATAAGCACTCCGCCTGGGGAGTACGGCCGCAAGGCTGAAACTCAAAGGAATTGACGGGGACCCGCACAAGCGGTGGAGCATGTGGTTTAATTCGAAGCAACGCGAAGAACCTTACCAAGTCTTGACATCCTCTGACCACCCTAGAGATAGGGCTTTCCCTTCGGGGACAGAGTGACAGGTGGTGCATGGTTGTCGTCAGCTCGTGTCGTGAGATGTTGGGTTAAGTCCCGCAACGAGCGCAACCCTTATCGTTAGTTGCCAGCATTCAGTTGGGCACTCTAGCGAGACTGCCGGTGACAAACCGGAGGAAGGTGGGGATGACGTCAAATCATCATGCCCCTTATGACTTGGGCTACACACGTGCTACAATGGATGGTACAACGAGCCGCAAACTCGCGAGGGTAAGCAAATCTCTTAAAGCCATTCTCAGTTCGGATTGTAGTCTGCAACTCGACTACATGAAGCCGGAATCGCTAGTAATCGTGGATCAGCACGCCACGGTGAATACGTTCCCGGGTCTTGTACACACCGCCCGTCACACCACGAGAGTTTGTAACACCCGAAGTCGGTGAGGTAACCTTTTGGAGCCAGCCGCCGAAGGTGGGACAGATAATTGGGGTGAAGTCGTAACAAGGTAGCCGTATCGGAAGGTGCGGCTGGATCACCTCCTTTCTAAGGATATTACGGAATGCACATTTGTCTATTTGTTTAGTTTTGAGAGGTCTATCTGAATTGAATATTCACGGACAAGTACCGGGCCTGTAGCTCAGCTGGTTAGAGCGCACCCCTGATAAGGGTGAGGTCGGTGGTTCGAGTCCACTCAGGCCCATTGCTATTTATTTAGCAATATGGTATAATTTAATACCTATGGGGGATTAGCTCAGCTGGGAGAGCGCCTGCTTTGCACGCAGGAGGTCAGCGGTTCGATCCCGCTATTCTCCATTGCAAGGAAACTTGCACTTTGTTCTTTGAAAACTGAATACTGTAAGTAATAAACCATGAAAATCATTATTTCTACCAGGAGATAATGAGATTCAACAATTTTACCAAGAGTAAAAACCGAAAGAGTGAACACTCAATCGCGAATCATACAACTTAACCGGTGGTTAAGTGAATAAGGGCGCACGGTGGATGCCTTGGCACTAGGAGCCGATGAAGGACGGGACGAACACCGATATGCTTCGGGGAGCTGTAAGTAAGCTTTGATCCGGAGATTTCCGAATGGGGGAACCCAGCTACTTTGATAGGTAGTTACAGTTTTATCAATACATAGTAAAACTGAGGTAGACGCAGGGAACTGAAACATCTTAGTACCTGTAGGAAGAGAAAGAAACATCGATTTCCCAAGTAGCGGCGAGCGAAACGGAAAGAGGCCAAACCAAGATGCTTGCATCTTGGGGTTGTAGGACTGCAATGTGGTATGACAAGACTTAGTCGAATAACCTGGAATGGTTAATCAAAGAAGGTGAAAATCCTGTAGACGAAAGGTTGCGTTGGCCTAGCAGTATCCTGAGTACGGCGGAACACGTGGAATTCCGTCGGAATCCGGGAGGACCATCTCCCAAGCCTAAATACTCCCTAGTGACCGATAGTGAACCAGTACCGTGAGGGAAAGGTGAAAAGCACCCCGGGAGGGGAGTGAAATAGTACCTGAAACCGTGCGCTTACAAGCAGTCAGAGCCCGTTAATGGGTGATGGCGTACTTTTTGTAGAACGGACCGGCGAGTTACGATAGCATGCAAGGTTAAGTGGAAGAAACGGAGCCATAGCGAAAGCGAGTCTGAATAGGGCGTTGAGTATGTTGTCGTAGACCCGAAACCAGGTGACCTACCCTTGTCCAGGTTGAAGGTGCGGTAAAACGCACTGGAGGACCGAACCCACGTCTGTTGAAAAAGGCGGGGATGAGGTGAGGGTAGCGGAGAAATTCCAATCGAACTTGGAGATAGCTGGTTCTCTCCGAAATAGCTTTAGGGCTAGCCTCGGATGATGACTATTGGAGGTAGAGCACTGTTTGATCTAGGGGCCCATCCAGGGTTACCGAAATCTGATAAACTCCGAATGCCAAATAGTTTAATCCGGGAGTCAGACTGCGAGTGATAAGATCCGTAGTCGAAAGGGAAACAGCCCAGACCACCAGCTAAGGTCCCAAAGTTTCAGTTAAGTGGAAAAGGATGTGGGGTTGCTTAGACAACTAGGATGTTGGCTTAGAAGCAGCCATCATTTAAAGAGTGCGTAATAGCTCACTAGTCGAGTGACCCTGCGCCGAAAATTTACCGGGGCTAAACTGAACACCGAAGCTGTGGATCCGTAAGGATGGTAGGAGAGCGTTCTATGGGCATTGAAGCGGTACCGTGAGGAGTCGTGGAGCGCATAGAAGTGAGAATGCCGGTATGAGTAGCGAAAGACGGGTGAGAATCCCGTCCACCGAATAACTAAGGTTTCCTGGGGAAGGCTCGTCCTCCCAGGGTTAGTCGGGACCTAAGCCGAGGCTGACAAGCGTAGGCGATGGCCAACAGGTTGACATTCCTGTACTTGTCTGATTTGTTTGAGCAATGGAAGGACACAGGAGGTTAAGTAGAGCGCGGAGATGGAAAAACGCGTCCAAGCAGTAAGTCTGACACAGAGTCAAATGCTTCGTGTTAAGGACAAGCTGTGATGGCGAGGGAAGTTAAGTACCGAAGCTACTGACATCACACTGTCGAGAAAAGTTTCTAGTTAGAATCAGACAACCCGTACCGCAAACCGACACAGGTAGTTGAGTAGAGTATACTAAGGTGAGCGAGCGAACTCTCGTTAAGGAACTCGGCAAAATGACCCCGTAACTTCGGGAGAAGGGGTGCTGACCGCAAGGTCAGCCGCAGTGAATAGGCCCAAGCGACTGTTTATCAAAAACACAGGTCTCTGCAAAATCGAAAGATGACGTATAGAGGCTGACGCCTGCCCGGTGCTGGAAGGTTAAGAGGACGTGTTAGCGTATGCGAAGCATTGAATTGAAGCCCCAGTAAACGGCGGCCGTAACTATAACGGTCCTAAGGTAGCGAAATTCCTTGTCAGGTAAGTTCTGACCCGCACGAAAGGCGTAACGATTTGGGCACTGTCTCAACGAGAGACTCGGTGAAATTGTAGTACCAGTGAAGATGCTGGTTACCCGCGACAGGACGGAAAGACCCCATGGAGCTTTACTGCAGGTTGATATTGAGTGTTTGTGTGACATGTACAGGATAGGTAGGAGCCGTAGAAACCGGGACGCTAGTTTCGGTGGAGGCACTGGTGGGATACTACCCTTGTGATATGACCACTCTAACCCACGGCCGTGATCCGGTCGGGAGACAGTGTCAGTCGGGCAGTTTGACTGGGGCGGTCGCCTCCTAAAATGTAACGGAGGCGCCCAAAGGTTCCCTCAGAATGGTTGGAAATCATTCGCAGAGTGCAAAGGCAGAAGGGAGCTTGACTGCGAGACCTACAAGTCGAGCAGGGACGAAAGTCGGGCTTAGTGATCCGGTGGTTCCGCATGGAAGGGCCATCGCTCAACGGATAAAAGCTACCCTGGGGATAACAGGCTTATCTCCCCCAAGAGTTCACATCGACGGGGAGGTTTGGCACCTCGATGTCGGCTCATCGCATCCTGGGGCTGAAGTCGGTCCCAAGGGTTGGGCTGTTCGCCCATTAAAGCGGTACGCGAGCTGGGTTCAGAACGTCGTGAGACAGTTCGGTCCCTATCCGTCGCGGGCGTTGGAAATTTGAGAGGAGCTGTCCTTAGTACGAGAGGACCGGGATGGACACACCGCTGGTGTACCAGTTGTTCCACCAGGAGCAGAGCTGGGTAGCTATGTGTGGACGGGATAAGCGCTGAAAGCATCTAAGCGCGAAGCCCCCCTCAAGATGAGATTTCCCATATCTATAAGATAGTAAGACCCCTGAGAGAAGATCAGGTAGATAGGCTAGAAGTGGAAGTGCAGTGATGTATGGAGCGGACTAGTACTAATCGGTCGAGGACTTATCCAAAGTGTTAGTTGTATGAGGGTTTAGCTTACAGATTCAGTTTTGAGCGAACAAAGCTCATAAAGATAAAATTGTGCGGTGATGATGGCAAGAAGGTCACACCTGTTCCCATCCCGAACACAGAAGTTAAGCTTCTTAGCGCCGAATGTAGTTGGGGGTTGCCCCCTGTGAGACTAGGACGTCGCCGTGCAATTTTTTTATTCCGCAATAGCTCAGTTGGTAGTAGCGCTTGACTGTTAATCAAGATGTCGTAGGTTCGAGTCCTACTTGCGGAGTTTTTTTTATTTTATGTTGCTGCTGTAGCTCAGTCGGTAGAGCGTCGCCTTGGTAAGGCGGAGGTCACGGGTTCAAATCCCGTCAGTAGCTTAAATAATATATGCCATGCAGACTAGGACTTGCTCCTAGTTTTTTTGGTTCTATATTTTTTGGTGTTGGTGAGTAAAAACTCACTGACACCTTTTTTATATTTAGAATCACAAAAAGCTAGTGAATTCTTTATAATTAAGTTGACACACAAAATTACACCGGTGCCGTGGCTGTTGAGCAGATGAACAATTCTCTAGAGACTCTAGCCTATGACTAGAAAAATAAAAAAGACCGAAGTCAAAACTTCGATCTTTAATACTACCAACACTATTTGACAAAGAGCCGTTTTTTTGTTCATAATAGAAGTTGATAGTGGCTTATATACTAATAAAAAATCCAGTTGGTTTAACTCAACTGGATTTTTTCATTAAATATCAATTACTTTATTAGGATTTAAGATATTATCGGGATCAAAAGCTTTTTTTACTTGTCTTAGGGCTTGCATATAATCAGAAGGGAATGTTTCGCTAAGATGATGTTTTTTAGCTAAACCAATGCCATGTTCAGCTGAAGGAAGGCCACCAACTGATTTTACTTCTGCATAGAGTTCATCTAAGAAGTCATCTAAACGTTCTTGCCATTCTTGATCACTTAAATTACCTTTCATAAAACTAGCATGAATGTTGCCATCGCCCGCATGGCCAAAGAAAATATTTGATATCCCCTTTTTAGTTGCTAATTGCTCGAGCTTTAAAATGGTTTCGGTGATTTTATTTATTGGAACTACCACATCTAGTCCTTCAACAATATCTTTAGCAATAATTGCTGCCATCATATTGTCGCGTAGTCGCCACGTTTGCTCGGCTTCTTGCTTGTCTAGAATTTTAGAATCAATAGCACCATGGTCGAGCGCAAGTTGATAGATAGTTTGGTTGTCAGCTTGAATAGCTTCCTGTTGATTACCATCTACGGTGATTAAAAGTAATTGCTCTCCATTGATATCTACTAACTGTGATCCTAAGTACTTTTCAGCATGAGATAAGCCTGATTTGGAGAAAAACTCTAGGGCTGAGGGTTGGACATTAGAAGCGAGTATTTCGTATATTACAGGCGCTAAATCTTCTAATCTATTGAAACCAATTAATTGACTTTGCTTGAATTTAGGCCGTGGTCTAAGCTTTAATTGTAATTTAGTGATAATCCCTAGTGTACCTTCTGAGCCAATAAAAAGATCTTTAAGGTCATAGCCAGAAGCATTTTTAATATTTAAACCACCTACTTGTAAGACGCTACCATTAGCTAAAACAACTTCAAGGCCACGGATATTATCCCTAGTAACCCCATATTTAATAGCAGCCATTCCGCCAGCATTGGTAGCAGCGTTACCGCCAATGGTAGCATTTTTAGCCCCTGGATCAGGCGCATAGAAGTAGGGTTTGTCGGCTAAGAAGTCGTAGATTTTGGTTAATGGGGTGCCTGCTTCAACAGTAAGTGTCAATGTTTGAGTATCATAGTCTATAATCTGATTCATATGACTCATATCCATTAAAAATTCACCTAGATGGGGATAGGTAGCTGCTGTCACACCTGTTTGTGCGCCGATAGTAATTAGACCGCATTGAGCTTGTCTAGCTTGAGCTAGGAAATCTATAACATCCTCTAGGTTCTCAGGAAAGGCTAATTTGCTAGCTTGGCCACGTTGGCCGGTCAAATTGTCGACTAGATAATAATCAGGTATTTGCTCGGTAATTTTCATATACTCACCTCATTTTATTCCATATCATAGCATAGACGATAAAAAAAAGACAGCCAGCACCGGATAGTGCTGAGCTGTCAATTAGCTAACATTAGGCTAGTAAATCATCAACTGGTGTGTATTCAAGACCTTGGGCTTGAGCAACTGGTTCGATAGTGACTTGACCTTTGTAAACATTAATACCTGTCTTAATCACATCGTTTTCTTTAGCTGCAGCCTCGATACCCTTATTAGCAATTTCTAGGGCATAGTTGGCTGATACATTAGTTAAAGCCATTGTCGAAGTCCGAGGAACAGCCCCTGGCATATTTGGAACCGCGTAATGAACAATATCATGTTCAATAAAGGTTGGATTATCTAAAGATCCGATAGGACTTTGGTGTTCAAAGATACCACCTTGGTCAATGGCAATATCAACAATAACTGAGCCTGGTTGCATTTTCTTAAGCATGTCTTCAGTCACTAGGGTTGGCGCCTTAGCACCTGGGATTAGAACTGAACCAATAACCAAGTCAGCATTTTTAATTTGATTTTCGATGTTAATTGAGTTAGAAATTAGGGTTTGGACGCGTTGACCAAATTGATCAACCAATTCACCTAGACGGGTTGGGTTGACATCAAGGATAGTCACTGACGCACCAAGACCAATGGCCATATCAGCAGCATTAGTACCAGAAACCCCACCACCGATGATGACAACACGACCGCGTTGCACACCTGGTACGGCACCGAGTAGGACGCCTTTACCACCTTGTTGTTGTTCAAGGAAGTGGGCACCAATTTGTACAGCCATACGACCGGCTACTTCAGACATTGGTTTTAGTAAAGGCAGGGCACCATCTTGAGTCATTGTTTCATAACCTACCGCTGTTACACCAGCATCCATTAATGCTTGGGTTAATTCTTCTTCAGGTGCAAGGTGTAGGTAAGTAAAGAGAATTTGGCCATCACGGAAATATTGAAATTCTTCTTTTTGGGGTTCCTTTACTTTCATAACCATTTCTTGGGCCCAAGCTTCTTCTGCGGTATCCACAATCTGAGCGCCTGATTTTACATATTCTTCATCTGTGAAGTTAGAACCTTCACCGGCACCCTTTTGAATGAAAACCTCATGGCCAGCACCGGTTAGTAAGGCAGCGCCTACTGGGGTCATGGCCACCCGTTTTTCATTGTTTTTGATTTCTGTTGGAATACCAATTTTCATAAAATTAAACCTCCATCATCGTTCACAAAATAACTTACTAGTCCAGTATAACGCTAATAAAAATGAATGTCATCTGATAGACTCGACCAGATACAAGTTTTAGTCTTTTTTAAAGAAACCGTTTTATTCGGTAAACAGCTCTAATTGTGATAAATTAATAGTATGAGAAAGAAGGAGGAATCACTATGGCAAGTGAAATTAAAGCAATGGATCGGGGCTATGCCTATTTGGTTGACGGTGAAAAATTAGGGGAAATTACTTTTTCTCCCGCTAATGATAATTTTGTCATTGCTGACCATACGTATGTGGACGATAGTTTACGTGGTCAAGGGGTAGCTGGTCAATTATTAGACTATATGGTTGAGGATATGGATAAGCAGGGTAAGAAAATAAAGGCGCTTTGCCCATATGTTGTTAGAAAGTTCCAGGAAGAGCCTGAGAAATATGGACATATTAATGTAGACAACTAATTCTCACGCGTTGTAAGCGCAATCATTTTGTGGTATACTTTAGGTGTAAAAAGAGACCATAAGAGGAGGGCTTATCATGGTTGAGAAATATCGTAAAATTTTAGTGCCTGTAGATGGATCTGACCAAGCACATGAGGCTTTGTTACAAGCAGTACAAATTGCAGAACGTAACCAGGCAGAATTAATTTTATTTACGGCGATAGATGACCTAGCACGTTATGGCAACCTAGATTCTCCGGTCCGCTTGTATGAACAAGTTGAACAGGATAGTAAAGATATGCTAAAAACTTACTATGATGAGGTTAAGGATAGTCAGGTTAAGATTGAAGCAGTTGCTATGAAAGGAGATCCCCGTTATAGTGTCGTAGATTATGCTAACGAAGCTAACGTGGATTTAATTGTTATGGGTTCAACTGGTAAAGGTAATATCGAGCGCTTGATGATGGGTTCGGTATCAGAGTATGTTGTACGGCATGCCCATATTAACGTCTTGATTGTTAAATAAGTTACAGCTTAAGTAAATAAAATAAGCGTGGCCAATAGAAGTTACCTATTGGCCACGCTTATTTTATCGTTAGTTTAAATTAGCCTAGGGCAACGTCTAGAATCATCATAAGCGTAAACCCAATTAAAAGAGCCATTGTTGCCGTATCCTTATGGTCGTCTGCTTGAGATTCTGGAATCAGCTCTTCTACACAAACAAAAATCATAGCACCAGCTGCAAAAGCTAGCGCATAGGGTAGAATAGCCGTAACCTGGCTGACCAATAGGGCGCCTAAAAAAGCGCCGAAAACTTCAACCAAGGCAGATAATTGTCCCAAATTAAGGCGCGTGACTGGCTAGCGCCGTGAGCCCTAATAGGCATGGAAAGCGCAGCTCCTTCCGGGAAGTTTTGTAGCCCTATTCCCAATGCTAGAGCTAGGGCTGCCGATAGACTAGCCTCTTCTATACCAAGACCAGCAGCCCCAAAAGCAACGCCGACAGCTAAGCCCTCGGGAATATTGTGAATCGTAATGGCTAGAAATAGCAAAGTAGTAGAGGGCAATTTACTGGGCATACCTTCAGCTTGAGAACGACTCTGGTCAAGATGTAGGTGAGGAATTACTTTATCTAGTAATCTAAGGAAGATGCCACCGCCCATAAAACCTAATGCTGCCGGTAGAAAGGCTAGGCGCCCATAACCATTGGCCTCAGCATAAGAGATAGCCGGCGCTAAGAGTGACCAGAAAGAAGCTGCAATCATGACACCAGCTGCGAAACCATTCATAATTGCTAATAATTTTTTATTGATAGTGTTGAAAAAATAGACCAAGCTGGCACCGGCTGCGGTACAGGCCCAGGTAAATACGCCGGCTAGACTGGCTTGCCAAATTGGATTAAGGTTAATAAACCAATTCATAGATATCCTCCTTATTAGTCATTGTCATCCCACTCATTATAGTCTTTTATTCACGCAATATTAAATATAAGGCTCATGAGCTGTTCGTTTAAGACGAACATATTAGATATAATAATCAAAAGCAGTTGATTTAAAATTAGTGGTAGGATGATATTACTAATAATGTCGAGAGGATGCTGGAAAAATGGCTAAACATATAGAGACAATTTTAGCGCAATTAGGAAACCGTAGTGATGAAGAAACAGGAGCTGTATCAGCCCCGCTTTATTTATCTACGGCTTATCGCCACCCAGGATTAGCTCAATCAACAGGCTATGACTATATTCGGACTGCTAATCCAACGCGAGATATTTTACAGACAGGAATTGCTGAAATAGAAGCAGGGGATGCGGGATTTGCCTGTTCTTCTGGTATGGCAGCTATTCAACTAGTCATTGAGGGTTTACTTCAGGCGGGGGACCAGGTCGTAACGCTTCAAGACTTATATGGCGGCTCTTATCGTTATTTCCATGCGCGCCAGCAGGCTGGGGCCTACCAGTTTACTTATTGCTTAACGGAGGCTGACTTGTTAGAGCGTTTAACAGATGATGTTGCCATGGTATTTATTGAGACACCAACTAATCCAATGATGGTTACCTTTGATATTGAAAAAATTGCTCAAAAAGCTCATGAGCATGGAATTATCGTGGTGGTAGATAATACCTTCTATACCCCCTTGCGCCAGCAACCCTTAGCTTTAGGCGCAGATGTTGTTATCCATTCAGCGACTAAATATTTATCTGGCCATAACGATGTCTTAGCGGGCCTAGTAGCTTGTCGGGGCGAAAAAATTGCTGAAGATTTAACTTTTCAATTAAATACTACAGGTGCTACACTTGCACCGTTTGACTGTTGGTTAGTTATTAGGGGGATGAAGACGCTGTCCTTGCGCCTTAAGCAACATGAACAAAATGCTAGAGCAATTGTTGATTATCTAAAAGGTCAAGATCAAGTGGGTCAGGTATATTATGCCGGTCATTCGGGTATGGTTTCTTTTGAACTTAAGGATTTAAGTAAAATTGAGCCGTTCCTAGCTAATCTAAAGATTTTTTCCTTCGCTGAGAGCTTGGGTGGTGTTGAGAGCTTGATTACTTATCCAAAGACCCAAACGCATGCTGATATCCCGCAGGATTTACGTGAGGCATATGGACTCACTGATCATATCTTAAGAATTTCAACAGGAATTGAACATACTGACGACCTAGTGGCTGATTTAGCCCAGGCCTTTGACCAATTAGCTTAACAGGGGGGGCATAGCTAATATGAATTTACAACAATTAAAATATGCTGTGGTGGCAGCAGAAAGTGGCTCGTTTAGAGAAGCAGCACGGCGGTTATATATGGCTCAGTCCAGTTTATCTACCTCTATTAAGGAATTGGAGGAAGAGTTCGAAATTCAAATTTTTGAGCGTAGCAAGCGAGGCATCTTTATTACTAAAGAAGGTAGTGAGTTCCTCTCTTACGCCCGCGATATTCTTTCTCAGGTAGATGTTTTAGAAGCGCGCTATTCAGAGGAAGGCAGTAAGCGCCTTTTCTCTATCTCTGCTCAGCACTATGATTTTGTTTCAGAAGCCTTTAGCCAGCTAATTAATGAAGCTAGTGAAAGCACGGCACATTTTCGCCTCTTAGAAACATCTACTAATCAAGTACTACAGGATGTTCGGAATGCCTATAGCGAGTTAGGAGTCATTTATATGAATGACTTTAACCGTCGCGTCATTAATCAATATTTAGGTCGTTATGAGATGACTTTTGAACCCTTGGGCACCTTCGCTCCCCACATATTTGTTGGCAACCATCATCCTTTAGCAGACCGGAAAAGTGTAAGTTTAGCAGATTTAGAAGCTTATCCAATTTTACGTTTTGAACAAGATACCGGTTCTTCAACCCAATTTACTGAAGAAGCAGTCGAGCTTGAAGAATCAGAGAGCACCATGATCACGGTTAGTGACCGGGCTGTAGCTATTAATGTTTTAGAAAATACTCAGGCTTATCTAGCGGGAACAGGTATTTTAACATCGCTATTTAACCAGCATATGCGGACGATTCCGATTTCAGATAGTCCCACCACTAATGAGATTGGTTATATTCAGGTGCGCTATCGCAAATTGAGTGATTTAGGTCAAAAGTTTATTAAGATGTTAAAAAAAGCAGTTGCCGATAATAGTACAGAAGAGGAAAACATTTAAATGTTTTAGGGGCGATGCCGTTTATATTATTGATTGCTTTAAGCCTTAGGGTATAGCAAACTAGATTGATTTTTGAAAAAGATGAGCATTTAAAAATATAATATATAAGGTCCTTGAAGTAAGTGTTAAATAAGCTTGGTTTTTTGCCATAAATTATGGTATGCTTTTAACATTAATTTTTATTTAAGAGAGGACTTAATATGCAACCAATTTATGCTTTTACGCTGATAGTGGTGGTCTTTGCCTTGGGTAATATTATTGCTGTTAAAACACGGTCAATTGTATCCATGCTTTTCACTGCTTCAGCTTTCTTTCTAATTGCTTTTATCTTAGGATTGCCCCGGACAGTATTAGCTGATTCTACTTTATTAGATATGGGTGCTATGCTGATCCCTATCCTACTCGTCCATATGGGAACGTCTATGAATTTTAAACAATTATTAGAACAATGGCGGGTTGTACTGGTAGCTATAGCCGCCATTATTGGTATAGTAGTTGTTGTTGTCGGCCTTGGTCAGTTCTTAGTTGGCTTACCTGCTGCCCTTGTGGCTGCGCCTCCAATTGCTGGAGGGGTGATTGCCGGTATTCAAATGGGTGAAGTTGCTGCCAACCTGGGGATGGCTGAGTTACAAATTTTAGCTTCTTTACTGGTAGTTGTCCAAGGCTTCTTTGGCTATCCAATAGCTTCTTTTGCCCTTAAAAAAGAAGCTAACCGGATTGTCGAGGAGTACCGTCAAGGCACCCTAGCGCCTTTGAGTGAAGCAGCTAGCCGCAAGGATTCTGGTAAAATTATTGGTGATGTGCACGAGGATTTAAAATCGGATGAGTGGTATCTGGCTAAGGTAGCACTTGTAGCCGCCCTTGCAGTATTTGTCTCATCAGCAGTGCAACAAGTAGTGGGTTTCAATCTATTAGATAAAAATATTTTGGCTCTCTTATTTGGTGTCCTAGCCCATCAGGCTCATTTACTAGAAGCTGCACCTTTAAATAAGGCAAATTCTTATGGCATTGCCATGGTTGCTCTAACTGTCGTAGTAATTTCAGGTCTGACAGGGGCGACGGTAGATGTCCTAATTCAATTATTACCGATTATTGTAATTACACTCATCTTAGGAGTTATTGGTATTGTCCTGATGTCTGTTATTGCAGCCAAAGTCTTTAAAGTAGATATTTGGTTGGCTATTGGTGTGGGGGCTTCTGCTCTATTCGGCTTCCCAGGAACCTTTATCATACCGACCGAAGTTTCAAATGCTGTCTCCCAGTCAGCTGAAGAGCGTCAGGCTGTCTTAGTGAGAATACAGCCGCAAATGCTGGTTGCTGGTTTTGTCACTGTGTCAATCGCTTCAGTTGTCTTAGCCGGTATTTTATCACCAATTTTAGCTGGCTTATAAGTCGTTTCTAATGGTTGACGGTTTTAGAAGGTTGAATATTTTTAGATTAAAAACAAAGAGTCCCGCTAGCAATTTTTGCTAGCGGGACTCTTTGTCTTTCTTGGGAGGAGAAAGATATGAAGAAAAGTAATTTGGTATATTTATATAATAGGCTAGTCTTGTGAAGAAAGTATGAATAGACTGGTTAAAAAATAAGAAGACTAGAAACCGTATGCTTCATCTTTTTTTCGTTTAATTTCCGCATAGGTGTCTGCTTGGGTGAAGAGATCATCTGCTAAACGTTCTAAACGGAAGGTAATTGTATCATTAATAATTTCATTACGGCCAAAATCTAAGGATTCAATAAAGACGTATTTAGAAACTACATTGGCTTTCATATAGTTTAAAATGGGGAAGAGTTGCGTTTCAGCAATCAAATAGTGGCGGGCTGAACCGGCGGTCATAATAACGGCAACCGTTTTATCACGCAAGGCGTTAACTGGTAATAAATCAAAAATGTTTTTTAAGGTAGCAGGAATGGAAGCTTGAAAGGTTGGTGATCCAATAATTAGGGCATCAGCTGCCATGATTTCTTGTAGAATATCCTCTGTTTCACCTGGATATTCCATGAAGTTACGCCCATCAGCAAACATAAGGTCATGCTCAGCTAGGTCAATAATAGAGATATCTTGGTCAGGCCTTATCTTCTTAGCTTCTTGGACAAAGGCATCAATTGCTATCCGTGTTTTAGTTCCAATATTTGAGGCAGAAATTGCTACAACTTTCATTTTATCGTCTCCTTTTATCGCTGTTACTAAGCTTAGTTTAACATGTACTAGGGTGGTTAGCTAATAAAATGTTTCAAATTCGAAATAAATAAATTGTTAGTGATTGAACAGCGTATTTCTTTTAATTTATCGCGTTAGTAAGCTATAATGAGGATAAAGTTATTTAAGGAGGAATTAACATGGGCGGTTTTAGAAGATTTTTGCAAATAGTCCTCAGCTTGCTGGCTTTAGTAGCAGTTGTGCTTAGTGTCGCCACTTTTTATCCTATTCCCTATATTAGTGGATTTGTATCTTACTTAGTGGTCCAGCAATCATACCTGAACCTGGTAGTAGCAGGGATTTTGGCGCTTTTAGCTATCTTAGCCTTGGTGCTCTTTTTCCAAGCCATATTTGCACCCAGCAAGCATGATGAATTAGTGATTGAAACCGATCGCGGAGAAATGATTCTGCAAAAGCAAGCGGTAGAATCAACTGCCATTCGGGCTATGCGGTCAATGCCGCAAGTTAAGTTTCCCCAAGCTAAGGCTATCTTTATTAAGGACCCACACCATACTAAGTTAAACTTGGAATATAGTGTTGAGGAAGGCCGTGATATTGTTAACCTCTCTCAACGCATTCAAGAGCGGGTGGCTGATGAGGTTTCTAATTTCTTGGGAGTACCAATTGCTAAAGTCAATGTCTCAGTTAAACAAGTTAACCGTGATGATATGCGTCGGGTTCGTCAAGAACTAACGCCTACTCAACCTCGTGTACGCTAGAAAGGTAGGAAATAATAATGAGCAATTTACCAGATAACGTTAAAGCATATAAGGGCCGGATTATTGGTCTTTTACTAGGATTTATTTTTGCCTTACTGGTTGTTACCCTAGGTTTGGGATATGCCCTAGCAATCGCCCTAGTCTCAGCTATCGGTTACCTAGTGGGGGCCTATCTTGATGGTTCTTTAGATTTAGAAGCCTGGTTTGATTTCTTCTCCCGCTAAGCATATTATTTGAGACTAAAGTTGAAACCGGTATAATAGAATTGTAGATAAGAAATTTTCAAGGAGGAATATATATGGCTCAAGAAAATGTAAAACATGAAAATACTTTAACTTTTGAACAAGCTGTTTTAGAAAAAATTGCTAACTATGCAGTTTCTAACGTAGAAGGTATCCTAGAATTAAAAGGAAACTTCTCTTCTAGCATCAAAGATTTCTTCTCTTCTCATGAAGATGAAACAAAAGGTGTTACGGCTGAAGTTGGTCAAAAAGAAGTTGCCCTTGACTTAGAAGTTATCGGTGAATATGGTAAAGACCTACAAAAAGCTTTTACTGATGCTATTGAAGCAATCAAGAAAAATGTCGAGCATATGACAGGTTTAAAGGTTGTTGAAGTTAATATGAACGTAAATGACCTATTAACGCGTCGTGAATACGAAGCTGCTCAAAACGAAAAGTCACGTCAAGCAGCTGAAGAGCGTCGTCAAGCTAACCAAGATGGCGAATACAGTGATGGCTCACGCGTACAATAATAATTATAAAAAAGTGGGCCTAGCCCACTTTTTTTGATGAGGGGGATTATAATGGATAAAGTTGCACTTTTAATTGCTGACCAGTGTGAAGAAACAGAAGCAATAACGGTAGTTGATTATTTAAGGCGGGCAGAAATTTCTATTGACCTAATTTCTATTACAGGTGATTTAACAGTTAAGGGTGCCCATGGCATTAATTTTCAAGCAGATTTTCTCATAGACCAAGTTGAACTCAGAGATTATGATTATCTAGTATTTACGGGTGGATTGGGCAACGCTAAGGCTTTAGCAAGTGATGATCGCGTGCTTACTAATGTGCAGGCCTTTTTCCGTCAAGGTAAAAGATTAACAGCCATTTGTGCAGCGCCCCTAGTTTTCGAGGCGGCTGGTCTAGCTGATAAAATTAAAGGCACTGCTTTTCCTGGTATCTTAGAGCAGATTGATTATCAAAGTCCCAGTCAAGACCTTGTTGTCATAGATAGTGAGCATGGGATAATCACATCTAGAGGGCCAGCAACTGCCCTTTGTTTTGCTTTAGCCCTGGTTACAGATATAGCAGGACAGACTGCGGCTGACCAATTGGGTCAAGAACTGCTAGTTCCCGAATTTAAGGCTAGTCATGCTTAAGCGTGCCTTGCAAGCTCTGGTCATTTTTTACCAAAGATATATTTCCCCCGCCTTTCCTCCTAGCTGTCGCTACTATCCATCATGTTCTTCTTATATGCTTCGCGCCTTAGACAAGCACGGTCTAGTGAAGGGGCTGATGATGGGAACTGGTCGGATATTGCGTTGCCATCCTTTTGCTAGGGGCGGCTTTGATCCGGTTCCTGACCACTTTACCCTGAGGAGAAATCGCAGTAATGATTTGCCTGAGGCTGAAAAACAGGCTTTGATTGCTGACCACCACCGCCGACATCATCATTAAATCAGAAAACCCCTCTTAGCCAATTTTAGCTAGGAGGGGTTTTCTAGTATACAGTTAGTTTATTCGACACCGTATTCAGCAGCAACTTGGTCAGCAATGCGTTGGGCGTAGGCTTGAGCTTTTTCATCTGTTTCAGCTTCGACCATTACGCGTAGCAGGTTTTCGGTACCTGAAGGACGTACCAAAATTCGCCCATTGCCAGCCATTTCGTCTTCCACAGCCTGGGTTACTTCTTGGACACTAGCTGATGACATCGCTGCCTCTTTGCCTTCCTTAGTGACCTTAACATTGATTAAGACTTGTGGATAGGTTGGCATGTCACTGGCTAAATCAGATAGGGTCCGACCAGTTTGCTTGACAATGTTTAACAATTGAATAGCTGATAATAAGCCATCACCGGTCGTATTGTGGCGCATAAAGATGATATGCCCTGATTGTTCGCCACCAAGATCGTAACCACCTCGGCGCATTTCTTCAACTACATACCGGTCACCGACAGCTGTCTGCTTAGTATTTAGGCCTGCTGCCTCACATGACTTGTAGAAGCCAAGGTTAGACATCACGGTTGATACGATAGTAGCATCTTTTAATTTGCCATGTTCATTGAGGTACTTACCGCAGATAAACATGATTTTATCACCGTCAACCAGTTGGCCGTTTTCATCGACAGCAATACAGCGGTCGCCGTCTCCATCGAAGGCTAGGCCAACATCGGCGCCGTTATCTACTACCATTTGTGCTAAGGCTTCAGGATGGGTAGAGCCAACGCCATCATTAATATTGATACCATTCGGGGAAGTTCCCATTGTCTTAAAATCAGCATTTAAATCAGCAAATAGCCGGTTAACAACTGGTGCAGTGGCCCCATTAGCAGCATCGATACAGAGGTTCAAACCCGATAAATCTTGAGAAATTGTGGCAGTTAAAAATTCTAGGTACTTAGCCATTCCTTCAGGGTAATCGATGGCTCGCCCCAATCCTTCCGCACTTGGGCGTGGTAAGGTATCTTCTTGATCTAAATAGCTTTCAATTTCAAGTTCTTGGTCATCTGATAATTTGAAACCATCACTACCAAAGAATTTAATGCCATTATCTGGCGCCGGGTTGTGGCTGGCTGAAATCATGATACCAGCAGTAGCACCCGTTACCCGAGTTAGGTAAGAGACAGCTGGCGTTGGGACTACGCCAAGTTTGAATACTTCTATCCCGATAGATAAGAGACCAGCAACCAAGGCTTCTTCTAATAATTGACCAGAAACGCGGGTGTCGCGAGCGACTAAGACCCGTGGGTGATCAATATCTTCAGGGGCATGTTGGATGAGCACATGGCCGCCAAAACGACCTAATTTAAAAGCAAGTTCAGGGCTTAGCTCACTATTAGCTAAACCACGAACACCATCAGTACCAAAATATTTTCTCATTTTTTTCTCCTTTAATTTAAACTTGTTTAAATAATTGATGTAGGGATCGAATTAAGCCAGTTGGGATAATTGCTGATAAGGATTGGTCGGCTGCTTCTGACTCAATCGGCAGATTAGCAGCACCTTCAGCCTCTTCCTGGTTTTGATTGCTGGACTGACTTTGACCAGTGTTAGTCGACTCAGTTTTACTTTCTGGTGTGACCATGACTGATACCGTGGCTGGCGTGATAGTGGTAACGCCGGCGGGTACCTCAATTGGTGCTTCCACAATAGTTTGTTCTTTAATGCCGCCAACATCGACCAGGGCTTGGACACTATCCAGTTGGTTGATGGCGTCCTGGTCACCTATGACAGCAGCATGATTACCAGATTGGATTTCTAGTTGGTAGTCATAATTGTTATCTTGGTTAATTGCTTGTGTTTGGATTGGAATTGAGGTCCCTGGATGGTTAAGGTTAACCCGGACCTTGATTCGGGCCGGTTCGACATTAACATCCAGCAGTTGGCCATCACTATCGCTTACCAATACCGGTGCATCGATGGTGACATCTTCTGAAAGGTTATTAGGCAAGTTGACCTTGGCTGTCACACTAGCGATTTTAGCCATAGTCGATGCTGCTGCTTGAATATGGACAGTCTCAGGTTCTAAATTATAGGAGGCTAGACTATATCCTTCGGCAATTTGGCCTTCATCAAGATTAACAGCAATATCAAAATGATTACTTTCTAGGACTTCGATATTGATACTAACATTTTTGGGATTGACTGAATACTGTAATTCAGATGGCAAATTAACAACTTCTAATTGAATATAGTGATTGCCTGGTCCGAGTTGGGAAAGATCTTCAGTTTGTACCTTGAATTCGTTGCTTTCTAAAGTTTGACGAATTAAAGAAGATGGCCCCGTCAGTTCAATATTCGCTGTTTCGGGAATCCCAGTTACATAATAGTCCTCAATGTTACCCTGGACATAAACTGGAACATTAGAGACAGTTTCTGTACGGTTATCACTGACATTTTGGAAGAAGGCAACCGGATTATCACTATAACGCTCAGCCTTGACAAAAATGAAGAGAAAAAGCGCGAGAACAAGTGATAGTAGCTTTAACATAGACCGGTTTTCGTAAATTCTATTCATCCTGGTCACCTCCTAGACTCTTGGCGAATAGGTTAACGAAGAAATTATCGTCATCATCATCATCTTTGCTAAGAAAATGATCAGCCAGGCGGCTACAAAGTTCATCGCGATCAAGCTCACGATCGATTTTACCATGATAGGTTAGTGAGACATCACCAGTTTCTTCCGACACAACGATGGTAACCGCATCTGTATTTTCACTGAGTCCGACTGCTGCGCGGTGACGAGTACCTAGCTCTTTAGGAATATCAGGATTTTCTGATAAAGGCAGGTAGGAGGCCGCAGATGAAATTTCTAAATCTTGGATAATTACGGCACCATCGTGGAGTGGCGTATTAGGGATAAAAATATTAATAAGCAGCTGGGAGGAGATATTAGCGTGCAGTGGGATACCGGTTTTAGCATAGTCAGTGAGAGACTGGGTTTTCTCCAAGGAGATTAAAGCACCTATTCGACGTTTAGCCATATATTGACAAGCTTCGACAATTTCATTTATCATTTTTTCACTTGGGTTAGCGTAGTGGTTGTCGCTAGTATTTATTAGGAAACGTTTGCCAATAAATTCAAGCCCTCGCCTGATTTCTGGTTGAAATATGACGATGGCTGCAATGACTGACCACCTGATGATATTATTCATAATCCAATCAATGGTTTCTAATTGGAAGAATGAAGAAATGAGTTTACCTAGTAAAAATATGAAGACACCATTCATGATGTTGATGGCCCGCGAAGAGCGCAGGATTTTTATCAGTTGATAGATAATAAACCAAACAAGTAAAATATCGATTAAGTTAGCCAAATTACTCCAAGTAAATAAGCTTTCCCAACTGAATGACATATTTTAACCTCCTTATCTAGAATTCTTTAATTAGTATAGCATAACTACTAAATCAAACCACGCTTAAGCTAGCATGGGAAGGGGCAAAAATGAGAATTTTTGATTATTTAAAACAAGGTCAAGGCTTGACAAGTAAAGCTGCTAAATCAGCCCTGAAGCAAGACTTGGTCCAAGTAGATGGTCAGCTGGTCACTTATCCCAGCTTTATTGTCGATCCAGGCTGGCAAGAAATTAGCTTGGCCGGTATAGATATCACTGATAGACAATTAGCCCACCACCACTATATTTTGAACAAACCCGCTGGCTATTTGAGCGCTAGCCGGGATGAAAAGTGGCCAGTTGCCCTAGATTTAATTACTAATAGCCATCAGCTTAAGCTCAGTTTGGTAGGGCGATTGGACAAGGATACCCGAGGCCTACTCCTAGCTACTAACAATGGTCAGTTACATTATTTGCTAGAACAAGCTCGCTTTCATGTCGAGAAAACTTATCTAGTCAAGGTTAATGGGCCTTTAAATGAGGCAGATTGTCAGGCTTTTAGCCAAGGAATAATTTTTACTAGTGGATTTGTCTGTCAACCAGCTGTCTTGGAAATTGTAACCACAACTCGCCAAGTAAGCCAAGCCTATGTTACAATAACGGAAGGGCAGCGCCACCAAGTTAAAAAGATGTTTTTAGCCCGCGGCCTGCGAGTAATTGATTTACAGCGTTTGCGCATGGGCCCCTTAGACTTAGGAGCAGTGCCCCTAGCAGAGGGGAGCTTCCGGCCTTTACTGGCTGATGAAGTCAACCAGTTAAAATTATTAATGAATGATCCTTTGAGGAGGAGAAACTATGAATCAGACACAAATAAGAGAGCTGACTAATAAATATATTAAACCTGAGTATCAGGAAGAGGCCCAAAGCTTGGGGCAAAAACTATACCAGGAGTATGAAGCCGGCAAATTGAATAAAATTAAAGCTTTGACTTACTTACCTAAGTTGACCAAAATGATTAAGGATGAGTATCGAGACCAAGCTGTTCAAATCGCCAAAGATTTTTTAGCGGGAAAACATAAAAATTAGAAAAAAGACTTGCATTTGTAAATAACCCGTGATATTATATAAAAGTACGATGAAACAGCGGAGGGGTAGCGAAGTGGCTAAACGCGGCGGACTGTAAATCCGCTCCTTCGGGTTCGGCAGTTCGAATCTGCCCCCCTCCATCATCCTAAATTTATATTATTGGGGTATCGCCAAGCGGTAAGGCAACAGACTTTGACTCTGTTATGCGTTGGTTCGAATCCAGCTACCCCAGTTATAAACCGAGCTTAGGCTCGGTTTTTTTGCGCTCCTTTATCTAAAAGATGACAAGTTTTGCAAAAAGTAACAAAGAAGCGCCGAAAGTAACAGCTAGGTTAAGCTGGCTTAACGTTGCCTTTAAAAGGCCCAAATCAAGCTAAACTCGTGTTATATTTCTTCTTGTCAGATGCAAGGCGGGCGTGAGGCCTGGCGCTTAGAACTGATTCCTTGGCATAAAAGACGACCAATATCGCTTATATTGTGTCAAATTTTATGAAAGGACTTCAGTTCTGCCAGACCGAACCCGACTATGCTGGGAATACTTGTATCAGAGTGAGAATTTAGCATCTGTGTTCTAAGTTCCAATATCATAAATAAAGGGGAAATATAAAAATGAAATTAAATAAAGTAATCTTATCCGCAGGTCTAGCTGCTAGCTTTGTGGCTGCTTACCAAGCTAATCAAACAAGTGTAGCAGCCAGTGGTTGGCAAGCACGCACAGTAGTACAAGTTGCAGCCGATATTAAAGATAATGGTCAAGCCAAGTATTACCAAGTACAAGCTGGTGATACCCTAGCGACAATTGCTAAAGCCATGGCAGTTGATTTACAAGATTTGGCTAAAGAAAATGAGATTGCTGATGTTAATATCATCGAAGTAGGTCAAGAATTAACTAGCAACCAACCAGGTCAAGCTTCTGACACTAGTCAAGCAAGTGACCAAGTTGCACCAGCTAGTGACCAAGCAACTACTAGCCAAAGTGCTTATGCACCACAAGCAAGCTATGCCTATAGTTCAGCCTCATATTATGAAGAAGTGCCCGTATCAGAGCCTGTAAACTATGGTGCTAGTTATGTTGCCAGCACTAGTGGCTCAGAGGCTGCTGCTAAAGAGTGGATTGCCCAAAGAGAATCAGGCGGGTCTTACACGGCTTATAACGCTGCTGGTGGTTACTATGGCCGTTACCAACTAAATCCTAGCCTAGTAGCTTATGGGGCTTCCCCAGCTGAGCAAGAAGCTGCTGCTGATCAATATGTGGCAGACCGCTATGGTAGCTGGACCAATGCGCAAAACTTCTGGCAAGCTAATGGCTGGTACTAATCTCTTAAAAGAGATATAGGAAATATTAAGGGTCCGGAATCTTTGTTTCCGGACCCTTAATGTTTATGACAAAATATAGCATTATTATTTTTCAAAGGCTCAATTTTATTGTAAAATAGAACAGCTACTTATTATTAATAAAATCTGTTTGATAGCGCCAGGCTTTATTTAAGGTGACGAGGACCAAGTTTATCGAATTTCGGCGGATGACTTGGAGGCTGTACAGTCTATAGGGTGAGACAAAAGTCTAAGGACCACAAAACATAGCCCAAGTACAATAAGTAGCCAATATTTTTAAGGAGGCATATTTTATGTGCGGAATTGTTGGTTACATTGGACAAACAGGAGCCCAGGAGATCCTGTTAACAGGATTAGAAAAGTTAGAATATCGTGGCTATGATTCAGCTGGTATTTATGTTGTTGACCAGGAGGATCAAGGCCATCTATTCAAGGAAAAGGGACGTATCCAAGCCTTGAGGGACAAGGTTGACTTTTCTTTTGTAGGTAAAGCTGGTATCGGCCATACGCGCTGGGCCACTCATGGTGTACCTAGTGTCGCTAATGCCCACCCTCATCAATCTGAGTCAGGCCGGTTTACTTTAGTACACAATGGGGTTATTGAAAATTTTCAAGCTTTAAAAGACCAATACTTCACTGGTCAAGATTTTCCAAGTCAAACGGATACGGTGATTGTAGTTGAATTAATTGACTATTTTGCTCAAAAAGAAGGCTTATCAGGCCTAGCTGCTTTGAAACGGACCTTAAAAGAGCTAAGAGGTTCTTATGCTTTTGGCTTAATCGACCAAGCAGAACCCGGCAAACTCTTTGTAGCTAAAAACAAGAGCCCTTTACTAATTGGTAAGGGTCAAGGCTTTAATACCACTGTTTCTGATGCCATGGCTTCAATTCAATTAACTTCTGATTACTTTGAATTAGCTGATGGGGATGTGGCGGTTTTAACAGCTGACCAAGTTTATATTGAAGACCAGGCAGGTCAAGAGGTTGACCGTGACACCTTCAAGGCAGAGATTGATGCGGATGACTTAGAAAAAGGCACCTATGATTACTATATGCTTAAGGAAATTGATGAGCAGGCTCAAGTGATGCGCCATATTCTGCAAGCCTACGGTGATGACCAGGACCAGGTTCAAGTGGATGCTGCTATTTTAAATGATATCCAGGCTAGTGACCGGATTTATATCATTGCAGCCGGTACTTCTATGCATGCTGGTTATTTAGGCAAGCATTATCTAGAGAAATGGGCACATATTCCGACTGAGGTGCATATTGCTTCAGAATTCTCTTATAATATGCCCCTGCTTAGTGAGAAACCATTCTTTATCTTTATTTCTCAGTCTGGTGAAACAGCAGATTCACGAGCTGTTTTGGTTCAAATCAAAGCAGCAGGTTACCCAAGTCTGACGATTACCAATGTGAAAGGATCAACCTTGTCTCGGGAGTCAGACCATACCATGTTACTACATGCCGGCCCTGAAATTGCGGTAGCTTCAACTAAGGCCTATACTGGTCAAATTGCTGTTTTAGCCGTTTTGGCTAACAGTTTGGGGCGTGCCAAGGGCTTAGACCAAGTGGATTTGTATCATGAGTTAGGACTTGTGGCTCAAGCTATGGATACCGTACTAGCCGACAAAGACCAATATCAAAATATGGCTCAAGACTTCTTTGTGGGGCAAGACCATGCCTTTTATATTGGCCGCGGCCTCGACTACTATGTGAGCTTAGAGGCAGCCTTAAAATTAAAAGAAATCTCTTATATTCATACCGAAGGTTTTGCAGCCGGAGAACTAAAACATGGTACGATTGCTCTGATTGAAGCAGGTTTACCAGTAGTGGCGATTATCAGCCAAGCTAGTCTAGCTGACCACGTGCGCGGTAACTTGGAGGAAGTGCGGTCACGGGGGGCCCATAGTTTAGTCATTGTGACTGAAGATTTAGCCCAGGCTGGGGACCAAATTATCCTACCTCAGGTACATCCCGACCTTACCCCATTGTTGACAGTTATTCCAACCCAGTTACTAGCCTACTACGTGACCTTGGCTCTGGGCTTAGATGTTGATAAGCCTCGTAACTTAGCCAAGTCAGTCACTGTGGAGTAGTACCCAAAAATAAATAAATTTTAGCTAGCTAAGGACAGATTAACCTTGGCTAGCTTTTTTATATACAAGTGGCTTAGCTAACCGACATGAAAGTGAAACTTGTCATCGTGGGAGGGGTTTCTTGTTCAATTTAGGGGCCTTTGCTATAATTATGACTAATGAAAGTAAAGGAGTGGTATGATGAAAAAAGTTCTGGCCTTATTATCCTTGATGGTTATTTTCCTAGTGGGTTGTGGTCAAAGTGACCAAAAAGTCTATAAAATTGGAGTTATTTCGGATGAAACAGCTGACAATTGGCAGCATGTAGCTGACCGATTAGCTGAAAAAGAAAATATCCAGCTAGAGATAGTTAAATTTGATGACTATGTCCAGCCTAATACAGCTTTAGCAGAAGGGGATATTGATGCTAACGTCTACCAATATATTCCTTTCCTGTATGAATATAACCAATCTCATGAGACTGAACTCCGCCCAATTGCTTATACAACCCTGATGCCAATCTTGATTTATGGTCGTGAAGGCATTGATAGTTTGAACCAAATTCCTGATGGCGGTAAAGTTGCTTTAATTGAAGACCCTGTTAACCTAGGTAATTCTCTCAAACAATTAGAAGCAGCCGGTTTGATTAAGGTTGATCCAGCTGCTGGGGCTACGCCGACCCTAGAGGATATCACTGATAATCCGAAGCAGCTAGAATTTATCCCGATGGCGACTGGGGCTGTTGCTCGTTCTTTGGGAGATGTTGATGTCGTCGTACATGGTGCTTCTACTCTTGCTGAAGCAGGTCTTAACCTAGACCGGGCCTTGTATACTGAAGATACTAAGACAACTTCAAATCTCTTCCGTTTGACTTATGTGGTTAATAAAGACCAAGTAGAAGACCCTATCCATGAGAAAATTCTAGCTGAATATCAAAAACAAGAGACAATCGACTATGGTCGCAGCCATGGTTCTAAGTTGTTCTATCCTGCTTGGCAAGATGGTGGCCAGGCTTTGGCTGATTATGAAGAGTTTGCTCAAAGCCAACAATAGATCACTAGCAAGCGAAATTTGCTATCAAAAGGTCAGGTCCCTTAGGTTGACAAAGATATTTTAGGACGTTAAAGTTAATAAACAAAAGTCAGTTTTGAATGATGAGAGCGTCTTGCCCATGAGTGGTTACTAGGGGCAGACGCTTTTTAGCATCATAAAATAAACTGGGCCAGACAAAAGAGGAGTGCTTGCTATGACAAAACCACTAATTGGTGTGACATCTGCTGACCGAATTTTTTTCCAAACGGATTATTTTGAAGGCATTCGTGTATCTTATGCCCTATCAACGATTACCAATGCTGTGATTGCAGCGGGCGGACTACCGGTTAATATTCCTATTCACCAACCTGAACTCGCTAAGGACTACATTAATAATTTAGATGGCTTAGTACTATCTGGTGGTACTGATGTCTCGCCACAAATGTATGAGGAGACTCCACTACCAAAAATTGACCGCATTGATCCTTTGCGTGACCAGCGGGAAATTGCCTTGGTTAAGGCAGCATTTGCTAAAAAAATTCCAGTATTAGGAATTTGCCGGGGCTTTCAGTTAGTTAATGTGATTCTGGGCGGTAGTCTTTACCAGGATTTGTCTTATTTGGAAGACCAGATGATCCAACATGATCAATTAGCCAACTCTAATATTCCAGTCCATAGGATCAGTGTAGATAGCCAGTCTCATTACGGGTCTTTTACACCTGATCAAACTTGGATCAATTCCTACCACCACCAAGCCATTAAAGATTTAGCTCCTGATTTGAAAAGGGTAGCCTGGGCTGATGACGGCATTGTAGAGGCTGCGGAAGTTCTTGATGATCGCTATGACTTTATGGGGGTCCAGTATCACCCTGAAAGTTTGGCTGATGAATATCCTGTTCACCATGCTCTATTTGAAGATTTTATTGTTAGAGCGCAACAAAAGCATCAGCATTAAAAAAACCAGTCGCCTCAGGCGACTGGTTTTTTATTTTAATAATTAACTCCAGTTGAATAATCGTTACTAGCATCCCATAGTAGATATTCATGGACACCGTGTTCGGCTAGGGTGTCAATTTGGGCCTGGACTTGAGGTGCATTGTAGTCGATATACATACCGTCTGGTAGGTATGATGCGGTGAAATCCTGTAACCAAGGACGAGATTTAGGTGGATGACTTAAGTTGTTATTAAGGGCTAGTTCAGCTGTAATATAGTGTTCAACAACAGCACCAGGTTCCTTATCAGGTGCGGCAATACCAAAATCACCCGGCGTCCAATGAGATGGATAAATCATAGCTGAGATAGCATCAACATTTTCAGCAATTGCTGCGTAGTCTTGGCCGATACCAGTAGCTGATCCAGATGTTGTTACATAGCCAAAGATATCGGCAGAGACTTCAACACCATATACTTCTAGCTCCTTCTTAGCATAGGCTAAGAAATCGGCAATAGCTAACTGGCGAGCTTCGACAGAATCTTTACCATATTCGGCATAATCTCCCATATCATAATCTAATTCAGTTGCTAGACTATCGAAGGCTTCTGGGAAGCGGACATAATCAAATTGGATATCTTTAAAACCAGCCTTAGCTGCTTCTTTAGCGATATCAACAACGTAGGCCCAAACTTCTTTGTTATATGGATTTAGGTAGGCTGCGCCAATATCGTCAGTCCAAACTTCACCATTGCTATCACGGAAGGACCATTCAGGTTTATCAGTAGCAGCAAAGTTATCTTTGAAAGTTGTGATTCGAGCGATTGGATAGATTTGGTTTTCTTCCAGGGTAGCCATAACGTCATTCTTATCGAAAGTTTTCTGCACCATGGACTGAATTAGCTTATCATCAGTTTCGACATCGGTAGTGATTGAACCCCAGTCAGACTTATAGTCAATAACGACAGAGTTAAGACCAGAAGATTTAATCAAATCAATATTACGTTGGTAGATTTCTGGTGTTCCCATACCGTGAGCTGAGAAGTAAATACCCTTAACGCCCTCTTCTGGATAGGCAATATCTACGCCTGAATCAAAAGTAAATTTACCAGGCAGGCGTGACGGCCGCTCGATAAATTGACCACCGGTATTAACGCTGAGTTCAGTCGGTCCCTCTTCAAGTTTTGCGCTAGTATCAACAGCCATAATAGCTGGTGTCGCTTGGCTGGCTTGGGCTAGATCGGCTTGGGCTTGTTGATGCATTTGGTTAAGCTGAGAAATCCCATCATCAAAACTTGCTAAATCAGCTTCTTCTTTAGTTAGATGTTGGTAAAAGTTATCCTCTGCTTCGAGCAGGCTCTGGTAGTCTTGGATATAGGCATTCAGACTTTCACCTGCGGCTTGGCCAGCTTGGGCCAAATCTTGAGCTTGGCCATCTTCAGCTAGCCAGCTAATGTTATCTTGGAAATTATCATTAGCCTTTTTTAGGTCAGAAAAGGCATCTTGCCGACTTTTAAGATTGGTCTGGCTGGCACCATCCTTCTTAGTTAATATGGTTAAGCTTTCATCAGCTGCGATATCTTTTTTGAAATCTTCAGACAGTTGATCTTCAGCGGCTTGAATTTCATTGATAGCCGTGATAGCATCTTGGAAGTTTTCCTGGGCCTTTTTACTTTCACTTTCAAGATTTTTTTGACAACCTACCAATAAAAAGCTAGTCATCAAGAGCGTCGCTGCTTTTTTCTTCATGCTTTCTCTCCTCTATCGTTTTCTTCATTAAGAATAATTGTAACAATATATCCTAGAATGGCAATTAACAACTTATGAAAGTCTTAAATAAGAGCTTTTAAATAGGATTTTGTACACTTTATTGTATTTATTGTTGGTTAGCTACTAGGACAATTAGGTCAATTGTAATTTGTTTTAATTTTTGTGCGAGTAACTGACGCTGGTTTTCATCTAGTTGCCAAGTTAAGGGCGTCATATTGACTAGATTAAGGGCTTGGCTAGTATTTAAAGAGACTTGATCCTGGTAACGGATTTCATGGTAAGTCGGGAAGTGACTAGCGAATATATCAATGGAGTCTTGGCTTTGATGGTCGACTTGGTCTGGTGGTAGGATGGCCTGGCGAATTTCTTTTAGGTAGTTGGTGCCGGGAATAACTTTTATATAGAAGCCTGATTCCTTGAGCACTCTTTTTGCTTCACTATAGTTGGAAGGAGAGAGAATGGTGCATAAATAATCTATCGTGTGGTCCTTCATGGGGATACGTGCTAGGTCAGCGACTAGCCACAGACCCTGACTATAGTGCTTGGCAGCTTGGCTAATACCATCCTTAGCTAGATCCAGGCCGATAATTTTGGGGCAGGGCGAGAGTACTTGACTGAGTTGGTAGGCCTGGCTAGCTTCGCCACAGCCGAGATTGACCAACACTTGGTTGCTATTAAAGGTTGCCCCCGCCTGGACTAGGCAATCCTTGATGGTCTGGTAGAGACCACTATACAACTTCAACTGGCCCATGATTTGGTAGCGACTGGAAAAGAGATTTTTATCATAGTGTTTTTCTTGGTGGTTGGGGGCCAAGTTGAGGTAGCCTTGTTTAGCGATATCAAAAGTATGCCCCTGGTTACAAATTAGCTGGTAGTCTTGGCAAGTAAGGTTATTTTGGCAGAAGGGGCAGGTCATGAGGGGGGAGACTTGTGCTAATCTTTGCTTGGCTAGGTCTTTTTTACTGACGAGCATGTGGATACTCCTTTTTCTTTCTAGTATACCATGGTGTAGGGGCTTAAAGCTTCTTAACTAGTATTCGGTCTGGCTTAAGGTTAAAATAAGTTAGAAGAGAGGAGTAGCTTTATGTCTAAAAATAGGATTTTGGTTAGTCTGCTGATTGGTGGTCTGATGGCAGCTAGCCTAATTTTGGTCCAGCAAGTCTTTCCAAGTCCAACCTTCCAGGCCATCTTTCCAACCAGTCCCTTACTTAAGAGTCCCTGGTTTATTCCCCTATCCGGTTTTTTATACACCTTATTTTTTAGTCTGATTAGCTATGGTTATGACCTAGTTGACCTCAGATTACCAGGCAGCAGTCAGTTTAAGGCAGGCCTCTATGTAGCCTGTACCGGGTTAATTTGGTTGGTGTATGTGAGCGAACCCCTACCCCATATCCAGGGGGCTGATTGGTTGCTCAATCCCTTACGTTTGGTTTTTATTTTTACTATCCAGTATCTACTTATTAAAAATTGGTTAGCTAGACCTAAGGGGGCTTACCGACCTAAACCCTTATTGTATTTAAGAGGCCTGTGGGTATTTATTGTGACTGTGGTTGTCTTTCGCTATATTGCATATATGGCCTTTGGTGTTTATGCGATGCCAAACCAGGCTCTATATACGAATATAATTTGGTCCTTTAGCTTAGGCCTTGCAGTGGGATTAGTTTTTACTATATTGCAACGCTTTCTTCGCCGCCAAGATCGTTCTGGTAAGGTCAAGCAATTTACTAGCTTTTTTGCTGTGAATTGCCTAGGCTACCATCTTGCTTATTTTTTGCATTACCAGGTTGATCTATTAGAATTCGCTGTGCGCATCTTTTTAGATATCCTGGCCGTTGCTTTGGCTAGCTATATCGTTGTCAATTTTCAAATTGAACACCCGTCCCAGGACCGGCCTCAACATGACCATTAAAAAGGAGACATTTATGAAAATTCAAATTTGGAGCGATTTTACTTGCCCCTTTTGTTATATAGCTAAGGCCAATCTAGACCAGGCCTTAGCTCAATTAGGTCTAGACCAGAGTCTTGACCTTGAGTATAAGTCCTTCCAGCTCCATCCGGACTTGGATTCAGCTAAGTATCAGACTTATCTGAACTTCCTTGATCATTTGGGGTGGGATGATGAAAAAATCAAAGACTTTAGCCAACAGATAGCAGTCCTAGGTCAGTCAGCGCAGGTAAATATTGAAATCGATAAACTACCAGCAGTTAATACCTTGGATGCCCATCGACTTTACCAATATGCTAAGGAGCAAGGCAAGGGCTTGGCCTATTTTACTAGTTTGAGTCAGGCCTATTTTGAGGACCAAGCTGATTTATCTGACCATAATGTTTTAATAAACCTAGCTAGCAATCTAGATTTGGACCAGGATGAGCTATCCTTAATTTTGGCAGATAAGTCAGCTTATACTGGCCAAGTTAACCAAGATATTTTTCAAGCTGGTGCCATAGGTGTCGAAGGGGTTCCCTTTATGGCGCTAGCAGGCAAGTATGCGATACCAGGTCTGCAAAGTGCTGAGATTTATAGCCAGGCTATCCAACAAATTTCCCAGGCTGAATAGGGATTGCAGACCCCAATAATAATCGGTAAAATGAGCATGAATAGCTGCTAGCCAGCCAAGGAGGGCTAAAATGACGGACGTATTTTTAGGCGATTCGATTACCCGAGCCCATAAATCAAGTCGCATTCAGGACCTAGGACAGGGCTATGTCCAACTGGTTTATAATTTGTTAGCTGACCAGTCCCTTCAGCTCCACTTTATTAACCAGGGGCATAACGGGGCTAAGTTAGTGGATTTACTTTTTTATTTGGACCAAGATTTGGGTCAAGTAGTCGCTGACCAGCCAGTTAGGCGTATTTTCCTCATGGCTGGGGTTAATGAACTTTGGCAAGCTTTGGATTATAGCGATGAGGCTTGGAGACAGTATCTGCGTAAGTTTGCTGGTCAGGCGCGACAATATCTAACTAGTATTCGCCAAACTAGCCCCGAATCTGAGCTTTGGTTGCTTTTGCCAGTTGCTAATTTCTCTGGGAGAGGGCAAGACCGTTTAAGAGATTTGCAAGCTACTTGGCAAGGTCTTGCCGAGGAGCTGGCAGTTAATTACTTGAATTTGCAAGACTTACTAAGCCCTGGTGACTTTTTGCCCGACCAGGTTCATCTTAAAGTGAGCGGTCATGAGCAGATAGCCCAGGCTGTGGTAGCCCAGGCCTTTAGGTTTGACCAATAATTAATAAGGAGGCCAATATCATGGCAAAGGTAACCAATTTAACATTAAGACATAAGGTGCTCTATCATATCTATGTGGCTAATTTTACCGAAGCTGGCACTATCCAGGGCATTATTCCTGAGCTAGGGCGCTTAAAAAAATTAGGTGTCGATATTATTCAGCTAGAGCCCATTTTTAAAGCTAGTCCTAATGAAGATGGGACGATTGATCCTTATTTAGTCCAGGGCTTGGAAGAGATTGATCCACGCTATGGCGAGGTCGAAGATTTATTAGCCTTGAGCCAGGCGGTGCATGACCAAGATATGCAGCTCATGTTGTCTGTGCCTATGGTAAGTTTTTCTAGCGATTCCCCCTTAATTCAAGCTCACCCGGACTTCTTTTTACGGAATGACCAGGGTGAATTTTACTCACGTTTTATTCCAGAAGGCAGGGCCTGTGACCTAGATTACACCAATCCTAAGCTCTGGGATTATTTGATTAAGTATCTAGAGTACTGGGCCTATTATGTGGATGGTTATTCAGTGCCAGCGGCTGCTCTAATCCGTCCTGAATTCTGGACTTCAGCGCGGGCTGAGGTGGAAGACGTCCACCCGTACTTTTATTGGGCTGGTGGCCAGCTAGACGAGGTCACCATGCGACGTCTCCAAAGTCAACGTATCCAATATTGGAGTGAAGGTGAGTTGTATGCCAATTTTGATATGTTAGATGAGGCAGTTTACAGCCATTTTCGTCAGTACTACCGAGACCAAAAGATTTCTCTCAATAACTATATGCTAGTTTTTAGTCGGGAAGAAATTATGTCGCCTTGGACCTATGTCCGCATGCGAGGAACCGAACTAATTTATGATGCTGGCCAAAACCGAATTGCCCAATGGTCTCCAACAATGGAGATTTTAGAAACCTGGACAGCTTTCACCTTTTTTGTTAAAGGAATCACTAGTTTAGTAATGGGCCAAGAATATGCTTTAACTGAGCCCATTCCTACCATGACTGACCAAGCCATTGATTGGACGATTAATCATGACCTAAGCCCGCTGATGAAAAAGTTATCTGATATCAAAAAGAGGGAAGTTTGTAAGAGTGGCTACCACCTGATTAGTGGTGTCGACAACCATACCATCAAGGCCAGCTACCATTACTATAACCAAAATTTGGTGGGGCTTTTCAAAGTAAAACATAAGATTGGCCCACAGTCGGTTGAAATTGGTTTTCCTGATGGTCATTATAAGAATTTACTGTCAAATCAGGATTATTATGTAAAAGATGGTATGGTGACGGTTGATATTGAACCAGTAATCCTTTCTTATGAAGGCCCTATCACGCTACCGACACTTTAGGAGGCAGAGATGATGTATAAGCTAATGGCATTTGATGTAGATGGTACCCTTGTTAATTCGGATAAAGAAATTTTGGCATCTACCCGACGAGCGATCCGCGCTGCCCACCAAGCAGGCGTGCGCACTATGATTTCATCAGGGCGGCCTGCTGCGGGTCTAGAGTTTATTGCTTTGGATTTAGGGGATGACTTAGTTGATTATTTATCTTGCTTAAATGGTAGCTTGGTTGTTGACCGTACTAGCCAAGAAAAATTGCTAGCGACTTACCTCACTGATGACCAAGTAAAAGAAATTACTAGTTTTGCCCAAGCTTTTGGTTTTGATGTTAATGGTCACGGTGACCAGCATGTCTTGGCAGCTTGGGAACCGCGCTTCCCTTATATAGCTCTGGAAGCTGAAGTTGTTCATATGCCATATAAGGTGGTTGACTTTAGTCTGCTGGACCAGCCCTTCCATAAATTGATGATCACAGGTCACCCTGAGGATTTGGTCTTCTTGCGGTCCAAGCTACCTTTGGATTGGCATGATCGTTACCATATTGTCCAATCAGCGCCTTATTTCCTTGAATTTAGTCCCTTAGGAGCCAGCAAGGGTCAGGCCCTGGCTAAGTTGGCAGAAAAACTAGGGATTGCTCAAGATCAGGTGATGGCCTTTGGCGACCAAGAAAATGATATTTCCATGTTAGAATGGGCTGGCACGGGCGTGGCCATGGGTAATGCAACCGACCAAGTTAAGGCTGTCGCCCAGTATATTACTAAATCAAATGATGACCATGGCATTGCCCAGGCTATTGAGGCATTAGTATTAGTTTAAGTTTGAGGAGGGGCTATGCGAGCTATCGAAGAAATTTTTGCCAGCTACGAGGGACGTCCCTTGGGGGTTGAGCGCTTTTATGCAGTTTTACTGCCCCTAGTCGAAATTGCTGGCCAGCAGTTTCTCTTATATGAAGTACGGGCTGCTCACATTTCCCAAGCGGGAGATGCAGCCTTCCCTGGTGGGCGATTAGAGGATGGGGAGACATTTAGGCAGGCAGCCATTCGTGAGACGGTTGAAGAAATAGGTATAGCTGCTGAAAAGATAAAAATCTTAGGCGAAATGGATTATTTCATTAATCATAAGCGAGCCATAGCTAGCTTTGTGGCCCGTTTAGAGATAGATAGTCTAGCCGACTTGTCTGTAAATACAGATGAGGTTGAGCGCGTTTTTTTGATTCCCTTGGATTATTTGATGGCTCAACCACCTCAAAGTTATGAAATTTCGTTTGACCCTCAAGTTCCGGCTGATTTTCCCTATGATAGCTTGCCTAAGCCAGGAAAACAACGTATCGGCCGTCAGCCCAATCAGAAGTTGCTTTTCTATCATTTTAAAGATGAAGTAGTCTGGGGCATGACTGCGCAATTGACCAAACGTTTTATTGATATCATCCAGGATAATTTATTAGGAGGGGCCTCGTGAAAGGGAAAGAAAAAACCTTACAGCTAACTATTTATGCCTTATTTATTGCGATATTAACGATTCAAACCTTCGTGCCAGTTTTGGGTTACCTTCCGCTGGGGCCTATTCAGGTCACTATTATTCAGATTACTGTAATTGTTGGGGCAATCTTGTTTGGTCCTAAGACGGGAATCTTGTTAGGTGGCTGCTGGGGAGGGCTACGCTTAATTAAGGCGGCTTTAGAACCCAATATTTTAAGTGCAGTTTTTCTAAACCCAATGGTGTCTTTACTCCCTAGATTATTAACTGGTCTAGTGGCGGGGGTAGCCTTCAAAACACTTAACCGCTATTTGACCAGGCAAAAGGCAGCTTTTTGGACGGGTTTGCTGGGCTCTTTAACCAATACAGTTCTGTTTTTAATGGCTGTTTATCTATTTGCAGCAGATGCTTATGCTAAGAGTCTGGGGATTCCCAAAGAGGGATTGCTATTAGCCTTGGCCACGGTAGCCGGAACTAATGGGGTCTTAGAATTAATTGCTAGCGGCATTTTGGTCCCCCTCTTGGTAAAGCCCTTAGCCAAAATCATAGATTAGGAGAGAAAGATGGAAGTTAGAACTTGTCGACAAACCCTGGCCATTCAAACTCACCGGATCCTACCTCAACACACCAATTCTTTTGGTAATATGTATGGTGGCCGGTTGCTAGACTTTTTAGATAATGTAGCATCAATTGCTGCCTCGCGGATGACTCGGACACCGGGTATGACAGCAGCCTTGGACACCATGAACTTTATTAAGCCGTTACCGGAAAACCATTCGGTATGCTTGGAGGCTTATGTAACTGGTGCTGGTAACCGTTCCCTAGAGGTTTTTGTTAAGGTTATGGGTGAGGATTTGAATAGTGGCGAACGCTATTTGGCAGCTACTGCTTTTGTCACTTATGTGGCCATTTTACAACCAGGACAGGACTTTCAAATGCCGTTACTTAAGGCTGAAAGTAAGGAAGAAAAGCTAGTTTGCGCCGGCTACCAAGATCGCCAAGCTGTGCGCAAACAAAAACGACTGGCAGATAAACAATTCCACCAAGATTTATCCACCGAGATTGTCTGGCTACAATTAGGTGACCAAGATTAGTTTGACAAAAAATCACTAATCAGTCACAATAGAAGAGAGTAGACTAGTAATTATACTATGGGTATAGAGAGTGACGGTTGGTGAAAAGTCATCCCCGCTGGTATGGTGAACCTACTACCCTAACTTGCCTTAATCCGGCACGGCCTACCCCGTTATGGTAAATGAGAGAAGTTATTAATGACTTAACAAAGGTGGTACCGCGAGTTTTTCGTCCTTTATGGGATAGGAAAACTGGCGTTTTTTTATTGAAAAGGAGATTACAATGGCAGAAGAAAAAGTTAATTTACAAACTGAAGATTTTTCTAAATGGTATTTACAGAGTATCCAACAGGCAGACTTGTTTGCTTATGGACCTGTTCGGGGGACCATGGTTTTCAAACCTAATGGCTTTGCCCTATGGAAAAAAGTTCAAGACTATTTTGAAGCTAAGATTACTGAAGAAGGCGTGAAGGGTGTTTACTTCCCGATGCTGATTCCTAAGCACTTCTTTGAAAAAGAAGCTGACCACGTGGAAGGTTTTGCGCCGGAATTACCTTGGGTGACCCAAGCAGGGGATGAAGAGTTAGAGGAGCCTCTAGCCTTGCGGCCAACTTCAGAAACCTTATTTGGTAATGCTATGTCTGACTGGATTAACTCCTACCGTGATCTACCTATGGAATTAAACCAATGGGCTAATGTTTTCCGCTGGGAGAAACGGACCCTACCATTCTTACGGACTACTGAATTTTTATGGCAAGAAGGTCACTGTGCCTATGCTACAGCTGAAGAAGGTCGTGAGCGGACGCTAACTTTCCTAGAAATTTATCGCGAAATGGTCGAAAATCTGCTGGCTATTCCAGTTTATGTTGGCCAAAAAACAGAGTCTGAGAAGTTTGCTGGTGCCGAGGCAACTTATTCCTTGGAGGCTATGGTTAAAGATACTAAGTCTGTCCAAGCTGCCACTTCGCATTTTTTAGGTACTAATTTTGCTGAGGCCTTTGATATTAAGTATCTGAATACAGAGAACGAACATGTCCATGTACATACGTCATCATGGGGGATTTCAACCCGAATTTTAGGTACGATGATTATGACTCACGGCGACGAAAAGGGCTGTGTTTTCCCACCAAAAATGGCACCGATTCAAATTGCCCTCATCCCAGCTGGAAATATCAAGAAAAACCCGCAAGTCTTAGAAAAATTGCGAGAAATTGAAGCGGAGTTAAAAGCAGCTGGCTATACGACTGAATTAGATGATTCTAATAACTCTGCTGGTTATAAATTTAATGAAGCCGAGGTGAAGGGTATACCGCTACGGGTTGAATTTGGCCCACGTGATATGGAAAATAATCAATGTATGATTAAGATGCGTGACCTTGATGACAAGGAAAGTGTCGCTTTGGATGATTTGTTAGATGTAGTTGCTGACCGTATGGACAAAATGCAAACGCGTCTCTTTGAAAAGGCTGATCAATTCCGTAAAGAAAATGAGCACTATGACATCGATACGATGGCAGAGTTAGAAGCGCACTTGGCTAAATGTGAAGAAAGTGGTCAACGTCCAGGCTGGATTTTGGCTGGTTGGGATGGTACTGAGGCATCAGAAGAAGCAATTAAGGAAGCCACCGGTTTTACGACTCGTAATATGCCTTTTGAACCTGCTGTTAAGAAGGAAACATGTATTTACTCAGGTAAACCAGCTAAATATACAGTTTGGTTAGCACGGGCTTATTAAAATTTAGTAAAAATAGTACTGGAAAGGCAGAAAACTAGTTTTGAAACGGATTTTTTCTATATAATAGACCCAATAGAAAAGAGAGGGTGGTCCTGTGGCCAAGCAAAAAAAATCCGGACGCTTTAATTGGCAGACCCTACTAGGAATTATTTTGATTTTAGTAGCCGTTGTTCTGCTAGCGCTAGAACCGATTCAAAATTACATGTTAAATAATGGTATTGAAAATAATCGGGTAGAAAATCTGACCCGCCAGGATATTGTCCAGGCTCAGCAAGCTGAGGTAACCTATGATTTTTCTGATGTGAACCCGCTAGACCCGCGTCGTGTGATTGCTGATCAGGCTGACGCCAGTCAATTACCGACAGTTGGTGCTCTGGCTATTCCGGACCTGGGGATGAACCTTCCAATTTATAAGGGTGTTTCTGATGCTGGTATGTATTTTGGCGCGGGAACGCTTAAAGCTGACCAGGCTATGGGCCAGGATAATTATGCCATCGCCAGTCACCATTCAGCTCATGAAGGGATGCTATTTGAACCTTTGATGCGCGCTCAAGTAGGTCAAACAGTCTATTTGACAGATTTAAAAAATATTTATGTCTATGAGATTGATCGGGTGGAAGAAGTAGATCCTTCCCGGGTTGATGTGATTGAAAATAATGGTCGTGATATGCTAACTATGATTACTTGTACCTTTGATTTAGCAAACCGGGTAGTAGTCCAGGCCAATCATGTGGATACAGTAGCAATCGACCAGGCAACTACTGAGATGTTAGATGCCTTTAACATTAATCAAAACATTCCAGACTAGTGAAACGACTTTAGTTCAGCTTCTTTGCTGTAGCCGTAACATTTCCAATGCGTACGGATATAGTAGGCTATGCTGGAGCCCAACTAAGCTGCTAACATTTGTATCATCGCAAGAGCCCGGGGCTTATGTCCCAGGCTTTTTTTGTCGCCATAAATGATGGCTTCTCCCCTAATCTGGGCTACTTTATCCACTTTGACTTTAAATTCCTTAATAAAAAATTACTTACTTTTTATAAGCAAACTACTTCCAATTCGATTTAATACCTGTTATAGTTGTCTTATAAAATATTTGGAGGTAACAATCAATGACTAATTTTAAAGAACTTGCTAGCAAGCGCCGGACGGTTTATCACTTAGGTCGCAATACTGAGGTCAGCCAAGAGGAAATCAGTAACTATTTAAGCCAAGTGCTTCAAGAAGTACCAACAGCTTTTAATAGTCAAACTTCTCGTATCGTTATCGTTTTTGGCGATAAGCACGAGGCCCTTTGGCAAGAAATTTACAATGTTCAAGAGCAAGTTCTTGCAGGCGATATGTGGGACATGATGTCTGGTGTGATTCAAGGGGCTCAAGCTGGACTTGGCACTGTTTTATTTTTTGAGGATCGTGACCAAGTTGCTCAAATGCCAACCAATAGCGAGCGCCAAGAAGCCTATAAACAAAATAATTCTGCTAACAATCAATATGCTGCTTGGTTAGCCCTTGCTGAATTAGGTTTAGGTGCTAGTTTGCAACACTTTAACATCGGCTATGCCCAAGGCTTCGACAAGTCAATTAAGGAATTACTTGACTTACCAGCTTCTTATGAACTAGTTGCGCAAATGCCATTTGGTTCAGTAGAAACACCTGCCCAAGAAAAAGATTACCTAGCAACTGAAGAAAAAATTCAAGTGATTGGCTAATTCTAGCCTAAGCACCAAAAACTGGACCCTGGCTAGGGCCCAGTTTTTTTATAAGAAGGAAGCTAGCAGTCTGAGTACTTTATAAATTAAAAGCCCTGCTACCGGACTGGGTAGCAGGGCTGGTTGCTTTTATAAAAATGTTGATAGCCTTTTATTTTTCTTGAGGCAAGATCAGGTTAAGGATAATGCCTACTAGAGCAGCTAGGGCAGTTCCTGATAGGGTGACTAGGTTAGGGATGTCTAAGACGGCACCACCCAGGCCAAGGACTAGCATAGCTGAAGCGATAATTAGGTTACGGACATAGTTGAAGTTGGTCCGGGCCTCGATTAATACCTTTAAACCGTTAGAAGCAATAACACCATAAAGTAAGATAGACATGCCTCCTAAAACGGAACTAGGAATTGTAGAAATAAGTGCAGTGAATTTACCCATGAAGCTGATGATAATCGCAATAAAGGCTGCGTTACGGATAACTGAAGTTGAGGCTACTCTGGTCAAACCAATCACACCGGTGTTTTCGCCGTAAGTGGTATTGGCTGGACCACCTAGGAAGGCAGAAACGACAGTTGCTACGCCATCCCCAACCAGGGTCCGGTGCAGGCCAGGCGATTTCAAGAAGTTACGACCACAGATTTCACTAAGCACCGTGTGGTCACCGATATGCTCTGATAAGGTTACCAGGGCTACTGGTAAAATTGCCCAAGTTTCTGGACCAAAATATAGTTGATAAGAGCCGAAATGACTGGTGGCAAAAGGTAATTGGAAATCTGGAATGGCAAACCAAGCGGCTTGGGCTACTGGTGTTAGGTCAACGAGACCTAAAGCTAAGGCCACGATGTAACCTGCCACAATTGATACTAGGAAGGGTACAACTCTAAAGAAACCACGCCCATATACATTGACAAAGGCACAAATTAGGAAGGTAGCTAGCGCAACTAGCATTTGCCGCCAGTCACCACCAACAACTAATTGGGCATTTTCAACAGCAGAACCTGCTAGGCTAAGCCCGATAACAATAATCATGGGTCCAATGACAATTGGAGGCAGCAGGCGGTCAATCCAGTCATTACCAATAGCTTTAATAATAAGGGCTGCAATAACATAAACAAGACCGGTTAAGATAACACCTGTTTGAGCTGCGGAAATATCGCCTCCCATTTGCTTGATAGCGTATGACATCGCACCAATAAAGGCAAAGGAAGAGCCTAAATAAACAGGCACTTGGTTGCGGGTAGCTATATGATAAATTAGGGTACCAATCCCACTACAGAAAAGGGCAACAGAAACTGGTAATCCCAAAAGAATGGGCACTAGAATCGTGGCACCAAACATAGCAAAGACGTGCTGAAGACTTAATAATAAACCAGTCGATAAGGGTGGTTTTTCATCAATATCATAGCGCATTTTTTGCTTGTGCATTGAAAATTCCATAAAATACCTCCTAAAAGTAAGAACTGTAATCAGTTTTTAAGGAGTCTTTTTGTTGCAACAGAAAATTTCCTCAAATTGTCAGTATTATACGCTAAGCTAAAATTTGTGTAAAGTTATCCTCCAAAAGAAAAACTATTCTGAAAAATGCAAGCGTTTTTAAAAAAGGGTTTACATGTCTGGTTTTATCATGTTATACTCTGAATGAAGCAATCTTACAAAGTCAAGGTTGCATCATCCTTTCATTTTTTGTTTTTTTCCTTTTCACCCCTAGACCTAGGGGTGTTTTTTTGTCTATTTGAGCTATAAAAAAGCGGCTAGCATTTTGCTACTAGCCGCCATGAGTTAGTTTTAATTTTTGTTATTTAATTTATCGTCGATGTCTTGCATGTTAGCCTGTAATTTCATCCGAGCTTGTTTTTCTTTTAGTTTTTTAGGGGTCACATCGTTACCCTCTGGATCAATGACAGTGGCATTTAGTAGTACAGAGTCTAAGCTACCGCGAAATTCTTTTAGGTATTGGGCTCTGAGTTCTGCCCTTTCTTTTTTCTCTTCTTCAGTAATTGTCCCAGCCTTGTTCTTTGCAGCTAGTTCGTTGATGCGTTTGATTAAATCTTGCATGACGCAACCTCCCTTAGTAATAATAATCTAATTATAAAGGATAGCAAGTTTAAGGCCAAGGAGTTTGCTTAATCCTGACCTTTAAAGGGGCGATCGGCATTGGCGAACAAAAATGATGCTAATTGACCCTTGTAATTTTTAAAAGACTGCCAGTAACTGCCTATAAATAAGGTATAATAGGCCTACACTATAACTATAGGAGGTATCATATGGATGCACTAGTTTTACAAACAGATTTTGGCTTGGTCGATGGCGCGGTTTCTGCCATGCACGGAGTGGCTCGCCAAGTTAGTCCGGATTTACAGGTATCCGACCTGACCCACGATATTCCTCAATATGATATTTGGTCAGCAGCCTACCGTCTGATCCAGACTTTGGAGTACTGGCCAGCTGGGACCGTTTTCGTATCAGTAGTAGATCCGGGGGTAGGAAGTGATCGACGCAGTGTTGCTGTGAAAACCCGCGATGGTAAGTACGTTATCACACCTGATAATGGGACCTTGACGCATTTACTTGCTCGCGAAGAGATTGTTGAAGCTCGGCAGATTGACGAAAGTAAGAGCCGTCTACCTCATTCTCAAGAAAGTCACACCTTCCATGGCCGGGATATTTACGCCTATAATGGCGCACGTTTGGCTAGTGGTCAGGTTGACTTTGCGGGTCTGGGCCAAGATATTCCTGTAGCTAGCCTGACTAAGTTACCAGTTGCCGAAGCAAGCTATGACCAAGGTGTTCTACGCGGTATTATTGATATTCATGATATTCGCTTTGGCTCACTTTGGACCAATATTTCCTCAGACTTGATTCGTCAGGCTGGTATTAAAAATGGTGACCATCTGGTGGTGAAAATTTCCCACCAGGGTAAGGCCGTTTATCAAAATATTATGCCCTTTGTGCGTTCGTTTGCCCAGGTAGGTGTAGGGGAACCATTGGCTTATGTTAATTCCTTGGTTAACTTAGGGATTGCTGTTAACCAAGACTCGTTTTCTAAATTATATAATATCGGCTTGGGTGTTGATTGGCAGATTGAAATATCTAAGGCACCCGCTGCACTTGTTGACCTATTCAATCAATAAAGGAGTTTTGCATGATGAAATCTACAAATGAAGTTGAAAAAGTAGTCGCCATAGCTATTGGTGCCGCCATTACCTTTATCTTAATGAAATTCGTGGTCATTCCTACACCAATTCCTAATACAGTTATTCAAACCTCATATGGTTTTTTAGCCTTGCTAGCCGCTATTTATGGGGGTGGGGTGGCTGCGATAGCAGGTTTTATCGCGCATTTTCTTAATGATGCGATGACCTATGGCACAGTTTGGCATGCCTGGGTGGTTACCACGGCCTTTATCGGCTTGGGCTTTGGCTTTATTCTTAAGGGTAATAAAATCCAACAGGGGATTTTTAACCGCGCCAGCCAAATTAAGTTTTTAGTCGGCCAGCTGATTGTTAATGTGTTAGGTTGGGGGTTAATTGCTCCGGTTCTTGATATTTTAATTCATTCCGAACCAGCTAATAAAGTATTCACCCAAGGAATTGTCTCAGCCATTACCAATTCAATCGCAACAGCTATTGTTGGTTGGCTATTAATTCAAGCCTATACCAAGACCCGGACTAAGAGTGGGTCATTACGTGAAGATTAAGGAGTGAGGATATGGCTAAGCAAGCCCTAATCAGTTTTAAGGACTTTTCCTTCCGCTATGATAGCCAAGCCGAACCTACTCTCAAAAATATTAATCTAGATATTTATTCCAATGAAAAATTGTTAATTTTAGGACCGTCAGGGTCAGGCAAATCTACTCTAGGTAGACTCTTGAATGGGCTAATTCCACAGGCTTTTGCTGGGGAAGTCACTGGTCAGGCTCGCTTTAAGGGCAAGGATTTATTAGACCAATCCATTAGCGACCTGTCTTATCAAGTTGGTACTGTGCTCCAGGATAGCTCAGCTCAGTTTGTTGGCCTGAGTGTGGCTGAAGATCTGGCCTTTGCCTTAGAAAATGATGCTGTTGCCAAGCTTACTATGGAGCAGGCTGTAGACAAATGGCTTAATACTATGCGCTTAAGCGATTTAGCAAGTATGTCACCCCAGAAATTATCGGGAGGACAAAAGCAGCGGGTAGCCATGGCTGGAGTCCTGATTGATCAACCAGAAATATTGCTCTTCGATGAACCACTGGCTAGTCTAGATCCAGCTGCCGGTTATCAGACCATGCAACTGATTAACCAGCTCCAGTCTCAATTCAATAATACCGTGGTAATTATCGAGCATCGACTCGAGGATGTCTTAACCATTCCCATTGACCGCATCGTAGTTTTCGACCAGGGTCAGATTGTTTATGACGGGACCAGTGAGGCCCTATTGAAGAGTGATTTACTAAGAAAAGTTGGCATTCGTGAGCCCCTCTATGTGTCAGCCTTGAAATATGCTGGAGCTAATTTGGCCCAAGTTCAAGATATTGCCCAAATAGACTTGGTAAAAAGTCCTGACCTTGCCGACAAAGTTCATGCTTGGCAGGCCAATCTAGCCCCTGCACCGACACCTGAATATAAACAGGATTTACTCACTTTACAGGGGATTAGTTTCGCCTACCCAGAAAATCCTGGCCATCTGAACTTAAAGGACATTTCTTTTAATCTTAAAAAAGGAGAAATGGTGAGTTTGGTCGGGACTAATGGCGCTGGTAAGTCGACCTTAGCCAAGCTGATAGCAGGTTTTGTCTCGCCTTGCCAAGGTCAGATACTCTGGCAGGGGGAGAATATTACTGGTGATGATATAGATCAGCGGGCCGGGCGCATTGGCTATGTAATGCAGGACCCTAATCAGATGATTTCCCAGACCATGATTTACGATGAAATCGCTTTGGGTCTGCGTATGCGAGACTGGTCAGAAGACAAAATACAAGAACGCGTCTTTGCTGTGATGCAAGCTTGCGGCATCTATAAGTACCGTAATTGGCCAATTTCAGCCCTTTCATATGGCCAGAAAAAGCGGGTTACTATCGCTGCTATTCTAGTGCTTGAACCAGCGCTTATTATCCTTGATGAACCAACCGCTGGTCAGGATTATCGACACTATACGGATTTTATGCGTTTTATCTGTGGGCTTAACCAGGAGGGCATGACCATCTTGATGATTACCCATGACCTGCAATTGATGCTGGAATATACTGAGCGTAGTCTAGTTCTCGTTGATGGCCAACTCTTAGCTGACCGCCTACCATCCCAGGTTCTAACTGACCAGGATTTGAGTCAAGCAGCATCGCTTAGGCCAACCAGTCTGTTCCATTTAGCCGACAAGGTGGGTATTAAAGACAAGGCCCAGTTTGTAGCCGACTTTATTTATTATGAAGGGCAGGTGCTAGCGCATGAATAATTCAATAGTGGGCTACCAGGCCAAGGATACGCCAATCCACCGGCTCAATGCCTTAGCTAAACTAATATTTTTTATCCTAGTTTCGCTCGCCTTAATGCTAACGTATGATACCCGTCTGCTCTTAGGCGTTAGCCTCTTTTTGATGGGAGGTCTCTATCTAGCAGATATTAAGTGGCGAGATGTGGCCTTTTTTATTAAAATAGTGGCTGTTTTTTCTGTTATCAACTTAGTAATGGTTTATATTTTTTCTCCTGAATATGGGGTAGACCTTTATGGCAGCCGCACCATAATATGGGAAGGGATTGGGCCCTACACCCTAACTTGGGAGCAGCTTTTTTATCAGATTAATCTGGTCCTGAAATATTTTTCTACCATTCCCCTGGTTTTGCTTTTTCTTATGACTGTCAATCCATCTGAGGTAGCTTCGAGCTTGAATCGGATTGGCCTCTCTTATCGGCTATCTTATGCTGTTTCATTGACCTTGCGCTATATTCCAGATATCCAGCGCGATTATATTGCGATTCGGGATAGCCAGCGAGCTAGGGGGCAGGGGCGTAAGGACCAGGCTGGTTTGATGGATAAGGCTAAAGTAGCTACAAAAACCATAATGCCATTAATAATGACTAGTTTTGCTCAAATTGAAACTGTCAGTCATGCCATGATGTTGCGCCGCTTTGGTGGCAAGCACAAGCGGACTTGGTACGTGGCTAAACCGCTCAAGAGTAAGGACTATCTTTTGATTTTGGCAGGTTTGCTAGTTTTTCTACTTTTTGTCTATTTTTACTATGTTAACCAGGGTCGCTTTTATAATCCTTTCAGGGGCTAATTAAATTGTAGATTAATGGCCTATTTGCTAAAATAAGGCTAATAATGTCTAGGAGGAATCAGATGCTTACACTAGCAATTGATAGTTCAGGCCAATCCCTTAGTCTGGCCTTATTTGAGGCGGACCAGGTGGTTAGTGAATTTATGACCAACACCCGTATTCAGCACTCCAAGCAGCTGCTACCCCTACTGGACCTCATGTGTGAGACTGTTAACGTGAAGCCCCAGGAAATAGATCAGATTTTGGTGGTGCGTGGACCTGGCTCTTATACTGGTCTCCGGATTGGGGTAACAGTAGCGAAAATGTTGGCCTGTACTCTGGCTAAACCCTTATATAGCCTGTCAAGTTTACAGGCCTTGGCTGGTCAGGTTACTGACCCAATTAATAGCTTAATTGTGCCCTTTTTTAACGCACGACGCCAAACTGTCTATGCGGCTGCTTATGCTAAGCAGGCGGATGGACAGCTTGATGAGGTGGTGGCGGCAGGCCATTATCAAATGACCGATTTTCTGCAAAAATTATCAACTTTAGCAGTTAAGCCTCACTTTATCAGTCCTGATTACGCTAACTTTGCTGACCTAATCACGCAAAATTTTACTGAGGCCAGCTATAGTGTCCAAAAGCCAGCTTTTAGCTTGATTTCGACTGCTAGATTAGCTGAACTGACTTGGCAGGCTGAAGATCCTCATACTTTTACGCCTCAGTACTATAAACTAGCAGAGGCTGAAGAAAATTGGCAGGCTGATCATCCTGATTTAGCCCAGCAAGCAGGAGCGGATTTTGTTGAAAGAACCGATTAATTATTTATTTAGTTACCTGCGGTCACTATGGTTGTTTGATAATTTCGACCAGGATGTGACTCAAAAAATAAGAGTGGCGGCAGACCATTTACAATTAGCTGGGCACTGCTTCTCAATCCATATTTCAGATATAAGTTTATGCAGTGCTATGGTTGAGCTGGAGCTAGCTGCTTACCAGGGCAAGAAGGCCTGGGACTACCAAGATTTTCTGTTTGATATTAAAGATAATCCCAATAGTTTTTACTTGCAGGTTTGCCAAGCTGACCGACTGGTAGCCTTTATTGGTTGTCGGCGCGATGCAAGCGATGTACATATTTCTAACTTCATGACCCACCCTGAATACCAAGGATTGGGTATTGGTCGTTACCTCCTAAATCAACTAGCCCGTATTAGTCAGGATCTAGATCGCCAGCAGATTAGTCTCGAGGTCAGGCAGTCTAACCACCAGGCTAGAGATTTTTATTTAAACCGTGGTTTTAAGATAATCCGGTTAGTATCAGGCTATTATCGGGATAATGGAGAGGATGCCTATTATATGGTCTGGGACTTAGTGGGGAGTCAAGATGCTGAACATTAAGTTAATAAATCCAGACCAGACTGGGCTAGCTCACCAAGTTTTTAGCCAGGCCTACCAGGGTAATTACCAGCTTAGTCCTAGTGACTTGAATCGTTTATTGGCTGATGATAATCAAGCCATATTTGGGCTTTGGCACGGAGAAGAGCTATTAGCTTTGGCTCACTTTCAGCTTGTCTTAGACCAGGCTGATTTGATTGACCTTGCTGTCCGTCCTGACCGCCAAGGTCAGGGATACGGTTATTACTTGTTGTCCAGATGTTTGCAGATTTTATCCCTTAGCCAGGTCTATCTAGAAGTAAGAGACAGTAACCAGGTGGCAATTAGCCTCTATGAGAAACTCGGCTTTGTTTATTTAAGTTGCCGTAAAAATTATTACAGCCAGCCCAGCCAGGATGCTTGGGTATATATTTGGAAGGAGGATGCTGATGACTAATATTTTAGCGATTGAATCATCGTGTGATGAGACCAGTGCAGCGATTGTGACTGATGGGCGTCAACTCGTAACGAATGTGGTTGCTAGTCAGATTAAAAGTCACATGCGTTTTGGTGGGGTGGTGCCAGAAATTGCCAGTCGCCACCATGTAGAGCAGATAAGCCAAGTCGTAGAGACTGCTCTAGTCGAAAGCGGTATGGACTGGTCTGATATTGATGCGATTGCGGTTACCCAAGGGCCAGGGTTAGTAGGGTCGCTGTTGATTGGTATTACAGCAGCTAAAACTTTAGCTTGGGCTCAGAATAAGCCTTTAATTGGTGTTAATCATATAGCTGGACATATTGCTGCCGCTCAACTAGATCATGATCTGACCTATCCCTTGCTAGCTTTAGTTGTTTCTGGTGGACATACTGAGCTGGTTTATATGGCAGCGGCTGGGGACTACCAGGTTATTGGCGATACCCGCGATGACGCAGTGGGTGAAGCTTATGATAAGGTGGGACGTTTACTAGACCTGCCTTATCCTGGTGGTAAAAAAATGGATGAGTTGGCCCAAGTTGGCCAGGTCGTGTATGATTATCCCCGAGCTATGATTAAAGAGGATAATTTTGATTTTTCTTTCTCAGGCTTAAAATCAGCCGTCATCAACCATCTTCATAATACCCAACAGCGGGGAGAATCTTATCAGATTGAAGATGTAGCCGCCAGCTTTCAAGCTGCAGCCATAGAGGTGTTGGTAGCTAAAACTATGCGGGCTCTAGCTGCTTATCCCGTTTCGCAATTAGTAGTAGCTGGAGGAGTAGCAGCTAACTCGGGACTGCGTCAGCAGCTCCAAGCAGCAGTTGCGGCCCAGCAACCAGAATTAGAGTTGATTTTTCCACCACTTAAATTATGTGGTGACAATGCTGCTATGATTGGTGCAGCCGCTCAAATTCAGTATGATCAAGAAGATTTTGCTGGTTTAGACTTAGATGCCAAGCCGGGGCTCGCAATTGATGATTAATAAATTTAGTAACCAAAAAGACCTCATGTGTGTATGAGGTCTTTTTGGTTACTACTCTTCATAGGTTGCGAGGTCAAGCGCACGTGCTTCCCAAATCAACATTTTCTCTTCCTGGAGCTCTTTTTTCTCTTGTAAGCTGGTATTAAGCTTGTTGAGTTCATAGGAATCATTGAAAATATCAGGATTAGTCATAGCGAGCTCAATCGCTGCAATTTCTTGGTCAAGCTGGTTGATGTCTGTTTCTAATTGGTCTACTTCTCTTTTGAGGCGGCGGATTTCTTTTTGGTTCTTTTTCTGAGCCTGGTAATCTATCTGGCCTTGGGAGCTGGTTGGTTTTTCAGCAGCTGTTTGCTGGTCTTGGGCCGCCTTGAGTCGGTCGCGCTCTTGGATTTCAGCTTTTTTCTGGCTATAGTAATCGTAGTCTCCTAGATAGAGGGTAGATCCTTCAGGAGAAATTTCTAAAACTTGGGTAGCAATGCGGTTGATAAAGTAGCGGTCATGGCTGACAAAAATCAAGCTACCGTTGTATTCAATCAAAGCATTTTCCAGAACTTCCTTGGAATCGATATCCAGGTGGTTGGTCGGCTCATCTAGGACTAAAAAATTATCGTGGTCTAAGGCTAACTTAGCTAGTTCTAACCGAGCTTTTTCACCCCCACTGAGGTTAGTTACAGATTTGTTAACATCATCGCCAGTAAATAGGAAGGAACCCAAAATAGTGCGAATATCTTGCTCACGCATCTGGGGGTGGGCATCCCAAAGTTCATGGAGCACATCTTTTTTAGAGTGGCGATTACCTAACTCTTGGTCATAGTAGCCTAGGCTAACTCCAGTCCCATATTCGATATGACCAGCTAGGGCGGGGATTTCCTTGATTAGGGTTTTAAGCAGGGTAGATTTACCGACCCCGTTAGGGCCAACCACAGCAATGGCTTCTTGCTTGCGTAGGTCCAAGTTGATATTTTGAGCCAAGATTTCTTGGTCATAACCTATCGCTAAGTCCTCAGCAATCACAACGATATTACCTGATTCCTTGTCAGCGACAAATTGGATGCGGGCCGACCGGTCATCGGCCTGAGGCTTACTCAAACGGGTCATCTTTTCTAATTGCTTGCGACGAGACTGGGCCATTTTAGTTGTTGACGCGCGAACAAGGTTTCTTTGGACATAATCTTCTAAACGGGCAATCTCAGCTTGTTGCTTGTCATAGGCTTTTTGCGCCAGAGCTAGCCGTTGGGATTTTTCCTGGAGATAGAAGCTGTAGTTGCCGGCATAATGATAGCTTTTTCCTTGGGTCATTTCATAGGTTTCATTGGTGACACTATCTAAGAAGTAGCGGTCGTGACTAACAATGAGTAGGGCTCCTGGATACTTGGGTAGGTATGCCTCTAACCAGGTGAGGGTATCGATATCCAAGTGGTTGGTCGGCTCATCGAGAATTAAGAGGTCTTTTTTCTCTAAAAGTAATTTAGCCAAGGCTAAGCGGGTTCGTTGCCCGCCTGAGAGGTGGGCAACGGGTTTATCGTAGTCGGCTTGGTCAAATTGAAAACCTGCTAATACCATCTTGATTTCAGATTCATAACCGTATGCATTATGTCGGTTGAGGTCTTCTTGCAGGCGGTCGTATTGGGCCAGGGCTTCTTGATAACGGTCTGGATCAGCCATAATTTCTGGGTCGGCCAGTAGATTAGCACTTTGTTCAGCTTGGTCTAGTAACTTAAGGACTGGATCAAAAACAGCCAACATTTCGCCATAAATGGTCCGGTCAGAGTCGACAGCTGAATGCTGGTCCAGGTAGCCAATTGTTAATCCCTTGGCTTTGGATATACTGCCTGCATCGGGCTCTTCTAAGCCTGTTAGCATTTTAAGTAGGGTAGATTTACCGCTACCATTGCGGCCAACTAGAGCAATCCGACTCTTATCCTGGATTGTAATGTTGACATCTTCAAAAAGGGCTAAGCCGGCAAAGCGCCGAGCTAGTTGAGAACCTTGTAAAATAATCATCGGGGAAGTCCTTTCAAATATATTGGTTTTAGTTTAGCATATTTAGTACGAGGGGCTGTGAATGGTTTGACTAGCAATGTTTGTGAAATTGTGAAACAATAGGCTTGAGAAGTAGCAGCTTACTCTGCTAGAATAGGAAAAAAACAAGTTAAATAAAAGAAAGAGGATACTTCATGATCGATATTCCAAAAGCAACAGCAAAACGGTTACCCTTATACCACCGTTACCTGCAATTCTTCAAAAATATGGGTAAGGACCGCATTTCTTCCAATGAATTAAGTGAGGCCGTTAAGGTGGATTCCGCGACGATTCGTCGGGACTTTTCTTATTTTGGTGCTCTTGGTAAGCGGGGCTATGGTTATGATATTGCCTATTTACTAGATTTTTTTGGCAAAACGTTGAGCCAGGACAAGTTAACGACTATTATCCTGGTGGGCGCTGGTAATCTAGGAAATGCCCTAATTAACTATAATTTTAGGCAGAGTAATAATACGCATATCGGCGCAGCCTTTGACGTGGATGAGAGCCTGGTAGGCGAAGAGCGTAATGGGGTCCAGATTTATCCACTGAGCCAGATGAGTGACTACATTAAGGACAATCAAGTTGATATTGCCATTTTAACAGTCCCAAGTGACCATGCTCAAAATGTGGCTGATGACTTAGTGGCAGCAGGTATCGCTGGTATTTTAAACTTTACCCCGGTCCGGTTGGATATTCCTAGTCATGTCAGGGTGCAAAATGTAGATTTAACCAATGAATTACAGACCCTAATCTACTTTATTAGTAAAGAAAATTAGTGTTTTAAGCGGAAAAAGAGCCTGGGGCATATGCCCCGGGCTCTTGCTATTATACGAAGATTAGCAGCTTAGTTGGGCTCCAGCATAGCATACTATATCCGTACGCATTGGAAATGCTACGGCTACAGCAAAGAAGCTGAACTAAGGTCGTTTCACTAGGCTGGCGCAATATCTTTCAGATATTGGTCTGCCTAGCTCCAACGATTCAGTTCAGGGCGCTTCTTGTCGCACCCTTTAGTTGTTTTCAGTTCTAAGCGTCATCTCTCGCACCCTTTTATTTTAACCGCCGGTAAAGGCGGAATATGTTGATAGCTTGAACAATGTCAGAGCTAGCAAAGGCCAGGGCGAGGAGGGCAAAAAAAGTCCAACCATTGTCTAACACGATACTGTAGGCCAGGTAGACAAAGGCAATGGCAAAAATAAGTTTAAAAATAATATTTGAGATAAAAGTTGTCTTAGGCATTCGGTTCCTCCTGACTAAAAGACTCTATTTAATCTTAACTAAATTTAGGCACTTATGCAATATATACTAGGAGGAGAGGCTAATAAGCCTTGCCAGTATTGCTTTTTGGCCAGGCTATGATAAAAAGGTCAAAAAAAGTCAACAAAATACTTGCAATCCCCTCATAGATTGTTTATGATAATAAATGTAGTTAGCACTCTAATGCCAAGAGTGCTAAAATCTAAATTGCTTTGGTTTATGGAGGGATTTTATATGCTAAAACCACTTAACGAACGTGTTGTTATCCAAGTCGAAGAAGCTGAAGAGAAAACTGCTTCAGGTATTGTATTGCCATCATCTGCTAAAGAAAAATCACAAATTGGCCGTGTGGTGGCTGTATCTGATGATAGTTCAGACTTTTCTAGTCAACTATCGGCTGGTGACCGTGTTATTTTTGAAAAATATGCCGGTTCTGAAGTGAGCTATGAAGGTCAAGACTACCTAATTGTTAAAGAAAAGGATATCGCTGCCGTTATTAAGTAGCGATTAAGCATAACTAAAAGGAAAGAACTTAAAGGAGGACTTGCTATATGGTTAAAGATATTAAATTCTCAGAAGATGCACGGCATGGTTTACTACGTGGTGTTGACACCCTGGCTAATACAGTAAAGGTGACTTTAGGCCCTAAAGGTCGTAATGTGGTTTTAGAGCAATCATTTGGTTCGCCACTAATCACTAATGATGGGGTAACCATTGCTAAAGAAATTGAATTAGAAGATAAGTTTGAAAATATGGGTGCTAAATTAGTAGCTGAAGTCGCCCAAAAAACTAACGATGTAGCCGGTGATGGTACAACAACTGCGACTGTTTTAACCCAAGCTATTGTTCGTGAAGGCCTGAAGAATGTTACGGCTGGTGCTAATTCTGTAGGTATCCGTCGCGGGATTGACCAAGCTGTTCGTGCAGCAACAGATGCGCTAAAAGCAAATTCAGTACCAGTTGACTCTAAAGAATCAATCGCTAACGTAGCGGCTATCTCATCTGGTGATGAGCAAATTGGTCAATTAATTGCTGATGCCATGGAAAAAGTAGGTCAAGATGGTGTGATTACTATCGAAGAATCACAATCTATTGATACTAGCCTAGACGTGGTCGAAGGTATGCAGTTTGACCGGGGTTACTTATCTCAATATATGGTTACTGATAATGAGAAGATGGAAGCTGAATTAGAAAATCCATATATCCTCTTAACAGACCGTAAGATTTCTAATATCCAGGACATTCTACCTTTATTAGAAGGTGTGATGCAACAATCTCGTCCACTATTGATTGTGGCTGAAGATTTGGAAGGCGATGCGCTTCCTACTCTAATCTTAAACAAATTACGCGGTACCTTTAATGTTGTTGCCGTTAAAGCTCCTGGCTTTGGTGATCGGCGTAAGGCTATGCTAGAAGATTTAGCTATCCTAACTGGCGCCACAGTTATCTCAGAAGATTTAGGTTTAGAATTATCTGATGCTGGTCTTGATTCATTAGGTACAGCTGCGCGCGTGGTCGTAACTAAAGATGATACAACTATTGTTGAAGGTGGCGGTAACAGCGACCAATTACAACAACGAGTTGATTTATTACGCAAACAAATTGAAGAAACTTCTTCAGAATATGACCGTGAAAAATTACAAGAACGTCTAGCTAAGTTAGCCGGTGGTGTCGCTGTTGTTAAGGTAGGCGCTGCCACTGAGTCTGAACAAAAAGAACGTAAATTACGGATTGAAGATGCCTTGAACGCGACCCGGGCAGCAGTTGAAGAAGGTATCGTAGCTGGTGGTGGTACGGCCTTCATCGATGTGCAAGCTAAGGTTCAAGAATTGGCTGATTCATTAACTGGTGATGAGCAAACTGGTGCTAGCATTGTCGTTCGTGCTCTAGAAGAACCAGTTCGCCAAATTGCTGAAAATGCTGGTTTAGAAGGTTCAGTAATTGTTGAAAAATTATCTAACCAAGATACTGGTATTGGTTTCGATGCGGCTACTAATGAGTGGGTTAATATGATTGAAGCTGGTATCGTAGATCCAACTAAGGTATCACGGTCAGCCTTGCAAAATGCTGGCTCTGTAGCAGGTTTATTATTATCAACTGAAGCAGTAGTTGCTGATAAACCAGAACCAGAAGCTCCAGCTGGACCAGCTATGGATCCAGGTATGGGCGGAATGTATTAATCAGTCTAAAAAATCAAAAAGGTGGCCCCAGCCACCTTTTTTGTTGGATCTTAAATAATTCGAAACCGTAACACTTGATAATTCGAAACTGAAGTGTTATAGTAAAAGGGTAGACAAGAAGTGAAAGTATTGAATTTTAAAAAAGGAGTGCTTATTAAATGACTAAATTTGGTGTTGTTGTCGGTTCAATCCGTCAAAACTCATACTCAGAAGCTGTAGCCAAAGGTATTGTGGCTGGTTTGCCTAGCGATGCTGAAGTGACTTTCCTAGAAATCGCTAATTTACCATTATATAACCAAGATTACGATGAAAATTCACCGGTAGAATATACTAACTTCCGTGACCAAGTAGCTGCTCAAGATGCGATTATCTTCGTAACGCCTGAGCACAATCGGTCAATTCCAGCTGCTCTTAAAAATGCCTTAGATGTGGCTTCACGTCCTTGGGGTGAAAATGTTTGGGCTGGTAAACCTGCTTTAGCAGTATCTCAATCTATCTCAGCTATGGCTGGTATTTTAGCCAACCATACCCTACGTCAATCATTAGTATTCTTAGACATGCCAACCATGCAACAGCCAGAATTATACATTAATTCGAGTGAAGCTGTTAAAGAAGATGGCAGCATTGCTGAAGAATCAGTGGACTTCTTGAAAGATGCGGGTGCCCAATTCGCAGAGTTTGCTAAGAAATTTATCTAATTAAATATGCGACTAGTAAAAGCCTGGCGACGATTCGCCAGGCTTTTTTGTTAGCTATTTATTACTTAATATCTTTGGTTCATTTTTCCTTCTATGTGACCCAAGAACTTAGACAGGCTAAAGGTCATGATAAAGTAAATCAGCATAGAAATTGTCAGCGGTACTAGACCTTGGTAGGTCAGACTAGTAACCGCCCGGGTTTGGAAGGTTAGTTCAGCAATACCAATGGTGGAGACAATAGAAGTTTCTTTAATTAAAGAGATAAACTCGTTGCCTAAAGCAGGCCAAATGGCTCTTAAGGATTGTGGAAAAACCACCTTTTGCATGGTCGGCCAATAGCCTAAACCAAGTGATCGGGCTGCTTCCGTCTGGCCAGAATCAACAGCATTAATGCCGCCCCGGATAACCTCACAGATATAGGCAGCTGAATTTAGTGACACAGCGATGAGACCGGCTGTTAACGCTGACAGATTAAAAATAGCACCTAGGCCCAAGAAAGCGAAGAGCACTTGGACCATGAGTGGCGTACCCCGGATGAACTCTACATAGATAGTGGCAGGAAGTTGTAGCCAGGGAAAATCCGATAAGCGCATCAGTGCCAGCAGGCTACCTAAAATAATACCGGCTAGCATGGCGACTAGGGAAATCAACAAGGTCATCTTGATGCCGTCCCAGAAGTAGGGCCAGTAAGCCAGCCAAGAATCACCCTGTTCAGCCTCGATTAGGTCATAGGCGTCTTGAATCCAGTTATCAACTTGGTCGGTGGCCAAGGCCTCTTCGATGGTTTGGTCTATAGCTGCTAAGAGGTCAGCTTGGTTGTTAGCAATCAAGAAAGATTTACCCGATTCGCCCACATCCAGCTGGCTAGCCACGGTAGTCAGGTCATCTTGCTGGGCAGCATAGGCACCGGCAACAATTTCATCCATGAGGACGCCATCAACCTGGCCAGCTTGGAGAGCAGAAATTAGATCAGTAAAGGACTTCATACTAGTTAATTGAACATTTTTGATATGGTCCTTGGCAAAATTTTCTTGGATAGTGCCAGCATAGACCCCCAGGGTTAATTGCCCATTATCAAAGGCATGATAGTCGGTGATGGTCTCTTGGTCTTGTTGGCGGATAACAAAGGATTGGTCTTCCACAACATAGGGAATGGAGAAATCGCCTGATTTTTCCCGTTCTTCCGTAGCAGTTAGGCCAGCAGCAGCGATGTCGATAGTGCCGGTTTCAAGGGCTGGAATCAAAGAGTCAAAGTCCATATCAATGACTTCTAATTCTACGCCTAGCTTGTCAGCAATGGCTTGGGAGAGAGAAACATCGAGACCAACCACCTTATTTTGACCATCCTCTAGAATAGTAAATTCATATGGGGGATAACCTGAAGTTGTCCCCACCCGGAGCACACCGCGGTCTTTAATCTCCTGGAGGGCATTGTGGGCTGGATCTTGTTGGCTCGTCTGTGCATGGACACTAGGGTTAGATAGGGCTAACTGGCCAAGACATAGGCAGGCTAGGATGAGGATGGAAAAGGTTCTTTTAAATAGCGACATGATGATGCTCCTTTCTATCTGGGAAAACAAAAGACCCCCACCTCTAAGAGGCGGGGGTCCACGGTACCACTCTTTTTCATAGTAAACACTATACTCAAACTGATAACGCTAGTGGGCGAACTTGGCTACTAGATTCACCAAATTATCCAAGCAAGGCGGTTCATAAAAGGACTAGGGAAGCTTCCACCAAATCTTCCTCGCTAGGCTAGTTAGCTTTTACTACTCTTTGCTTCATCGACAAGTATAAAGTTTGTATTATTATAAGCATTAAATACGAAAAAGTGCAAGTTGATTTTTCGGTTATTTGTTATCGAAAAAAACTATCAGGGCTAAAAACGAAGCGACAAACAGCTTAAGCCGCCATCGATTTTACGAAATTCAGAGGTATCTACTTCGATAATCTGGTAACCCAGTTGGGCAATTTTTTCTCTAGTTTTAGGATAGCCAGCAGGAACTAAAACATAATCGTTAATCCAAACACTGTTAGCCGCATAGGCCTCATCTTCTTCAATTAAAATTTGTTTGAAGTCAGCAAACTCAGGACGGTCTTGAAATTCACCTGCAACTAAGACTGTATTTTCAGGAATGAAATTTACCCCAGTTTTTAAGTGAAGCATTTCATCCATGGCTACTACGGAACCGGATAGGCCATATTCTTCTAAGAGGCTAATCATTTGGTCAGCACCTGCCTGGTTAGTCCGGTCTGATAGACCGATATAGTAGTGATTACCAACCATCATGATGTCACCACCTTCGATGGTACCGGGCGCTTGAATTTCCTCGACGTGGTCATAAAAATGGTGGAGGGCTCGGCGCATATCACTTAGTTGGCTTTCATCCTGGCGGCTAGCCGCACCAGGTCGGGTAATAATGGCGCATTCACTGGTACAGAGAGCAACATCCTCCACAAAACAGGCGTCAGGAAAGTCATTTTGGGCTTCTAAGACTGTGACATCGACCCCAGTTTCTTTAAGCGCTTGGACATATTTTTCATGCTGGGCAAGTGCCTTTTGATAGTCGGGTTGACCTAGATTGGCACTGCTAATCCCTTGGCTAATACTAGGACTGGGTTTGCGAACAATAGTATGTTTGAACATGGGCTAACCTACTTTCTGAATCTGTTGAATTAATTTTTATTGGTTAGATTATAGCACATAAAATAAAAATTGACTTTTCAAGGCCCCAACTCTATAATTAATGCAATCTTAATATTTATAAAGTCTATGAAGCAAAGAGTAGTTAATGGCGCTGGTTTAGCGAGAGGTGTTGGTGGAAGGCCTCCTGGTAAAATTAATGAACCGCATTGCTTAGATGGTTAGCTGAAATCTTTTAGGTTAACCCGCTGATAGCGTTACGCAAATGAGATGATTGGTTAATTAGTTTAACCTATCAAGTAGAGTGGTATCGTGGATTAGTCCGCCTCTTAACAAGAGGCGGACTTTTTTTGTGACATAGATATAGAAAGGATGATAACCATGGTGAAGTTAAAGAAGATTATTATTTGGTTAGCCCTAGTGGCAACGGTGGTACAGGGAGTATTTTTGGCTAGCCGACCTGTTCAAGCCCAGGAAAACAACTTATTAGCTGAAATTAAAGACCGGGGTAGCCTGCGTTATGGGACAGCACCTGGTTATGCACCTTATGAGTTCACGGTGTTAGAAAATGGTGAAAACAAGGTAGTCGGTCTAGATATTTTCCTGGGCCAGGCTATTGCCGATGAATTAGGTGTCCAGTTAGAAATTGTACCCATGGAGTTTGATTCTCTGATTCCGGCCTTAGAGTCTGGATCGATTGATATGATTGGGTCAGGCCTAAGCGCAACAGAGGAACGGAAAAAGTCCGGTGATTTTTCTATCCCCTATGTCAAAGAGCCTCAAGCCATTGTTATTCGTAAGGGTGAAGAGGAACAAATCTCAGACTATCAGGCTTTTAATCAAAAGCATTTAAAAATGGGTGTTATGGTTGGCACCTTGCAAGAAAATTTGGTTAAAACCTATATGCCTGAGGCCGAAATGGTAGTACTCCGGTCTTGGGCTGACTTAATTTCATCTCTCCAGGCTGGCAATATCGATGGCGTCCTTATGGATACTTCGGTATCAGGTGCCTATGTTGCCGAACATGATAATTTGGCTGCCGTGGCTTCTGGCATAGAAGATGAAGATACCCTAGTTGGCGTTTCCTTGATGACAAAAAAAGACCAATCTGACTTAGTCGCGGTCATGGACCAAGTAATTGGTGATAGTCTGGCTTCTGGACAAATTGATCAGTGGCTAGAAGATGCTTATCAATTGATTCGTGACAACCAGGAAAACACCTGGCTAGCCTATGCGCCTTATTTCTGGGATGGATTAAAGATGACCCTCTTAGTTTCGGCAGTCTCTGTGCTGGCCGGCTCTATTTTAGGTGTCGGCCTGGCTCTAGCCCGGCTCTCTCAATTAAAAATCTTACAGGGCTTGGCAAGTGCCTATGTTGCCTTTATTCGAGGGACGCCACTGATGGTACAAGTTCTTTTTGCTTTTTTAGGTCTAGGTGGCCTATTTGGTTGGTCACCGCTTGTGGCGGGACTAATCGCAATTTCTCTCAATGCGGGGGCCTATATTTGCGAAATTATTAGAGGTGGCATTAATGGAGTGGATGCTGGCCAGGCAGAATCAGCCCGGTCCTTGGGTTTAGGTTATTGGCCGACCATGAAAAAGGTGGTATTCCCGCAATCCTTAAGAGCAATTTGGCCGGCCCTGGCTAATGAGTTTATTACTTTGATTAAAGAATCATCCTTAGTTTCAACTATCGGTATTGCGGAGTTGACCTTCCAAACCCGGGCGGTTACCAGTTTGACTTACCAGGGGATTATTCCCTTACTAATCGCTATGGTAATTTATTTTATCCTAACCTTTACCTTAGGGCGTCTAGTAGCGCTTTTAGAGAAGCGAGATCAGAGTAAGTACCGGGCTTAACCTAGCTTTGTTTTACCGAGAAGATTTGCTAAAATAAGAAAAATAATTGATTTTTAAAGGAGTGGCACAATTGGCAATTTGGTCTAATAAATTTCATGATGCAATGTCCAACCAGGCTTATAATTTCAACCAGTCGATCCACATCGATGACCGACTCTTGGATGCTGACCTACGTGGGAGTATGGCACATGCTGAGATGCTGGGGCGCCAGCAAATTATTCTACAAGAGGAGGCAGAAGACCTGCTTCAAGAATTGCGCAAAATGCGTAAGGAATATGCAGAAGGCCAGTTAGCCATTGACTATGATGAAGAGGATATCCATAGCTTTATTGAAGCAGAACTCACTAGACGGCTAGGATCAACTGGTAAAAAAATTCATACCGGCCGGTCACGTAATGATCAGGTAGCAACTGCGCTTAAGATTTATTGCATGGATGAAATTGATATCTTGTCAGAAAAATTATCTGATGCCATTTTAGCCTTTTGTGATAAGGCTAACCATCATTTAGAGACCATTATGCCAGGCTATACCCACCTACAGAGGGCGCAACCGATTACTTATGCGCATTATTTAATGGCTTATGTGGAGATGCTCTTTCGAGATTATGACCGCCTCCAAGATGTTAAAAAACGGATTTCAGCGGGTATGCCTTTAGGAGCAGGGGCCCTGGCTACTTCCACCTTTCCTTTAGATCGTGACTTTACCGCTTTTTCGCTAGGTTTTACTGACTATGCTGATAATTCTTTGGATGCAGTATCTGATCGCGATTACTCAATCGAGCTCTTATCAGCCTTGTCAATCATGAGTATGCACCTGAGTCGCTATGCGGAAGAAACAATTATTTGGACCTCACAAGAGTTTAATTTTATTAGCCTCAAGGATACTTTTTCAACAGGGTCTTCGATTATGCCTCAGAAGAAGAATGCTGACATTCATGAGTTGATGCGGGGCAAAACAGGTCGGGTCTTTGGCGACCTGATGGCAGTTTTAACCATCATGAAGGGGATTCCTTTAGCCTATAACAAAGATATTCAAGAAGAAAAAGAGCGGCTTTTTGATGGGATTGATACTATGAAAGCCATGATTTCCCTAATTCCAGCGATGCTGGCAGAAACAGTCGTTAATGAGGATGTGATGTATGCAGCAGCGGGACAAGGTTTCATCAATGCGACAGACTGTGCTGACTATCTAGCGGCCAAGGGTGTACCGTTTAGAGATGCTTACCAGCAAACCGGTGACATTATCCAATACTGTATTGAAAATGATGAGACTTTGGAGAGTTTAAGTGTGGCTGAGTACAAGCAATTCAATCGTCAATTTGAGGAAGATATTTATGATGCCATTGATCTGAAGAATTGCACTTTTCGTCGTAATGTGCCAGGTGGACCAGCCCCAGAGCGGGTCAAGGACCATATTAAGGCAGTCACAAGTTATTTTGGCCTTGATTTGAGCCAGCAATAAAGTTGCTCCCAGGCTTGACTTTTTAAGGAAAGCTAAACTATAATCAGACATATAAATATTGAACATCTATGAAGCAAAGAGTAGCAGGCGTCAACTCGATTAGCGAGGTAAGGACTGGTGAGAGCTTACCCAGAGCGTTTGTGAACTGCATTGTGGAGATGGTCCGGTCAAATCATAGCCGGATTCGCAGAAATGCGTTAAAATTTTCGAGATTATAGGCCTAGTGTCTATAAACAAGAGTGGTATCGTGGGAAGAACCCGCCTCTTATTGAGGGGGTTCTTTTTGTATATAAAAGAGAAAACGGAGGAAGTAACCATGACTAAGAAACAATTTAAAAAAGTATTATTAGCCTATTCAGGCGGTTTAGACACATCTGTCATTATTCCTTGGTTAAAGGAAAATTATGGTGACTGTGAAGTGATTGGTATGACTGGTAATGTCGGCCAGGAAGAAGATTGGGCTGCTGTTGAAGAAAAGGCCCACAATTCAGGTGCTAGCAAACTTTATATTGAAGATTTACGCCAAGAATTTATTGAAGACTATATCTTCCCAGCTATGCAAGCCGGTGCTAAATATGAGGGGACTTACTTATTAGGAACTGCTTACGCACGTCCTTTAATTGCTAAACGGATGGTAGAAATCGCCCACCAAGAGGGCTGTGATGCCATTGCCCACGGTTGCACTGGGAAGGGTAATGACCAAGTGCGTTTCGAGTTAGGAATCCGTGAGTTTGATCCAAGTATGCCTATTATTGCTCCTTGGCGGGAGTGGGATCTTAAGTCTCGGGAAGATGAATTTAAATATGCTGAAGCTCATAACATTCCGCTACCGATTACGCGGGAAACCAACTATTCTAAGGATGAAAATCTTTGGCACTTATCTCATGAAGGGCTAGATTTAGAAGACCCAAGTAAGCAACCTAGCTATGAAAAAATCCTTGAACTTGGTGTGTCACCAAAACAAGCACCTGATGAGTCAGCCTATGTGACCATTGATTTTGAACAAGGCATCCCAGTTGCCCTAGATGGTCAAAAATTATCGGCCTTAGAATTAGTAGAAAGCCTCAATGAGCTAGGTGGTAAATACGGAATTGGTATCCTCGATATTGTTGAAAATCGCTTGGTTGGTATGAAGTCACGGGGGGTTTATGAAACACCTGGTGGTACTATCCTCTACCATGCCCACCAAAAATTAGAACAAATTGTCTTAGATCGTGATACCATGCACTACAAACAACAAGTGGCCCTGAAGTATGCAGAGTTAGTCTATAATGGCCTGTGGTTCTCGCCATTACGGCAAGCTCTTCAAGCCTTTGTTGACCAGACTCAGGTTAATATGACTGGCCAAGTGAAATTAGAGCTCTACAAGGGTAATATTATTGATGCTGGGGTGACCAGCCCATATTCTCTTTATAGTGAAGAACTAGCGACCTTCGATGAAGATGATATCTATGCTCAAGATGATGCTGAAGGCTTTATTAAATTATTTGGTCTGCCGCAATCAGCCCGGGCCATGAAGGAACAGACCTGGAAAGGACAAAAATAAGTATGAAGCGTATCATTAATAAATTAGGACTAGTTGTCTTAGTAGTGAGCTTGGTGTTTGCTTGGCTAAGTCTTAGTATTAGTCAACAAGTCCAAGCGAGTGAGACTAGCAGCCAGGCCCAATCAGGTAATTTATTAGAAGACATAAAAAAACGTGGCGTTATTCGGATGGGCTTATCACCTGACTACCCACCTTATGAGTTTATCGTCCAAGAAAATGGTAAAAATACTGTTAAAGGGATCGATGTCTCAGTTGGACAAAAAATTGCTGATGATTTAGGGGTTAAGCTGGAAATTGTTGAGATGGAGTTCTCATCTTTACTTTCTTCTTTAGAAGCGGGCAATATCGATATGATTATCTCTGGTATGTCAGTGACACCAGAGCGGCAAAAATCAGTGGATTTCTCTAAGGTCTACGAAGTTTCTCCCCAAGTTTTTGTTATCCGTAAAAGTGACCAAGACAAGTTTCCCAATGGCGATGCTTTTGCATCAGGCGACCTGGTAATTGGTGTCCAACAGGGAACTATGCAAGAGCAGCTGGTTAAAGACCAGATGCCTCAAGCAGAAGTCTTTGTCATGTCTCAAGTCCCAGACTTAATTAATGCCCTGAGTACCGGCCAAATTGACGGTGTCCTGATGGATGAAACAGTCGGTGGGGCTCATGCGGCTGAACAGGATAACCTAGCAACCGTGCTAACCGATATTGATGTTGATGAAAATAACGGTAAGGCAGTGGTTGCCCCTAAAGGGGAAAGTGAGTTAGTGGCAGCTATCAATCAGTCGATTGATGAAATCCATGAAAATAATTTAATTGATGTTTATATGGAAGATGCTTTTGCGGCTATTGCTGATAGCCAGCAAACCTCTTGGTTAGACTATTGGCCTTACTTCTGGTCAGGATTAAAGACAACCCTTTTTGTCTCGCTCATTGGTATCCTAGTGGGTACTGTCTTAGGTAGCCTGGTTGCTATTCTACGCTTAGCTCAGATACCGGTGGCTAGCCAACTAGCAACCTTCATGGTGGAATTTATCCGCGGGACTCCACTAATGATTCAAGTGCTCTTTATGTTCTTAGGGGTCGGAGGTTTCTTCGGAATATCAGCTTTGACAGCTGGTTTGATTGCAATTTCAATTAATTCTGGGGCCTATGTGTCTGAGATTATTCGGGGTGGCTTGCAGGCGGTTGATAAGGGACAGACTGAGGCAGCCCGGTCACTTGGTCTAAATCAAAAGACTACCATGCAGAAGATTATTTTCCCGCAAGCACTGCGGTCCATCTGGCCTTCTCTTGGTAATGAATTTATTACCTTAATTAAAGAATCTTCTATTATATCAACGATTGGGGTAGCGGAACTAACCTTCCAGACCCGGGCGGTAACTTCAATTTCCTACCGCGGGATTATCCCACTCTTGATCTCTATGGTACTTTACTTTATTCTTACCTTCCTCTTAGGTAAGCTGCTTAACCATTATGAGCGGCGCATGAATGCCAAATATTAATATAGTTAGAAGAGGGTGAGAGACTTGGCATTCAGGAATGAATCATTGGGAGGAGTTAGGCCAATATCTGCAAGTTATTGAAACTAATTTCTGAAGTTACTTCAGTCCTGCCAAAGCGAACCCGACTACACTGCTAACTTCGTATCATAACGAGAGCCTGGGACTTATGCCCCAGGCTTTTTTAAATTTACTAATATTTTAGCTTAGTCAGTGGTAAACTAGCTTGTCTCTTTTTAATCCAAGTATCACAACTAATCCCACCCTAAAAAGCTTTTACTTTTTACTTTTACAAGGTACAATATAGGAGATAAAAATTTGAATAGGAGTGAACATGAATGGCTAAAAGAAAAAAGGCCAACCGTGGATTGGTTATTATCATGGGGATTTTGGCTGTTGTCGTCATTGCCTCAGTGGGTGTTTATGCCTCGCGGGTAATTAATGTCGACAAGAATGCCGGCTTGGTCCAAACTGATAAATATGCTGAACTACGTGATCGTTTAGATAGTCTTTACTATGATGAATCGAAAGTCTTTCTTAAGGAGAATATTACTGCTGATGAGATCGAAGCAGTTGGTAAAGAAGTAGCTAAGGCAGATGATAAGGAACTTAAAGACCAGTTTGCGGATTTAGAGACACGTTTTGATGCACTCAGCCAAACAAATAATTTATTTGATAAAATTGATGGTCAAGTACCTTTGAATGGCGCCACCATGCTAGAGTATGTCCGTTTAAAAGATAACGCTACCGAAAAAGATATTAAAAAAGTAGAAAAAGCTTTTGCTAAGCAGTTGAAAGATACTGATGAGGATGGTTTCTATAAAGTTATCGCTAGTCTTTTAGACCAAGCTAAGCAACAAGAAGCGCTCTTTACTGAGGTTAACAAGCAAATCGAAGACCTGAAGAAGAATAAGGACCTGACTTATGAGGACTTGGCTGACCAATTAGCCGACCTGCGCCAAGAAATCAACAAAATGGATAATAATTATGTTAAGGCACGTTTGCTACGTCTTCTCGGTGAAGCAGACCGTGACTTGACTAAGCTAATCGGTGAGCGAGAAGTTAAGGAAGCTGAAGACCGCGGCTTATCTAAAGAAGAAGTTGAAAAACGACGCCAGGAAGCTGAAGCACGTGCTCGTCAAGCTGAAAATCGCCAAAGAGAATTGAACCAGCAAAGTCAAACAGTGGAAAGTCAGGCACCGGTTCAATCTAGCCAGCAGCCTAGCTTGCGGCCAAGCCAGCCTGCCAGTCGGAGAAACAGCCAATCGCAAGCACCGGCTAATCGTCCTTCACAGGCTAGTCCAAGCACTAGTAGCCAGGCAAGCAGTCAGGAACAGCCACCGACGCCCGCGCCAGAGCCATCACCGAGCAATGAGCCACCGGCTGATAGTTTGAAAGAAATTGAGCTACCTGAAGCGAGCCAACCGACTGAGCCTAGTCAACCGCAACCACCAGCAGCTGATTCAGGTGAATCAGCCCCAGCCCCAGACTCAGGAGCTGGTGAGGCACCAGCAGGTGGGGAAACATCAACAGGCGAAGCAGCTGAATAGAAACTTAAGTGAATTTTATAAGTCATTTAGTTAATCAGGCTAATAGCTATGCTAGACTAAATGAAAGGGACAAGGATGGGTTTTGCCCATCCTTGTCCCGTATTATTAGACTTTGAATAGTAGGGAGCTGATTTATATGCAAAAAGATGGTGGGTGGACAAATTGGTACCGAGTAGCCATTGCTGGTCTAGAGGCCTTCTTACTCTTTATTTCCTATATTTTGTCCTTCTTCCTGCGTTACGGACGATATGTACCAGCCCGTAATTTTGATGCCTTTCAGGGGGCCATTGGTTGGATTTTGATAGTTTTTATTATCTTTAACCTCTTATTTGGCGTTTATATTCTTTATAACAAAACCCATGCTGACCTCTTCTTTATTACCGTCATTATTCAGGGCTTGCTGGCTGTTTTTACCATGGTACTCAGTTTTGCTGGCCGCTGGCTAGCCTTTCCGCGGACGGTAATCTTGATTGACTTTTTTGTTTCAATCATCATCCTTTTTTGTTTCCGGGCTATGGTCTTTAATATCTATCGCCGCTATACCTCGACTAAACGGGTTATGATTGTCGGTGTGGAAGATGAGGTCTTTCCGGCCATCTTTAATTTTAAATCTTCCAAGTCAACCCGACATATTGTCACCCATGTCGTTTTGTCAGATTATTACGAGAATGTTAAAGCCCGCTTGGATGAATTTGATATTGTTTACCTAGCTTCCCAGATTGATGAGGATGAGAAGCTAAAGATTTATGACCTCTTAATGCGGGAAAATAAAAAACTCTTCTTAAACTCTAAGTTTGAAAACTTGGTAATGGTTAATCCCAATATCATGAACTTCGAGGATGAATCGATTATTGAAACATCTGATTTTGCGATTCCAGCAGACCAAGAACTCATCAAACGGGGACTGGATATCCTAATGGCCCTTGCCATTCTGATTGTCGCTTCCCCAATTATGTTAGTGACGGCCCTTCTAGTAAAATTGACCTCGCCTGGACCGGTATTTTACCGACAAACTCGGATTACTAAGGGCGGGGAGGAATTTGAAATCCTTAAATTCAGATCGATGTCCGCTACAGCCGAGGACAAGTCGGGGCCAGTTATTGCCACTAAAAATGACTCCCGGGTAACCTCCGTTGGTAAATTTATTCGAGCGACCCGGATTGATGAATTGCCTCAGGTGATCAATGTCCTTAAAGGGGAAATGTCCATGATTGGCCCCAGACCTGAACGGCCTTTCTTTGTTGACCAGTTCCAGGCCCAAAACCCCCACTACTATCTCCGCCATAATGTCCGGGCTGGGATTACGGGTTATGCCCAAGTTTATGGCAAGTATGCCAGCGATTTTAACTCTAAATTGAATTTTGACTTGATTTATATTAAGAAGTATCATTTGATTTTAGATTTTAAGATTCTCTTGCAGACCATTAAAATCCTTTTTGATAAGGTTTCTTCATCAGGGATTGATGAAAATGCTAAACCAACTGTCACTAGAGAAGAAATTAATAATATGCGGATTGAATTAGTTGAATAGTTAGTGACTTTTTAGATTAATTTAGTTCATCAAGACAGAGCTTAGCGATACAGCCAGGCTCTGTTTTTATTTTGCCGTAGCACTTTCTTTTGACTAAACCGCTTTAGTGATATAATAACCAGTAATAAGTCGTTCCCTAAGAGAGGAAGTTAGAGGATTATGGAAAAAAATTTAGCCTTACATACAGACTTGTATGAAATAAATATGATGAAAGTATACTGGGATGCTGGTAATATGGACCAACGTGCCATTTTTGAAGTGTATTTCAGAAAACATCCCTTTGAAAATGGCTATGCGATTTATGCTGGTTTAGAACATGTGATTGATTACTTGAATAATCTGTCTTTTACTGACCAGGATATTGCTTACTTACGTCAGACCCAGGATTATCCAGAAGATTTCCTGCAATATTTAGCAGATTTTAAATTTGAAGGCACGGTCCGGTCTATGCAAGAAGGTCAGGTTTGCTATGCTAATGAGCCCTTGTTACAGGTAGAAGGGAAACTAGCGGAATGCCAACTCGTAGAGACCGCTATTTTAAATATTATTAACTTCCAGACCCTGATTGCTACTAAGGCCTCGCGCATTCGCAATGTTTGTGGTAGTGATAGTCTAGCTGAGTTTGGTGCACGCCGAGCCCAAGAGCTTGATGCCGCCATTTGGGGGTCACGAGCTGCTTATATTGGTGGTTTTGATTCAACGTCCAATGTCCGGGCGGGCAAGATTTTCGGGGTGCCGATTTCCGGGACCCATGCCCACGCTATGGTCCAAGCTTATCGGTCTGACTATGAGGCTTTCAAACACTATGCTGAGTCTCACCGTGATTGTGTCTTTTTGGTTGATACTTACGATACACTCCGTTCCGGTGTGCCTAATGCTATCCGGGTAGCCAAAGAAATGGGCGATAAGATTAACTTTATTGGTGTCCGGATTGATTCCGGTGATATTACTTATCTCTCTAAGCGTATTCGGACCATGTTGGATGATGCCGGATTTGAAGATGCCATTATTGTGGCCTCTAATGACTTAGATGAAAAAACCATTCTTAATCTGAAGATGCAGGGGGCCAAGGTAGATTCTTGGGGGGTCGGCACCCAATTAATTACTGCCTATGATCAACCAGCCTTGGGAGCAGTATATAAGTTAGTCGCTATTGAGGATGATAATGGTGACTTAGTGCCGACAATGAAGGTGTCTTCATCACCAGAAAAGACAACCACCCCTGGTAAAAAACAAGTGTGGCGGATCCATGGCCACAATGTTCCTAAATTAGAAGGGGACTTGATTTGCTTAGATGGTGAAGACCCTAATGACTTAGAGGAGCTCTTCATGTTCCACCCAACTTACCCATATATTAATAAAACCGTTGAGAACTTTACAGCAGAGCCTTTATTGGTGACTATTTTTGACCAGGGTGAATTGGTATACGATCAACCAGGCCTTGATCAAATTAGGGCGGACTCCCAAGCAGAATTAGCGCGGCATTGGGATGAGACTAAACGTTTATTGAATCCAGAGCCCTTCCCGGTTGATTTGTCACAACAGCTCTATGATCTGAAGATGGATTCTATCGCTCAGGTCCGCCAAGAAGTCCAGGCGACTGTTGAGCGGATGACCAAAGGAGAGTAGTATGTCTAAACAAGCGGAAATTATTGAAGCCCTGAAGGTCGCACCGACCATTAATCCTGGCCAAGAGGTTAGGCGGTCAATCGATTTTTTAAAGGCATATATTAAGTCGGTTCCTGGTATAAAGAGTCTCGTGCTGGGCATTTCCGGTGGTCAGGACTCTACCTTAGCGGGTAAATTATCACAGATGGCTATTAGCGAACTCCGCCAGGAAACAGGGGATGCTAGCTATCAATTCATTGCTGTCCGCCTCCCCTATGGCCAGCAAGTGGACGCCCAGGATGCCCGGGATGCGGTTGCCTTTATCCAGGCTGATCAAGATTTTGAAGTCAATATCAAGCCGGCGGTTGATAGTCAGGTTGCTTCTTTAGAGGCAGCCGGTCTATCAGTTTCCGATTTTAACAAGGGGAATATCAAGGCCCGCCAACGGATGGTGAGTCAGTTTGCCATTGCGGGAGAGTGCCACGGTTTGGTAGTTGGATCTGATCATGCTGCCGAAGCAGTCACTGGATTTTATACCAAATTTGGTGATGGGGCTGCTGATATTATGCCTTTGTGGCGTTTAAACAAGCGTCAGGGTAAAGAAATGCTGATTTATCTTAACTGCCCAGCCCACTTGTATGAAAAGATACCGATTGCCGACTTAGAAGAGGAAAAACCCCAACAAGCTGATGAAGATGCCCTAGGGGTTAGTTACCAAGCCATCGATGATTATTTAGAAGGTCAAGAAGTGGCAGACAAGGATCGAGACCGCATTGAACACCTTTATCGCATTAGCGAGCACAAGCGCCAGCTACCGGTTAACATTTATATGGACTGGTGGCAATATTAAACTATTAAGAAAAGAGCCTGGGACAATGAGTCTCAGGCTCTTGCATTTATAGGAATATTGGCAGCATAGTTGGGCTCCAGCATAGCATACTATATCCGTGCGCATTGGAAATGCTACGGCTACAGCAAAGAAGCTGAACTAAAGTCGTTTCACTAGGCTGACGCAATATCTTTCAGATATTGGTCTGCCTAGCTCCAACGATTCAGTTCAGGGCGCTTCTTGTCGCACCCTTAGTCGGGTTCGTTTTGGCAGACCAGGCGTCCTTTCGCAGAATTCAAGACAATATCTGACGATATTGCTTGTCTTCTGCTCCAAGGATCCTGGTCTAAGCGCCAAAGTTCACACCCTGTTTAGTCGGGTTCGCTTTGGCAGACCAGGCGTCCTTTCGCAGAATTCAAGACAATATCTGACGATATTGCTTGTCTTCTGCTCCAAGGATCCTGGTCTAAGCGCCAACGCTCGCACCATGTTTAGTTGGGTTCGGTCTGGCAGAACTGAAGCCCTTTCATAAAACCCGACACCATATCTGCGATATTGGTCGTCTTTTATTCTAAGGCCCCAGTTCTAAGGGCCAGCCCTCATACTCTCATTATTTATAAGGAATATCGACATCGACATAAACTTGGTCACCAATTTTAAAATTTGCTTGATCATTAGTTAGATCAACAAGTTCAGCTTGGACCGTGTCGACTTGACTACTTGGAATACCTAAATGATAGGTCATCTCTTCTAGATATGTGGTATCTAGGAGGATGTAGGGGGACTGTTCTACCCAGTAGGTCATATTACCAGTCAGGTTGTAGGGAATGGTAACAGCTAGCTCGGTTTGTAACTGGCGTTCAACTAGCCCCACCGCCTTGAGCCCTTCACTGACAGCGGTACTATAAGCGCGGATAAGCCCGCCAGCGCCCAGTTTGGTGCCGCCAAAATAACGGGTGACGATTGTAATGACATTGTGGAGATCATTTTGTTTGAGTACTTCCAACATCGGTACGCCCGCTGTCCCACTGGGTTCACCATCATCTAAGGCCCGCTGTATTTCATGATTGTCGCCAATTTGGTAGGCGACACAGTTGTGGGTGGCCTTGTAATGTTCTTTATTTATCTTAGCTATAAAGTCCTTGGCCTCTTCCTCGGAAAAGACCCGGGCCAGGTGGCAGATGAACTGCGATCCCCGTACATCAATTTCATGTTGGCCTGGGCCTTTAATCGTTTTATATTCAATCAAGTTGTCTCCTCCTCATCAAATTTATTGTATAGTATTTGTTCTGATTATGCTAATATAGGAATATCGAGATTGAGAGAAGGTGAGTGAATGGCACTTGCAATTGTGTCTGATTCAACTGCAGGTTTATCAAAGGAATTTATTGAGGCAAACGATATCAGTATCCTGCCTTTAAGCATTAATTTTTCTGATGCTAGCTACCAAGAAGGCCAAGATCTTGCTGCTAGTGAAATTTATCAAAAATTAGCAAGTTCGAGCGAGCAGGCTTCAACCTCTCAGCCTAGTGCAGGCTTAGTTAGCCAGGTTTATGAAGATTTAGCTAGCGAATATGATGAAATTTTGGTTATTACCTTATCAAAAAAATTATCTGGCACCTTCCAAACCGCACAAATGCTGAGTCAAGATTATGATCAGGTCAATATAGTAGTTTTTGATAGTCAAACAGCTACTCAGGCTCATGCTTGGTTAGTGGAAGCGGCTGTGAACTTACGTCAACAGGGTAAGGAGCTGGCTGAAATTTTGCCTGTATTAGAAAAAATGGCGGCAACGAGTCAGATTTACTTTGTTGTTGATGATTTATCTTATTTGGTCAAGGGCGGCCGGTTAAGTCCAACAGCAGCAGCTCTGGGTAACTTACTATCGGTGAAACCGCTCATTACGATTACGGATGGCGAAATTCAAGTTAAGGAAAAAATCCGCTCGGTGCGCAAAGTCAACCAGAAAATTATAGATATTGCACGTCAAAGTTTGGCCGACTACCCGGTTAAACTAGCTTTCTTAGAGGTTGCGCCTAGTTCAGCCTCGCAACAGCTTTATACTGATTTAAAGGGTCAATTTCCTGATTATGTAATTGAAAAAAGAATGATTACGCCAGTAATCGGCACCCATGTCGGCCCATCTGCTTATGGATTAGCCTTGATAGCTGATCTGGAAGAAGTCTAGCATTTATTATATTTTATTTCGGTAAAAACCTGCTCAACTTACGTATCTGTAAGTGGAGGAGGTTTTTTTCTATGACCAAATTTATTGGACGTCTACATTTGGCCAAGCAGCTAGACCAGGCTGATATAAATCAGAATGACAAAATCATTCGTATCGCCGCCATAAAAAGAACTAAAGGGGGCTATGTTTGTCAGCGCTGTTTAAATCAGGATCAAAATCAGTTTGCAGCTAATTTTTGTGACTGTCAGACCGAGTGTGTTTATTGCCTAGCTTGCTTGTCATTTGGCAAGATTAGGTCTTGTGATTACTTTTATTATCAACCAGCTTTAGACTATTATGATTGGGGTCAAGCAGCTAGCTACTGCCAATGGCCTGGAAAATTATCAGCCCAACAAGACCAGGGGGCCCAGGATTTATTGCGAGCCTGGAAGCAGCAGAATAATCACCTGGTCTGGGCTGTGACAGGAGCAGGGAAGACCGAGATGACCTTCCCCTTGATTGATCAAGTGATTTGCCAGGGATTAAGGGTAGTGATTGCTACACCACGTATCGATGTTGCTAATGAATTGTTTCCTCGTATCCAAGCTGCTTTTCCTGACCTGGATATTTTATTAGCACATAGCCAAAGTGATATGGCCTATCGTTTAGCCCCAATTACGGTGTGCGCCACCCATCAATTAGTCCATTTTAAGGCGGCTTTTGACCTAGTTATTATTGATGAAATTGATGCTTTTCCCTTCCATGGGAATCCCATGCTACAGGCTTGGGCTAGACGCAGTCAAACGGCAGTAGGAGTAACAGTTTGGTTAACGGCGACACCAAGTGATGACATGATTCGAGCAGCCAAATCAGGTCGCTTGTCTCACTCTATTTTGCCAGCCCGTTACCACCGGCATGCCTTGCCTGTGCCTCGTCACATATGGCTAGGTGACTGGCGGCAACAAGTTAGTCGTGGCCGACTCCCTGGCTTACTTTATCGTTTGATTGAAGCAAAATTAGCAGCTCAAAGACGTTTCCTAATCTTTTTCCCCCATATCCAGCTAATGAGTCAGGCAGAAGCCATCTTGCATCGGTATTTTCCTCAGGCTAAATTTACCAGCGTTTCCTCAAAGGATACCAAGCGTGCGGATAAGGTGCAGACGATGCGAGATGAAGGCTATGATTTCATGCTGACAACTATGATTTTAGAGCGAGGGGTCACCTTCGTGGCTATTGATGTGCTGATTGTTGGTAGCGAGGACCGGACCTTTACTCAATCTTCTCTGGTCCAAATTGCTGGCCGCGTGGGCCGCAAACCCAGTGCGCCGACTGGCCAGGTTTATTTTTTACATTATGGAAAGACCCGGGCTAGTCGTGGGGCTATCAAACAAATTACGGCAATGAACCGATTAGCCAGGCAAAGGGGGCTAATTGATGACTAATTGCTTACTGTGCCAAGAAGCAATTAGCCAAGTCACTGGCTTAAAAGAAATCTTAAGTTGGTCTTTAGCTAAACCTTCTTTGATATGTGACTATTGCCAAACAGCTTTGCAGTCTATAACAGGACCCTGTTGTCCCCAGTGTGGACGGTCCCACCAAGGTTTGTGTATGGATTGTCGTCGTTGGCAGGACCAGGGCTGGTACTTCAAAAATCAAGCCCTCTATGCTTACAATGATACCTTTCGAGCTTGGGTCACCCTACTAAAGGCTAAGGGAGACCAGCGATTAGCTGGTTATTTTGGCCCTCAGCTACAGCAGGTTTTTCAAAAATATCCGGGCTTTTGTCTGGTGCCCATTCCTTCTCAACCTTTAAATCGCGCTAAACGTGGCTTTAACCAGACCGAGGCTATTTTAAACTTCTCCAAGTTGGCATATCAGCCCCTCTTGGTCGGTTGTAGTCAGCAGACAGGCAAACAAGCGCTCAAAACTCGTCATGAGCGCCTACACCAGGCTCAGCCTTTTAAATTAGCTGGTAATATCCAAGGTTTGCCAGATAAAGTCCTTTTATTTGATGATATTTATACTACTGGAGCTACCCTATATCAAGCTAGCCAATGTTTGCGTCAAGCTGGGGTAGTTGAAGTATCAGGATTGACCTTAGCCCGTTAGCTTTCATTTGAAAATGTAACCGATTTCGTGTATACTATAAGTAGATTAAGAGGTAACTAGTTAGTTGCCTCAGCAGGCTGAGGCTTGCTAATAGAAAGGATGAGTAAGTATGTTTACATATAATATCCGAGGAGAAAATATTGAGATTACTCCGGCTATCAGGGAATATGCTGAGAAGAAAATCGGTAAATTGGAAAAATATTTCCAAGGTGAACCTGATGGTACTGTTTACGTAAACGCTAAGATTTATCCTAACCGTGATGCTAAGGCAGAGGTAACCATTCCCCTGAATCGTCTGACTTTACGGGCTGAAGAAACCAGCCAGGACTTGTACGGCAGTATCGACTTAGTAGTTGATAAGTTAGAGCGTCAAGTACGTAAATATAAAACAAAAATCAACCGTAAAGCACGGGAAGGTGGCAATGAAGACTTAATTTTTGCTGCTGGAGCAGATGAAGAGGTTGAAGAGCAAGACGTGGATATCGAAATTGTTCGGACCAAGCGAATTGGTGTAAAACCAATGTCTGCTGAGGAAGCTGTCTTACAGATGGAAATGTTAGGTCACGATTTCTTTATCTTTGAAGATGCTGAAGAAGGCAATTTATCACTAGTTTATGCACGTGCTAACGGTAAGTATGGCTTGATTGAAATTGATGGGGAAATTGTCTAAATAAGTAAATATATATTTAATCCGGCTGGCCTAGGCTAGCCGGATTTTTTTGTTCTGCAAATAAATCTAAGAGAATACGGATTAATTAAACGACACGGTTTCCTATTTGTTATAATTAATGATAATATAAGAGGGATTAAATTGTTTAGAGGAGAGTCAAAGTGGCTAATTTATTAAAGAAAATATTTGATAACGATAAGAAAGAGCTCAAGCGTTTTGACAAACTGGCTAAGGAAGTAGAAGCACTTGAGGATAAGTATGCAGCTTATACTGATGACCAATTACGTGATCGGACAGAAGCTTTTCAGGACCGTCTGCAATACGGAGAAACTTTAGATGATGTCCTAGTAGAGGCCTTTGCAACTGTTCGTGAAGCGGCCCGCCGGGTATTAGGGCTATTTCCTTACCATGTTCAGATTATGGGGGGCTTAGCCCTACATTATGGTAATATCGCTGAAATGAAAACGGGTGAAGGTAAAACCTTAACAGAGACCATGCCCGTGTATCTTAATGCCCTAACAGGTAAGGGTGTTCATGTGGTGACAGTTAACGAATACCTAGCTAAGCGTGATGCTGAAGATATGGGTGAGGTTTTCCGCTTTTTAGGTTTGACAGTTGGCCTTAATACTAATGATATGACCCCAGAGCAGAAAAAAGCAGCCTACAACTGTGACGTCACTTATTCAACCAACAACGAATTAGGCTTTGACTACTTGCGTGATAATATGGTCGTTTATGAAAAAGACATGGTGCAACGGCCTCTGTTCTATGCGGTAGTCGATGAGGTTGACTCTATCTTGATTGATGAGGCTCGGACACCATTAATTATTTCTGGTCAGGCTGAGCAGTCTACAGCCCTTTATCAAAAGGCTGATTATTTTGTTAAGAGTTTGGTAGCCGATGAGGATTACACGATTGATGTATCTTCTAAAACGATTGCGCTATCAGAAGAGGGAATTGAAAAGGCTGAAGCTGCTTTCCATTTGGACAACCTTTATGATGTGGAAAATGGTAGTTTAATTCACCATATCGATACAGCCTTGCGTGCCAATTACATCATGATTCGTGATATCGACTATGTAGTACAGGATGGCGAAGTGAAAATTGTTGATGGTTTTACCGGTCGGATTATGGATGGCCGCCGCTACTCAGATGGCCTCCATCAAGCGATTGAGGCCAAGGAAAATGTCGAGATTCAAAATGAGTCTAAAACGATGGCTACTATTACCTTCCAGAATTATTTCCGTATGTATGAAAAGTTAGCAGGGATGACTGGTACGGCTAAAACAGAAGAGCAGGAGTTCCGGGAAATTTATAATATGGATGTTATTCAAATCCCAACTAACCGGCCTGTCCAACGCTTGGATGAAAATGACCTCTTGTACCCTAATTTGCATGCTAAGTTTAATGCTGTTGTGGCCGAGATTCAGGACCGTCATGACCAGGGTCAACCAGTTTTAGTAGGTACAGTAGCTGTTGAAACCTCAGAATTACTTTCACGGAAATTAACCGAGTTAGGCATTCCTCATAATGTATTGAATGCCAAGAATCATGAGCGTGAGGCGGAGATTGTTCAAAATGCGGGGCAACCTGGTGCAGTGACTATTGCCACTAATATGGCTGGTCGGGGTACTGATATCAAGTTAGGTCCAGGCGTTAAAGAGAACGGCGGTCTAGCTGTTATCGGTACCGAACGTCACGAGTCACGTCGGATTGATGACCAGTTACGGGGCCGGGCCGGTCGCCAAGGGGACCCTGGTTACTCTCGTTTCTATTTATCGCTTGAAGATGACTTAATGCGTCGCTTCGGTTCCGAACGGATTCAAAGCTTGTGGGAGAGCCTGAATGTTGATGGGGAAGAAGATGATTTGGTAATCGAAAACCGGATGATTTCTCGCCAAGTAGAATCAGCCCAACGTCGGGTTGAGGGTAACAACTATGACACCCGTAAAAATGTCTTGGAGTACGATGAGGTCATGCGGGAGCAAAGAGAAATTATCTACAAGCAGCGTCACCAAATTATCACCGAGACTGAGTCCCTAGATGGTATTATGTGGGCCATGATTGACCGGACGATTGACCGGGTGGTAGACCAATACACAGAGGGCAACAAGTCTGAGTGGAATTTGCAAGCTATTTTAGATTTTGCTCAAACTTCACTGGTACATCCTGACGATATTAGCCTAGGAAGCTTGGAGAATAAGAATGCCAAGGAGATTAACCAGTATATTACTGACTTAGCCGAAGATCGCTTCCATGAAAAATTAACCGAGATGAATAATCCAGAAATGGTTATGGAATTTGAAAAAGTTGTGATTCTCCGGGCAGTTGACTCTAATTGGACAGACCACATTGATGCGATGGATCAATTGCGTCAAGGGGTTGGTTTACGCGCCTATGCCCAAAATAATCCTTTGGTAGAGTATCAGACAGAAGGTTTCGAGCGCTTTAATGAGATGATTGCTGGTATTGAGTATGATGCGACCCGTCTCTTTATGAAATCACAAGTACGTCAAAACTTAGAACGGCAACAAGTTTAATAGTGAAGGTGAATAGATGGAATTACATGAAATTCGCAAACAATTAGATGATAACCGTGACCAATTAAATAGCTTTAGGGGGTCTCTTTGACTTAGAGGCCCTAGAAGCTGATATTGCTGATTATGAAGACCAGATGCTGGCCCCTGATTTCTGGGATGACCAGACCCAGGCCCAGGCTACTATTGCTGATTTAAATGCTGCTAAGGCATCTTACCAAATCCTTAAAGATCTCTTAACGGGTTGGGAAGATCTTGATGCCATGTACGAGCTAGTCAAGGAAGAGGATGACCAAGAGTTGGCTCAAGAACTGAGTCAGGCCACCCAAGACTTCCAAGGGCAGATGGCCGCTTATGAGCGTCAAATGCTCCTAAGCGGTGATTACGACCATAATGATTGCTATTTAGAAATTCATCCAGGTGCTGGTGGGACTGAATCCCAAGATTGGGCAGCCATACTCTTGCGTATGTATCAGCGCTGGGCTGACCAGCATGGTTATCGGGCTAATATGCTAGACTACCAGGATGGGGATGAGGCAGGTCTTAAGAGTGTTACTCTGGAAATTAAGGGTGACTATGCTTACGGTATGATGAAGTCTGAGCATGGTGTCCACCGTTTGGTCCGGATTTCCCCCTTCGATTCCAATAGTCGTCGCCATACCTCTTTTGCCTCAGTCGAGGTCATGCCGGTGCTAGACCAGACCACTGAAATTGATATTAATGAAGATGATATCAAGATGGATGTTTTCCGGGCTTCTGGAGCTGGGGGCCAACATATTAATAAAACCTCCTCAGCTGTCCGTTTAACCCATATACCAACTGGTATTGTCGTTGCCTCACAAAGTCAGCGTTCCCAATTTCAAAATAGGGACACAGCCATGAAGATGTTGCAAGCTAAGTTAGCTCGCCTTTTAGAGGAGAAAAATGCCCAGGAACTGGATGAAATCCGTGGCGTTAAAAGTGAAATTGCTTGGGGATCACAGATAAGGTCCTATGTCTTCCACCCATACAGCATGGTCAAGGACCATCGCACTGATTATGAGGTGGGTAACGCTCAGTCGGTAGTGGATGGGGACTTAGATGGCTTTATCGATGCTTATTTAAAAGACCAATTAAGTGATTAGATGCGTAAAGTGATGGAGGAAGAATGATGGATCAACGCGTTTTAGTTGTTGATGATGAGGCGTCAATCAGGACGTTATTAGAATACAATCTAAAAAAAGAAGGTTACCAAGTAGACTTGGCTGTTGACGGTCAGGAAGGTTTGGATAAAGCCTTAAATCAGCGCTATGATTTTATTATTTTAGATTTAATGCTACCTAAGATGGATGGAGCAGACGTTTGTAAGGCAATCAGAGCTAAAGATATCGATGTGCCAATAATGATGCTGACTGCTAAGGATGATGAGACGGACAAGGTTGTTGGTCTAGAAATTGGAGCAGACGATTACATGGTTAAGCCTTTCAGTCCACGAGAATTAACGGCTCGGATGAAGGCAATTCGTCGCCGCTATCGTAAAAACCAACAGGACCATAATAAGGACAGCCAGCCAACTGAGGATGAAAGTTCTGAGTGCCTCAAGGTCGGAGATATTGAGATTTATTATGGTGATTACGAGGTCTTCGTCAGGGGTGAGGCGGTGGATATGACCCCTAAAGAATTTGAGCTCCTTTACTATATGGCTAACCGGGTTAATCGCACCCTATCACGTGAGCAACTCTTGCAGAAAATTTGGGAATTTGACTATAACGGTGGCACTCGCATTGTTGATGTCCATATCTCTCATCTGCGAGAGAAAATTGAACGCAACACAAAAAAACCTGAGTACATTATCACGGTTCGCGGCTTCGGCTATAAATTTGAGGTGCCGGATTCGTGAAGAAATTAACACTCTATATAACAACAGTCTTCGCGCTGTTGTTTATTTTATATAGTTTTATATTTGCGTATTATACCAACCAAGTGGTTGAAAATATGGTCCAGCAAGAAACCCAAGCTAACCTTTTAGAACGGGCTGATAGTTTACGTCCTAGTTTTAGGAGCTTGGCATTAGCAGATGTGGCCAATGACAGCCAAAAATGGCAGGATACGCGCTATAATATGCTTGCTTTGATAAATCCTCAGGAGCGGGTCGTTGTCTATGATCCTGCTGGCCAGGAACGTTTTGCAGCTGGTAAGGGAGGGCTCAAAAACTTTCAACTTCAGGCCCGAGACCTGCCAACTTTAGATGATAAAGGTCGAGAATTTGATGTGGTCCAGGTGTCTGACCAAGACCATGACAAGGAACTCCATATTTATGCTGAGCCTTTACGGAATAGCCAGGGGGAAATGCTCGGTTACCTGCAAATTATCCGGCAGGTGCCTGATATTCATCCGATTCAAAACCGACTTTTTCGTTTAGCGACGACGACCTCGGTGCTAGCTGTTATTATCTTATTGGCCCTCTTGTACTTTTATTTTCGTCGGATTAATATGCCTATTCAAACGATTAATTACCAGTTAGCTCGGATTGCCCAGCATGATTACAACCAACCCTACCGTCCTATGCAGTTGGCAGAATTTGATGAAATCGGTCATAGTATTAATCGATTGGCTGAAAATTTACAAGCCCAGGAAGTGCAATTATCTATCCAAGACCACCGCATGGCTACCCTGGTTGATTATCTAATCATTGGTGTCGTACTAATTGATGAAGATCGGAAAATCCAAATTGTGAATAATGCTTTCTTAAACATCCTTGATATTAAGGAAGATATTATGAATAAAGATTATCGTCAGGTGATTGAAGGCTATCGTCTCATCCAGTTAATTGATCGAGCTTACCAGGATAAGGTGAATGTTAGTGATGAAATTTACCTTTATTTTCCGCGTGAACTGGTTCTTGATGTTAATGTGCTCTATATAAAAGAAGACGGTTTGGCAGATGATTTTAACGACCAAGTCATTATGTTGGTCTATGACATTACGGAAATCCGTCGTTTGGAGAAAGTTCGGAGCGACTTTATTTCTAATGCTTCTCACGAATTGAAAACACCAGTGACAGCCCTGCAAGGTTTTACAGAAACACTTTTAGATGGGGCAATTGATGATAAAGAGACAACGATTGGTTTCGTTAAAATCATGCAAAAAGAGAGCAATCGCCTGTCGGCCTTGATTACCGATATCTTGGACCTGGCTCGCATTGAGCAAGACCAGGTTAGTCATCGTCAGGAACGTGTTAACGCTAATGACTTGGTGGAAGATATTGTTATACATCTAAGCCCTCAAGCCCAAAATAAGTCGATAGCGGTCAATGTCAATTCGCCTCTGGAGCGCCCTGTCTATTTTAATGGTGACTATGGTCGGGTGAGTCAGGTTTTAACTAATTTGCTGGTTAATGCGATTAACTATACACCTCAAAATGGTCAGGTTGATATCGTCGTCGATACGATTGATGATGCTTTTGTTGTTTTCAAGGTTCAAGATAACGGTATCGGGATTCCTCGAGAAGATTTGGGTCGTATTTTCGAGCGTTTTTATCGGGTATCTAAATCACGGTCTACCGATTCTGGGGGAACCGGTCTAGGCCTGGCAATTGTTAAAAATTTAGTAAAAGTCATGAATGGGCGTATTGAAGTGACCAGTGAATTAGGGACAGGTTCGACTTTTACGGTCTACTTGCCTATAAATGATAACTAGTTTTCTTTGTAACATGATTGTAATGGTTTCGTAACGTTATTTTTACATAAACCTGACAATTAACTAAAAATTATACACAAAATTTACAATTAAATTATACAATGGTCTTGTGACCTTATCAGGCATGACAAAAAGAAAAGGTGGTATTTCAATGACATTGAATAAGCTTTCTAAATTAATATTATCGCTAGGTGCGGTAGCAACCTTAGCCGCATGTGGTGGCGGTAGTGCCCAAGATGGCATTTTCGTTATCTCTCGTGAAGAAGGTTCTGGGACACGTGATGCCTTTACTGAAATCACAGGCGTTTTAGATGAAAATGATGTTGATAACACTGACCCTAATGCAACCATTCAAAATGGTACTGACCAAGTAATCACTGCTGTTTCAGAAGATCCTAATGCTATTGGTTATATCTCTTTAGGTTCTTTAAATGATTCTGTTAAAGCTTTACAAGTTGAAGGTGTAGCGCCATCTGAAGAAGCTGTTGCTGACGGCTCTTATAAGATTGCCCGCCCATTTAATATTGTTTATAAAGATAATTTAGAGGGTGCTGCTAAAGATTTCCATGATTTCATCTTCTCTGCTGAAGGACAACAAATTGCCTTAGACGAAGGCTACGTACCAGTTAAATCTGATGCGGCTGCCTACGCAGGTGATGGCTCCCAATCAGGCACAATCAACGTCGTTGGTTCAACTTCAGTAGCACCAGTATTAGAAAAGATGGCTGAAGAGTATATGAAACTTAACAGCGGTGTGCAAGTAAATATTACTGCTAATGGTTCATCTGCTGGTGTTGAAGCTGCTCAAAATGGTACTGCTGATATTGGTATGGCTTCTCGGGCCCTATCTGAGGAAGAAGCAGGTAAAGTTACTGGCGAAGCAATCGCTATGGACGGTATCGCTGTTATTGTTAACAACGACAACCAAGTATCAAACCTTAGCTTAGACCAAGTTCGTGATATCTTTACTGGTACGATTACTTCATGGACCGAAGTTCAATAATATAGAAAATAGGGATAGCTTAGACTAGGCTAGATGCTGATTCTAGGCTATTCTAAATAAGAGGTTTGTGCCATCAAACCTCTTATTTTTGAGATTTGAAATAAAATGAGGAGTTTAAGATGAAAAATAATACGCTAGAGAGCGTTATGAAGTGGGTATTCTTCTTGTCGGCTGCTATGTCGATATTTGCCCTCGCTGCTATTTGTTATTTTATTTTTGTTGGCGGTATCCCCTTCATGGCTCAATATGGCTTTACTGATTTCTTATTTGGTTCTCAATGGGCGCCAAGAGGTGAAATTTACGGCATTGCCCCGATGATTGTTGGTTCGCTTTATGTAACCCTTGGAGCTGTCCTGCTGGGGGTGCCGACTGGGATTTTTACCTCGGTATTTATGGCCTACTATTGTCCTGCTAAGCTGCATAAAATTTTAAAACCGGCTGTCAATTTAATGGCTGGTATTCCATCGATTGTCTATGGTTATTTTGGTATGGTGGTAATTGTACCGGTTATCCGTAACTTTGCTCGTACGATTGGTGCTCGCTCTAACGGTATGGGTATTCTAGCTGCATCCATTGTTTTAGGTATTATGATTTTACCAACTATTATCACTATGTCAGAGTCATCACTCCGAGCGGTTCCTAAGGCTTACTATCAAGCTTCAGTTGGCTTGGGAGCCACCCATGACCGGACAGCCTATAAAATCATGGTGCCTGCCGCTAAGTCAGGTATTGTGGCTTCTGTTATCTTAGGTATTGGACGGGCCATTGGTGAGACCATGGCTGTGGTAATGGTTGCTGGAAACCAGGCCATTTTCCCGAACTCCATTTTCTCAGGTGTCCGGACTATGACCACTAATATTGTTTTGGAAATGGCATATGCTTCTGGCGACCACCAAGCAGCTCTGATTGCAACTGGTGCAGTGCTCTTCGTCTTTATTTTGATTATCAATTCAATCTTTGCAGTTGTTACCAGAAAGGGGAAATAGGAAATGGATAAATTATTACGTGCGCTTACCTATTTTTTCACCCTAATCACTTTTGGTTGGTTAGTTTTTATTGTCTTATATATTCTATGGAACGGTATTCCACATTTGTCCTTAGATCTATTTGCTTGGAACTATACAACTGACAATGTTTCAATGATGCCATCAATTATTACTACTTTCTATCTAGTAGGGGGTTCCCTGCTTATTGCGGTGCCGTTAGGCGTTTTTGCTGGCTTCTATCTAGTTGAGTATGCTGGTAAAAATAACAAGTGGGTTGAATTAATCCGAATCGCTACTGATACCCTGACTGGGGTGCCTTCAATTGTTTTCGGTTTGTTTGGTATGTTGGCCTTCGTTAATGCGGCCGGCTTCCAGTATTCATTGATTTCAGGTATTTTGACGACTGCTATTATGGTCTTACCACTTATTATTCGTAATACTGAGGAAGCCTTGATGTCGGTTAAAGATAGCTTACGCCACGGTTCATATGGTCTGGGCGCAGGTAAGCTACGGACAATCTTTAGAATAGTGCTACCAATTGCCGTTCCGGGGATCTTATCAGGAATTATCTTAGCTGTTGGTCGGATTGTTGGAGAAACTGCTGCTCTTATGTACACCTTAGGGACAGCAACTAACTTGCCTAATAGTCTCTTTTCTTCAGGTCGGACCTTGGCGCTCCATATGTATATCCTTTCCTCAGAAGGTTTGCACCGGGACCAAGCCAATGCTACAGGTGTCGTATTATTAATTATCGTTTTACTGATTAACGGATTATCAACATGGTTATCTAACCGCTTTGCTAAGGGAGGACAATAGTAATGGCTGCTAACAGCACAAATAAAGTAAAAATGGCTTCAAAGAATATGAGCTTATTTTATGGCGACTTTCAAGCCCTAGATTCAATTGATATGGAAATGTATGAGAACCAAGTTACTGCCTTAATCGGCCCATCTGGTTCTGGTAAGTCAACCTATCTGAAGAGTTTAAACCGGATGAACGACTTAGTTGAAGGTTGTAAGATTACTGGTGAAATTACGCTAGAAGGAAAGAACATTTACGATAAGAGCGTGGATGTGAATGAATTGCGTAAAAATGTTGGCATGGTGTTCCAACAACCTAATCCCTTCCCAATGTCAATTTACGACAACATTGCCTATGGTCCGCGTACCCATGGTATCAAGGACAAGGAGACACTCGATGAGTTAGTAGAGACCTCACTCAAAGGGGCAGCAATTTGGAATGAGGTTAAAGATGACCTTAACAAGAATGCCCAAGCCGTATCTGGTGGTCAGCAACAACGTATTTGTATTGCCCGAGCTCTAGCAGTTAAACCAGATGTCTTACTCATGGACGAACCAACTTCTGCGCTTGATCCAATCTCTACTTTAAAGGTTGAGGACCTGGTTCAAGAATTAAAAGAAAAATATACAATCGTAATTGTTACCCATAATATGCAGCAATCTGCCCGGGTTTCTGATTACACAGCCTTCTTCTATGCTGATCCTGAGCGGGGAACCGGTAAATCTCGGGTGATTGAATACGGCCTAACTGAAAAAATCTTTAACAATCCTGATAAAGAACAAACTGCTGATTATGTAGCAGGCCGTTTTGGTTAATTATTTTGTCATGCCTTAACCACCAATTATAAAAACAGAAAAAACTTGCCTCAAAGAGGTGAGTTTTTTTATTTTCCTACTCTAGCTAGGCTTTAGCAGTCAATTTTTTGTCTGACTTATGATAAACTATACTAGTGTACATATGTTCGGTGTTACTAAAAAGGTCAAGGAGTGACATGTTTGAAAGACGCAATTAAGGTTCATGGGGCCCGTTCCCATAATTTAAAAAATATTGATGTGGAGATTCCCCGTGACAAATTCGTGGTTATTACTGGCCTATCAGGTTCAGGTAAATCCTCCCTAGCCTTTGATACGCTCTATGCTGAAGGTCAGCGCCGCTATGTGGAAAGTTTATCGGCTTTTGCCCGCCAATTTTTGGGCAACAGTCAAAAGGCTGATGTTGATAGTATCGAGGGCCTCAGTCCAGCTATTTCTATTGACCAGAAGACAACCAACCGTAATCCGCGCTCAACAGTAGGGACAATTACGGAAGTTAATGATTATCTGCGGTTACTCTATGCTCGGGTCGGTCATCCTATCTGTCCTAATGATGGGACACCGATTGCTAGTCAAAGTTTGGATCAAATGTTAGAGCGGTTGTTAGCCCTGCCTGAGCGCAGTCGTATTCAAATTATGGCGCCAATTGTTTATGGCAAAAAGGGCCAGCATAAACGTATCCTGGCTAATGTGCAAAAGCAGGGTTACGTCCGCATCAGAATTGATGGAGACATGTATGAAATTGATGACTATCCTGAACTAGATAAGAATAAGAAACACAATATTGATATTGTTATCGACCGTCTAGTGATTAAAGAAGGCATTCGCGCCCGCTTGGCTGATTCTCTGGAAGCAGCGCTGGCTTTGGCAGATGGCTATGCTTTGGTAGATGTCATTGGTGACGAAGAAATTCTCTTTTCAGAACACTATGCCTGCCCCCATTGTGGTTTTACTGTTGGTGAGCTGGAGCCCCGCCTTTTCTCTTTTAATGCACCGTTTGGGGCTTGCCCGGATTGTGATGGCATTGGCTCGCGCTTGGAAGTAAATCTCGACTTAGCCTTGAAGCCCGAAAAAAGTTTGGCGGATGGCGCCTTAGTTCCTTGGGATTCCAAAACGTCTAATTATTATCCGCAGATGATGACTCAGGCGGCCCAAGCTTTTGGTGTCCCTCTTGATAAGCCTTTCAAAGATTTGACCAAGGACCAGCAAGATCTCATGCTTTATGGGTCGCAAGGTAAGAAATTTCATTTCCACTATGAGAATGACTTTGGCCGGGTTCGAGATAAGGACATTGTCTTTGAGGGCATGGTTGTTAATGTGCGCCGGCGTTATGATGAAACGGCTTCTGAGATGATGCGTGAAGGTATGAAAAAATATATGCAGGAGCTCCCTTGTCCGACTTGCCATGGTAAGCGGCTTAACCAACAAGCATTATCTGTTAAAGTGGCCGGTCTGGATATTGCTGAAATTACTGATATGCCAATCGAACGCTCCCTAGCCTTTTTTGAAGGCCTAGATTTATCAAATCAAGATACATTGATTGCCCAACCGATTCTAGCGGAATTGGATTCTCGCCTCCACTTCTTATCAGAAGTTGGTTTAGATTATTTAACCCTGAGCCGGTCAGCGGCAACCCTATCGGGTGGTGAGGCACAGCGTATCCGGCTGGCTACTCAGATTGGCTCTAACCTATCAGGTATCATGTATGTCTTGGATGAGCCATCTATTGGCCTTCACCAACGCGACAATGACCGCTTAATCAAGTCTTTAAAACGGATGCGTGATTTAGGTAATACGCTGATTGTGGTTGAGCATGACGAGGAAACTATGTTTGAAGCCGACTACCTGATTGATATGGGACCTGGTGCTGGTGACCAAGGGGGCCAAGTGGTTGCTGCTGGTACACCTGACCAGGTAGCTAGTAACCGGGATTCATTAACAGGTGCCTATCTATCAGGCCGCCAAGCCATTGAAATTCCTAGCCAACGTCGCCAGGAGGATAAGGGTTGGCTTAAGGTTAGCGGGGCTGCTGAAAATAACCTCAAAGATATTGATGTCGATATTCCGCTAGGGCGTCTGGTTGTTGTGTCAGGAGTATCAGGATCTGGAAAATCTTCTTTAGTTAACCAAGTCGTACGTAACTATCTCTTAGCTGAGCTTAATCGGGCTCAGGTCAGCCATGGTAAAGTCAAAGAGTTGACTGGTTATGAAAATTTGGACAAGGTCATTGATATTGACCAGAGTCCAATCGGGCGGACACCGAGGTCGAATCCGGCTACTTATACTTCAGTTTTCGATGATATTCGTGAGCTCTTTGCTCAAACTAATGAAGCTAAGTTGCGAGGCTATGGCAAGGGACGCTTCTCTTTCAATGTTAAGGGTGGCCGTTGCGAAGCATGTAAGGGTGATGGTATCTTAAAAGTTGAGATGCACTTCTTACCTGATGTTTTTGTCCCTTGTGAGGTCTGTCATGGCACCCGGTATAATGCGGAGACCCTGGCGGTTAAGTATAAGGGCTTAAATATTGCCGAAGTTTTGGAACTCAGAGTGTCAGAGGCCCTAGAATTTTTTGCGGCTGTACCAAAAATTAAACGTAAATTGCAAGCCATCGTAGATGTAGGCTTGGGCTATATCAGTCTGGGTCAACCGGCTCCAACCCTATCCGGTGGAGAGGCCCAACGGATGAAGTTAGCTTCTGAACTACAACGGGTCGCAACAGGAAAAACGATTTATATATTGGATGAGCCAACCACCGGTTTGCATGCCCATGATATCAAAAGACTCCTGGCCGTGCTCCAGCGTTTGGTTGATGCCGGGAATTCAGTCTTAATTATCGAGCATAACTTGGATGTTATTAAGAGTGCGGACTACCTGATTGATTTAGGTCCTGAAGGCGGCGAAGGCGGGGGCACATTAGTCGCTGCCGGCACACCAGAAGAGGTGGCTCAGGTTAGCGAATCTTATACCGGTCAGTACTTGAAGAAAATATTGGACTAGTAAGTTTTAAATGAAGTCAGATGACTGCCTGCTTGCAGGCGGCCAGCTGGCTTTTTGTCTCATAATCATGTAAAGGGGTGTATCTATGAAAATTATCCATACGGCTGACTGGCATATCGGTAAGCTGCTTAATGGCTATTCGCTGCTAGCTGACCAGGAAGCCCTGCTTAGGGATTGGTTAAACCAGGTGGTTGCACTAAAACCTGATTTGGTCATTATGAGTGGCGACCTTTATGACCGGTCTCTGCCCAGTGCTGAAGCTACCCGCTTAGTGAACCAGCTTTTAACGGAAATGACTCAAGTTTTAACTTGTCCTATTTGTGTCATTGCCGGTAACCACGACTCGGCAGATCGGATTGATTATGCGAGCGACCTGTTAGCCCACCACCAGCTCTATCTGGTCGGCCAGCCTAGTTCTAAGCCGGTTAAAATTGAGATTGACCAGGCAGATGTTTATCTCTTACCTTACGCATCGACTAGTGCTTTACGACAAGTCTACCCCCAAGCTACTATTAAGAACTTACAGGATGGCTGCCAGTACCAGCTTGATTTAATTAGAGACCAGTGGGATTCTGGTCGTATCAATATTGTTGCTTATCATGGCTATGTAACAGCAGCGAGTGGCGACCAGGCCGGGGGAGACTTGACTATGTCAGACTCTGAGCGTCCCTTGGAGATCGGAACTGCTGAATTTGTACCTGTTCAAGCCTTTAAGGGTTTTGATTATGTAGCTTTGGGTCACCTTCATCAAGCCCAGAAAGTGGCTAATGACCATATTCGTTATGCAGGTTCTCTACTCAAATATTCCAAGTCAGAAGCCTACCATAAGAAGCAATTCTTAGAAGTGGACTTGACCAAGGATAACCTTTTAGTGAAGTCTCACTTTTTTAAACCAGTGCGTGATTTAAGAATTATTAGGGCGAATTTCGCTGAATTACTTAAGGATGGCACTAGTGATTATGTCTTTCTGGAACTAACAGATAAGGTTTTAATTCACGATGCAGTCAATCGGTTACGCCAATCATACCCTTACCTGATGGGCATGGAATATATTAACTTAGATTTTAATGAGGAAGTAGCCTTAGAAGCACCTACAATGGCAGAGGTCGATTTAGCAGACCAGGATTTGCCCAATCTTTTTGGTAAATTTTACCAGCAGGTTGAAGGGCAGGCAATGAGCACTAGACAGCTGGATTTGGTGAAGGAAATTTATCAGGCCAGCCAAAAGGAGGGACAAGATGAAACCGATTAGCCTAAGTTTTACTGCATTTGGTCCTTATAAAGGGACAGTGACTATTGATTTCGCTGATCTCTATCACCACCGTGTTTTCTTGATTAGTGGCCCGACCGGTGGAGGAAAGACCATGATATTTGATGCTATGGTCTATGCCTTATATGGTCAAGCTTCTGGTTCAAGTCGTCAGACGAATGAGCTGAAATCGCAATATGCATCAGATATCGATTTATGCCGGGTGGTGTTTACTTTTGAAGTTCAAGGTCAGGCCTATACAGTTGAGCGGTGGCCCAATCAAATGGGCCCGGGTAAGAAAAAGCCAGTTGTCCAAGTGAATGCTGGTGTCAGTCTTGCTCCTTATGAGGGGGATCCTAAGCAAGTGGAAGCTAAAATACAAAGTTTAGTTGGCCTAACTTATAATCAATTTCGCCAAATTGTCTTGTTGCCCCAAGGAGAATTTAAAAAATTACTAACAGCCAAAACGAGCGATAAGATGCCTATTTTTCGAAATATCTTCGCCACCGAAGACATAGCTGCTTTTCAAGAAAGTTTGGGTCAACGTTTTAAGTTAGTTAGGCGGGAAGCCGACCAGGCCCACCAGGATTTAAGCCAGGCTCAAGACCACTTGTTAGCGCTTTTTGATGACCAAGCTCAAGACCAGTTAAAAAATATTTTTGACCAGGAGGCTAGTGACCAGGCTTTGGCTTGGTTAGCTCAAGCACAACAAGACTTATCTAAGCAACGACAAGATCTAAACCAAGCTATCAAACTGCGTCAATTAGCCCAAGACCGCCATCGGGATATCCTCAATCTTTTTAGTGACCAAGATGACTTGGCAAAGCGCCAAGCGCGTTTAGCAGCTGACCAAGCAGCGGTAACAGACCAAAGGGAGGCCTACCAAAATTACCAGGCCAGCCAGCCAGCCTATCAGGCTTATCAAGCCTTTCAAAGGGACCAGCAAGCTTTAGCAAGACAAAATCAAGCCTGGCAGCATTTACAACAAGACCAGGAAAAATATGACCAAGATAAAAAGGCCTATCAAGCAGAACAAGATCGCCAGCAAGCAGCCCTGGCAACTTTAGCCAGTGACCAGGATAAATTGACCCAATTAGGTCAAGATATCGAAGCTGGCCGCCGTTACCAAGATTTACTAGCGCAAGGCCAGGCTAGTAAGCAAAAACTCAGTGGTCAACTGGCAACTAGTCAAAGCTTAAAGGACCAATTAGCCCAGCAGACTGACCATTTAGCTAGTCATCAGCAGCAATTAAACCAGCTTGAGAGCCAGTTGATTGACATGGAGGCCCTCTACCGAGACAAGGACCAATTAAGCCACCGGGATCATCATCTGAGCCAAGTTAAAGACCGGTTAGCTAGTTATCAAAGCTTATTAGCAGGTCGTGACCAGGCCAATCACTCTTATCAAGGCCAACGCCAAGCTTATGACCAGGCCAGCCAAAAGCTCAAAGAACTAAGGTTGGATTATTATGACAATTTAGCTGGTTACTTGGCCCAAGATTTAGAAGCCGCCCAACCCTGCCCTGTTTGTGGTAGTTTTGACCATCCCAAGCCAGCCCTACTAACTAGCCAGACTGTCAGCCAGTCTGAGCTAGACCAGGCCGAAAAAAGGCTACAAAAAGAGAAGTCTACTTTGGACCAACTGTCCTTTCAACTATCTCAGTATAACCAGGATTTGGATCAGTTATTAGTCGAGATGGCTTGGCAGGACTTGGATTTAGACCAAATCAGCAATGATTTAGCCCAGCAATTAGCCCAGCAAAATCAAGCCTGGCAAGTCTGGGAAGACCAAGTAGCCAGCTACCACCAACAAGAGCAACAACTTAAAAGCTTAAGGTCAGCTTGTCAGAATGACCAAGCCCAATTAAACCAACTTAAAGATCAGTTGAGTCAACAGACACACGAATCAGCTCGGATTCAGGCTCAGTTAGAAGCTATTGACCAACAGCTGGCCAGTTATGACCAAAATAAGGACTGGCACAATTTAGACCAATGGCAGAAAAATTATCAGGAGTTGAGTCAGCGTATCCAGGCTCACCAAGAATTGGCCAAACGCTTAGAAAATTGGCAGCACCAGTTAGACCAGGAGGGTGTTCGCTTGGCTAGTCGCTATGAGCTGATTGAGGACCAGAGAGACCAAGCCAAGCAAGCTAGTCAGGCTAGTTATCAGCTTTATCAGGACCAGCTAGCACAATTGGCTTGGTCTGAAGACCAATTACTAACTCTTCACCAAGCAGATTGCGACTGGCAAGACTTAGGTCAACAGCTCAAAGAGTTGGACCAGACCGCCTATGCCTTAGCAGAGCAAGCCAAGCACTTAGACAAAAAATTTAGCCAGTTAGCGGTAGACCAAGACCGGGCTAGCTATCAACAGAAGGCGGCAGAATTAGCAGCTGAGGCTGACCGACAATCAGAGGCGCTAACGCGGCTAATCGGTCAAGACCAAGCCCTAACTAGGGCAATCAAATCTTGGCAAATAAGCGATACCAACTACCATCAGTTATCAGGAGATTATAGCTTATTAGCTAGTTTAAACCGAGTCGCTAATGGGGAAGGTCGAGATAAGAAAATCACTTTTGAAACCTATATCCTGACCCTATATTTTGAAAAGGTACTGGCAATTGCTAATCTAACCCTCAAACAGTTGACCCAAGGGCGGTACCGCTTTATCAGACAAAAAGAACTCAGAGGTCGAGGCTACCAAGGGCTTGATGTCGAAGTCATTGATTATTTTACTGGTCAATCACGCAGTGTGGATTCTCTGTCTGGTGGTGAATCCTTTAAGGCAGCCTTGGCACTGGCCCTAGGACTCAGTGAAGTGATGCAAGCTGTCTCTGGGGGACGAGCTGTCCAACTACTATTTATTGATGAAGGCTTCGGTAGTCTCGATCAAGAATCCTTACAGCAAGCCTTAGATTGCTTAATAGACCTCCAGCAGAGCTCAGGCCGGTTAATTGGGATTATCTCCCATGTGGCGGCCTTAAAAGCACAAATTCCTGCGCAATTACAAGTCACAACCGGACCAGAGGGTAGCCGAGTAAGGACCCTTACCCCTAATTAAAATCAGTCTCTAGGCCCATGACGGTTGAAAAAAAAAGCTTGATAATAGTCTTACAAGGAGGCGACTATTGTGCAAGAAAATTACCGCCAAAGAATTTTAGGACTAGTTGAATCCGGCAGCCTGAATCAGGCTGAAGCAGATATTCTACTAGCAAATTACCAAGATCAAGTTAATCATGCGAATAATCAAACTGACACGAGCCAAGCGAAATCTGAGACTGGTCAGACTAGAGGGCAGTCCAAGCAAGGGTTAGCGGCCCGTTACCAACAGTTGTTGAACCAACGACGTGCTAAACAAGACCAGCTAAACAGCCTAACCGAAGACTTTCAGGATTATGCTCGTGAGCAATTGGCAGCAGATATTAGCCTTTTAGACCAGCAAATTGCCCAGCTAGCCCAGGACTTGGGTTATGTGGACCAAGTAGATGGCCATGGCCAAGACCAAGTTGAGCAAGGACAGACGCAAACAGCTTCCCACAAAGATGGATATCAGAGTGGAGAGCAACCTGGTACAGATTGGCGGCAAATGCTGGCAGATGGCCTGGTGACCCTGCGAGACAATGTTCAAAAGACGATTGATTTTGAAAAGACACGCCTAGGTGTCCCCATTCCTAAATTAATTTCCCACCAATATGACCAGGAGATTATCTATCCTGGGGACCAGGTTAAGATTATCCGGGCCAATGTCGGTAAAGGAAGCATAAAAATAAATCGTCATAACCAAGACCAAGTGATTGTTCATGCTTGGGGGAAAATGATTGGTGATTACGCAGAGGAGACAGCTGGGGCTGCTTTCCGTAATCGTAGTCAGCTTAGCTTGGATGACCAAATTTTAACCATTAGTGGCGATGCTAAGGCGATGAGTATGAACTTAACAATTAGTCTGCCTAACCACTATTTTGACTTAATTGATTTATCTATTTGGTCTGGTCCGATTTCGGTTGACCAAGTTGAAGTTGGCGATTTTCAGGTAAAGGCTATTGATGGAGAGATTAGTCTAACTGATATCCAAGCAAAATTTATTGACATTGACCAAAAACACGGTAGCCAAAACCTAGACCAGGTGGTTGGTCAGACCCAGGTACTCAAGACGCTATCGGGAGATATCCGCCTAGTCGGTGGTGTACGATCCCTAAAAATGTCGACAATTAATGGCAGCCTGCGTGCTAGCTTAGTTAATGATGATTTAGGCGATATCGCTATGACCAGTAAAAATGGCCAGGTCAAGCTTAATCTACCCGACCACTTACCGGTTCAAGGTCAGGCCCAAATAAAGAGTGGCCAGTTGCGATTTTACAAAGATGATTTTATCAGTCAGCTGCTTAGCCAGGATAGTTTCAATAAGCGAGTTAGTTTCAGTCGTAAGGGGCAAGGAGACCTTGTAAATGTTGACTTAGAAACCTTGGCTGGCGACATCTGGATTAAATAGAAAGAGGGATGTAGATGAAAGAAAAATTGTATCGATCAGCCTATAACAAAAAAATTGCTGGGGTGTGCGGTGGTATTGCCGAATACCTAGGTATTGATGCCGGCTTAGTGCGCTTTATTGCAGTTATTTTACTGCTTTTCGGTCGCACTTTAACCCTTGTTGTTTATGCCTTTTTAGCCTGGCAATTACCGGTAGATAGTAAGCGTCCCTACGACAGGGTAGATGACCACCGGAAAAAGAATGGCCGGCGCATCTATCAGGCTCGTCCCGCCGATGATGATCCCCAAAATGATGACCAATGGAGTGACTTTTAATGACCTTTATCCTAAAAATCCTGATTGATGCCTTGGGACTATTTTTATTAGCTATGTTGCTAGCACCCGATGTTTATATTGCTAGTTTTGGGACAGCTGTATTAGTTGCAGTTGTCTTAGCTTTTGTTAATCAATTTATTCGCCCAATTGCTAAAATCCTATCTTTTCCTTTGAATTTACTGAGCCTAGGCCTATTTTCTTGGGTGGTCAATGGTTTTATGCTAGTGATAACGTCCTGGTTTTTTGCCAGTGGTTTCAATTTTACTAGCTTTGGCTATGCTATTTTAATGGCGATGCTCTTTTCAATCTATCACTGGTTTGTAGACCGCGTGCTTGGACATAGATAGTTATTAAGGCCATAAATTAAGATAAATATACGCTTCAACCCCTAAAATTTAGTCTATCAGGCTAGCTTTTAGGGGTATTTATATTAATTAAGGAGGTGTCAGGTATTTTTAGCTTTATCTAGCCATGCCCCCATGTTTAACCCATCCTGCTTTTATGCTAAAATGATGGAGAATAAGCATAGAGAGTGAGCAAAAAAATGCAGAATGTGACTGTTAGCGATCTGGTAACAGATTTAGAACTTAAGGTCATCAGTGGTGAAGAATTCTTAAATCGACCCATTACCACTAGTGACATCCAGCGGCCGGGCTTAGAATTAACCGGTTATTTTAACTATTATCCGGCTGAACGGGTCCAACTCTTTGGCCGGACTGAATACACTTATATGAACAAGATGACTAGTGATGAGCGTTTGCTGATTATGCGGCGCATGTCACGTGAAGAAACCCCTTGTTTTATTTTTTCTCGTCATTTCCAACCCGAGTATGAGGTTATTCAGGCAGCAGGCGAAAACCAAATTCCGGTCTTATCAGGAAGAGAAGCAACCACCCAGTTATCTTCGTCTCTAACTAACTATCTTCAGGCTCGTCTGGCTGAGCGTGAATCGGTCCACGGGGTGTTTGTTGAGGTCTACGGTTTAGGTATTTTGCTGACTGGTTCTTCTGGTGTTGGGAAGTCCGAAACAGCCCTAGAGTTAATTCGTAATGGCCACCGTTTGGTGGCGGATGACCGCGTTGATCTATTCCAAAGGGATGAGAACACCCTGATGGGCGAAGCACCAGCTATCCTTCAAAATATGATGGAGATTCGGGGGCTAGGTATTATTGATGTGATGAATCTTTATGGTGCTGGGGCGGTACGTCAGAGACAACAATTACATATGATTATTGATCTCAAGCGTTGGGAGCCTGGTGAAAAATTTGACCGCCTAGGGAATGAACCGGAAATGGTTGACATTTTAGGTGTTCGCGTCAACAAAATTACGCTACCGGTACAGATGGGCCGGAATATTTCGAATATTGTTGAGGTAGCAGCTATGAACTTTAGGGCGCGGAGCATGGGCTTCGATGCGGCTAAGGCCTTTGAACAGCGGCTTAGTGATTTGATTGCTCAAAATAGCGGAGGAGATAGATGACAGCTATGCTTACAAGTATGACGATTAATCCGGTAGCTTTTGATATTTTTGGTTGGCCTATTTATTGGTATGGTTTAATTATTGGCCTTGGCATGTTTATTGGTATTAGTTTGGGGTGTCGGGAATTTAAGTCCAAGCGCTTCAATGAAGACTTTATTTTAAATATGTTAATGTGGGCAATTCCTATCGGTTTTATCGGAGCCCGCCTTTATTATGTTATTTTTGAATGGGACTATTACCGCCATAATCTCAGTGAAATTGTGCAAATTTGGAACGGTGGGATTGCTATATATGGTGGGATTATTGCTGCTGTGTTAACAATTTATTGGTATTGTCGCCGTCAGGGTATACTCTTTTTATTTATTCTAGATGTGATGGCCCCTTATCTGCTACTAGTTCAGGCTATCGGTCGTTGGGGTAATTTTGTTAATCAAGAGGCTCATGGGGGTCCGGTATCAGTAGCGTTTTTACGGGAGACCCTTCACCTACCTGAATTTATTGTACAAGGGATGTATATAGATGGTACTTACTACCACCCCACTTTTCTTTATGAATCAATTTGGAATTTTGTGGGTTTTGCTGTCCTTAGTTATTTACGTTCTAAACCGCACCTGCTTAAGGAAGGCGCAACAACGGCTCTTTACTGTATTTGGTACGGTTGTGGCCGATTCTTTATTGAAGGTATGCGGACCGATAGTTTAATGCTAGGACCTGTTAGGGTATCGCAAATTCTGTCTTTAATTCTAGTCTTGGCTGGTATTATTGGTTTTATTTATCTACAAAGAGATAAGTACCGGATATACTACAGCGAAATTAGAGGTTTTTAAATTAGATAAAGGAGCATCTATGTCTAAGCGTGTAAGTATTCTAGGAGCTGGATCTTGGGGCACAGCCCTAGCCAGTGTATTAGCTAAAAACAAGCAGGAGGTTTTGCTCTGGTCTAGAGACCAAGGCCAAATTGAGCGCATCCGAGCCACAGGTAAAAATGCTGACTATCTAGCTGACTATGTTTTACCAGCTAATATTCAATTAAGTGCGGATTTGGCTGCCGCCGTGGATTTTGCTGATATTATCTGTTTTGTAGTGCCGACAAAAGCTATTAGAACTTTAGCTAGTCAGGTAGCCAATCTGTTGAAGGACCGAACTAGTGACCGTTCTGTGCCAGTAATTATGCATGCTAGCAAAGGCTTGGAGCAAGGTAGCCATCTGCGTATCAGTCAGGTTCTAGCTGATAGTTTAGCCGGCCTTGATTATCGTGGTGTGGTGGTCCTTTCGGGTCCTAGTCATGCTGAAGAAGTGGTTAGGGAGGATATTACTGCGATTACAGCGGCTAGTCAGGATGATGAAGCTGCGCGTTTGATTCAGACTTTATTTTCTAACGATTTCTTCCGTGTTTACACGAATACCGATGTGATTGGTGTGGAACTAGGTGGCGCCCTCAAAAATATTATTGCTTTGGGGGCGGGAGCCTTAGTTGGTCTCGGTTACGGGGATAATGCCAAGGCAGCGCTGGTAACTAGGGGGCTGGCTGAAATTTCTCGTTTAGGCGTAGCCATGGGAGCCGACCCGCTAACATTTGCTGGACTATCGGGTGTGGGAGATTTAGTGGTTACAGCAACCAGCCCCCATTCCCGTAATTGGCAGGCCGGTCGGGCGATTGCCCAAGGTCAAGCTGTTAAAGAAGTTGAGGGTGGTTCTAGAATGGTCGTTGAAGGGATTTCTACGGCAATTGCCGCTAATGAATTGGCGGCTGAATTAGAGATTGATATGCCCATTACCCAAGCTATCTATGATGTGGTTTACTTAGAAAAACCTATCCGCCAGGTGATAAATAACTTGATGCGCCGCAAGGGTAAGGGTGAGGTATCCATGGCTAGTCAACTTGCTGATGCTAGCCGCGAAAATAATTAAGGAGACTGTCATGACAAAAGTAAGAAAAGCCATTATACCAGCAGCGGGTTTAGGGACCCGCTTTTTACCAGCTACTAAGGCCATGGCCAAAGAAATGCTACCGATTGTGGATCGCCCAACTATTCAATTTATTGTTGAAGAGGCGCTTAAATCAGGGATTGAAGATATCTTGATAATTACGGGTAAAAGTAAGCGGCCGATTGAAGATTATTTTGATTCTAATATTGAATTAGAGCACCTGCTAAAGCGGCGTGGTGATATTGAGAAATTAGAGTTAGTCCAAGAGACAGTCGGTCTTAACTTGTATTTTAAACGCCAAGCTTATCCACGGGGGTTAGGGGATGCTGTCTTGCAAGCCAAAGCCTTTGTAGGTAATGAGCCTTTTGTGGTAATGTTGGGGGACGACTTGATGGTAGACCAAGAACCTTTAACTAAGCAGCTAATCGGTGCCTATGAGGAAACGCATGCGTCAGCTATTGCTGTTATGCCAGTACCCCACCAGGACACCGATAAGTATGGTGTGATAGACCCAGAGGGCGAATATCGACCAGGCCTCTATAATGTGCGCCGATTTGTTGAAAAACCGAATCCAGACCAGGCCCCATCTAACTTAGCAATTATTGGTCGCTATCTCTTAACACCGGAAATTTTCAATTTGCTGGAGGACCAGGAACCTGGGGCTGGCAATGAAATTCAATTGACTGATGCCATTGACCGCTTAAATAAAACACAGCGGGTCTTTGCTTTAGAGTTTACCGGCCAGCGTTACGATGTCGGGGACAAACTAGGTTATATGAAAACCATTGTCGAGTATGGTCTGACTAAGCATCCAATTAAGGAAGACTTGGCCGACTACTTATTGAGTTTAGAGGATAGCCTTTAGGCTAAGAAGGAGGAGTATTAGTGACTGAAGCAGAAAAACAATATGATGTCATCGTAATTGGTGCCGGACCTGCAGGTATGACGGCTGCCCTGTATGCTTCTCGGGCTAATTTGAATGTATTGATGCTAGAGCGGGGTGTACCCGGTGGTGAGCTGATTAATACCGCTGAAATTGAAAATTATCCTGGCTTTAAGCATATTTCTGGACCGGACTTAGCTAATAATATGTACGAGTCAGCAATGCAATTTGGTGTGTCATATGCTTACGGCCAGGTTAAAAACTTTATCCCGGCTGATCAAGCTGGTGGTGACCACCAAGTCATCACTGAAAGTGACCAGGTCTACCAAGCCAAGGCCGTTATTATCGCGACGGGATCGGTTCATCGTAACTTGGATGTTCCTGGAGAAGAAAAATATAATGGCCGGGGTGTTAGCTACTGTGCTGTTTGTGATGGGGCTTTTTTCCAAGATAAAAATTTAAAAGTAGTCGGTGGTGGCGATTCAGCAGTTGAAGAAGGCACCTTCCTCACCCAGTACGCGGACACGGTCAATATTGTTCACCGCCGGGACCAATTGCGGGCGCAAAAAATCTTGCAGGATCGTGCCTTTGCTAACGACAAGGTGTCCTTTAACTGGAACCAGGTGGTTAAGGAAATTAAAGGAGATGACCTGACAGTAACGGGTGTGGTTTTAGAAGATACACAAACTGGTGAACAACACGAAGAGCCTGCTGACGGTGTTTTCATTTATGTTGGTCTCTTGCCTAATACGGAGCCCTTCCGAGACCTGGGGATTACTGATGAAGAAGGCTGGATTATTACTGATGAGAATATGCATACCAAGATTCCTGGTGTATTTGCTGTCGGCGATGTCCGCCAGAAAAAATTACGTCAGGTATCCACAGCCGTTGGTGACGGTGGTGCCGGTGGCCAAGAGGCTTACCATTATTTAGAAAGCTTAAAGGATTAGCTGGTGGACCAGCTTATACCCCCAGCGAGATTTCAAGCTAGGACATTTGTCCTAGCTTTTTATTTTTTAGGGAAGGCAAAAGAGAGGACGTATGCTATAATGAAAGCGTGAACATCGTTCGCTAGAGATATAAAAAAGCTAAAAGAGACTTAATAAAGGAGTGTTTAATATGGCATGGCAAGATACCTACCAACATTGGCAAGAAGCTGACCATTTAGATCAAGATATCCGTCAGGATTTAGAAAAATTAGCTGAGGATGAAAAGGCGCTAGAGGATGCTTTTTACCAACCCTTAAGTTTTGGTACAGCCGGTATGCGCGGGGTGCTAGGTGCTGGTATTAACCGCATGAACATTTATACGGTTCGCCAGGCTAGCGAAGGTTTGGCCCAATTGATTGAAAGTTATGGGGATGAAGCTGTGGCAGCTGGTGTAGCGATTGCCTATGACTCACGCCATATGTCACCTGAATTTGCCATGGAGTCTGCCCGCACCCTAGGCCAGCATGGCATTAAATCTTATGTGTTTGAAAGCTTACGGTCGACACCTGAACTATCTTTTACAGTTAGAGAAACCGGATCATTTGCTGGCATTATGATTACAGCTAGCCATAATCCGCCTGAATATAATGGCTATAAAGTATATGGCGCGGATGGTGGTCAAATGCCGCCAGCTGATGCAGACCGCTTAACAGAATTTGTTAGAAATATCTCTGATCCATTAGCGATTGAAGTAGGTGACCAAGAGCAATTAATTGCTGCTGACATCATCAATATTATTGGCGAAGAAATTGATGCCAAGTATCTGGAAGCCCTTAAGACTGTCACTATTGACCAAGCAGTTATTGATAAGCATAAGGATATCAAGATTGTCTATACACCTCTGCACGGTACCGGCCAAATGATGGCTGAGCGTGCACTAGCACAAGCAGGTTTCGAAGAGATTATCTATGTTGATGAGCAAAAAGCACCAGATCCTGACTTTTCAACTGTCAAATCACCTAACCCTGAGGAACCCGGCGCTTTTGAAGTGGCGGAAAAATATGGTGATAAATATGAAGCTGATATCCTAATTGCCACTGACCCAGATGCCGACCGGATGGGGGCAGCTGTCCGCTTGCCTAATGGTGAATATAAGGTAATTACTGGTAACCAAATTGGTGCCTTAATGACTCACTATATCTTAACCGCCCATAAAGAAGCAGGTAGCCTGCCAGATAATGGTGTCATTTTGAAATCAATTGTATCTGGTGAAATGGCTGCCAAAATTGCAGCTAGCTTTGGTGTAGATACTGTTAATGTATTGACCGGGTTCAAATTTATTGCGGAAAAGATTAAACAGTATGAAGCAGATGGCTCACAAAGCTTCTTGTTTGGTTTTGAAGAATCTTATGGTTACCTAATTAAACCTTTTGTGCGTGATAAGGATGCTATTCAAGCCCTAGTTTTACTTGCAGAAGTTGCTGCCTATTACAAAGACCAAGGACAGACTGTTTATGATGGTCTAGAAGCCCTTTATCAAGAATACGGCTATTTCCAAGAGAAAACCATTTCCGTTTCTTTACCAGGTCAAGAAGGTGCTGCTAAGATTAAAGAAGTGATGGATGGGTTACGTCAAGAACCATTAACTGAATTAGCTGGGGTTGCCATTGAGGTAACGGAAGACTATGCAAGTGCTAAACGCTTTAAGCAAGACGGCACTGAGGAAGATATGGCTATTGACCAGGCTAATGTCTTGAAGTACTATCTAGCTGATGGCACTTGGGTAGCGGTACGCCCTTCAGGTACGGAACCAAAAATTAAATTCTATATTGGTACAGTTGGGGAGAGTCTGGAAGATGCCCAAGCTAAAATTGACCAATATGCTGAGGTGCTAGCCAAATTAATGGATTAAGCCATTTAGTAAGGAAAGATAAAATATGGCAGTTGAAAACTTAAGTTTAGTAATTATTACTGGGATGAGCGGGGCCGGCAAGACTGTGGCCCTGCAGTCTTTTGAGGATATGGGTTACTTTTGTGTGGACAACCTGCCACCGTCGCTTTTGCCCAAATTTTGGGAATTGATTAAGGAATCAGGGAAAATTGCCAAAATTTGCTTGGTTATGGATCTGCGTTCCCGGGATTTCTTTGATGAATTGATTGATGTGGTAGCGGGGATGGATAACCGTGCCATGATTCATATGAAGGTGGTCTTTTTAGAAGCAAATGATACTGAGCTAGTGTCCCGTTATAAGGAAACCAGGCGTAGCCACCCCTTACAACTAGAAGGTGGCACAATTTTAGAGGGTATCCACCGTGAGTGCGCCCTTTTAGAGGATATTCGTATGCGGTCACAATTAATCATAGATACCAGTGACCTGTCGCCTCGACAATTGCGCGAGCGCTTGATGGAGGAATTCAAGCAGGCGGATGACCGGTCGTTCATGGTTGAAGTGATGTCCTTTGGCTTTAAGTACGGCATTCCGATTGATGCTGATATTGTTATGGATGTCCGCTTCTTACCCAACCCCCACTATATAGACGACTTACGGCCCTTAACTGGTTTGGATAAGCCAGTTTATGATTATGTGATGGCCCAAGAAGATACTGAAGTTTTTTATCGCAAATTTGTTGATCTAGTGGATTTTACCTTGCCCCGCTATGAACAAGAAGGAAAAAGTTCGGTGACCATTGCTATCGGTTGTACAGGTGGTCAGCACCGGTCGATTGCCCTAACTGAACGCTTGGGCAACCATGTGGCTGATTTGGGTTATCGAGTTAATAAAACTCACCGGGACCGGCTCAAACGTAAAGAATCGGTGAACCGGTCATGATTGCTAATGAAAATGAACGTCCGAAGATAACAGTTATCGGCGGAGGTACTGGCCTGCCAGTGCTCTTGTCTGGTTTGAAAGAAGCCAATTGCGATGTGACAGCCATTGTGACAGTTGCTGATGATGGTGGGTCGAGTGGGGCCATTCGTAATTCAGTTAAAACCATTCCTCCGGGCGACATCCGTAATTGTTTAGTGGCTTTGTCTAATATAGAAGATATTTATAAAGATATTTTCCAGTATCGTTTTGCGCCGGAGGACCAAGAATTTTCCGGCCATGCCATTGGCAACCTGATTATCGCAGCTTTGGCAGAAATGCGGGGAGATGTCTATGCCGCTTTAAAATTGTTGGCGATGATGATGGATGTTCAAGGTCAGGTTCTGCCTGCGGCTGAGGAGCCGCTGGTTCTCCAGGCGCATTTCCAAGATGGCAGTTTTATTGAGGGAGAAACTAGTATAGTGGCCAAACGCCAAGCCATTGATAAAATTGGTGTTAGGGTAGTGGATGGTTACGAGGCCCGCCGCCCCCATGCAGGACGTGGCGTTCTCAAGGCTATTGAGACGGCCGATTTTATCATTCTGGGACCTGGCTCCTTGTATACCTCAATCCTACCCAACCTGGTTATTGATGAAATCCGCCAGGCAATTTTAGATACACCTGCCCAGCTACTGTATATTTGTAATATTATGACTCAGATTGGAGAGACAGAACATTTTTCTGATGCTGATCATGTTAGAGTAATCAATAGCCATCTGGGCCAAAATAGGGTAGACTATATTTTGGCTAATAATGCGGTAGTACCAAAAGCTTATATTAATCGACCAGAAACACCTGAATACTTGGTCCAGGTCAGCCATGATAGTGTTGGCCTAGCTGACCAGGGTATTCAGCTGGTTGAGGCTGATTTTTTAGCTCTTGAGGACAAGGGCGTTTACCATGATCGGCGTAAGTTGGTGAATGAAATTCTAAAAATCTACCGTCGCCACTATAAATAAGTTGAGAGGAGCCTGGTCCAGTGTCTTATGCCAGTGATGTTAAGAAGGAATTAACCCAATTGGAGGTAGACAGTGAACATGCTCGGTCTGAGTTGGCGGCTTTGCTGAGGATGAACGGTTTGATTAACTTGAGTAATCGTCAGTTGGTTTTAAATGTGCAAACAGAAAATGCCGCGATTGCGCGGCGGATTTATTCTCTGTTAACCAATTTTTTCAATATTGTTCCGGAAATTTTAATCCGACGGAAGATGAAGTTGAAAAAGAATAATATCTATATTGTCCAGATTCAAGATGATGTAGAGGGTTTACTTAAGGAGATGAATATTTTTGGAGATCATTTTATAAATCCGCATATTTCTCCGGAAATTATGGGAAATGATCAAAGAAAGCGATCTTATCTGCGCGGTGCTTTTCTAGCAGGTGGCTCTGTCAACAATCCAGAAACTTCTTCTTATCATTTAGAGATTTATTCTGACCATAAGCAGCATAATGATGATATTGTGACCATGCTAAATAGTTTTAACCTTAATGCGCGAGCGATTGATCGGCGTAATGGATACATTGCCTATTTAAAAGAAGCAGAAAAGATTTCTGAATTTTTAACTCTGGTAGGGGCCACTAATGCCATGCTACATTTCGAAGATATTCGCATTTGGCGGGATATGACTAATTCAGTTAATCGTTTAATGAATTGTGATAATGCAAACCTTAATAAGACGGTTAATGCGGCTAGCCAGCAGTTAGAGAATATTCGTTATTTAGATGAGCGGATTGGACTAGGAGAATTGCCGGATAAGCTCCAGGAAGTCGCCCAGGTTCGGTTGGAAAATCCTGATGCTTCACTTAAGGAATTGGGGCAGCTTTTACCTAGTGGTCAGGTGTCTAAATCAGGTGTTAACCACCGCTTGCGACGTATTAACCAGATGGCAGAAAAATTACGAACCCAGGGTTCTTTATAATATAGCAAGTTAAGCGGCCGAGACATTTGTCCCGGCCGCTTTTTATAGGTAACTTACTAGCTAGTCTAGTTAGGATTGCTAACGGTATTGATCGTAATTTCCTGCAAGTTTTCTTGTTTTTTGCGTAAAAATTGTACCTGGCGAACATTGACTTCAACGGTATAAACAGTCTGACCTTCTTTATTCTCATAGCTGCGACTTTGTAGGTTGCCGATAATCGCTATTTCATCACCCTTTTTAAGGTAGCGAGCCATCAGCTTGCCGGTAGCATTCCAAGCAACGATAGGAATAAAATCAGTGCGGTCCTTGTCTTGGTTAAATGAGCGCGGAATCGCTAGGACATTATTTAAAACCGCATTGCCTGTATTGGAAAATTCTTTGAGGTCGACTTCGCGGGCTAGCCGACCAATCGCTTGAAATTGGTTCATATATTTACCTCCTTTCACTATATAAATACGTAAAAAAATAGCCTTTTAGCTGCCAAAATTTTATTTGATGATTGAATAGTTTACAATAATAGTAAAGGAGTTTGATGATATGCATTTGCTAATGATAGAGGATAGTGAAAGTGTCCAAGAGATGATGGCCATTTTTTTTGATCAGCAGGAGGGCTGGCAAGTTGAGTCCTGTTACGATGGAGAATCTGGCTTGGCCTATTTTGAAGACCACCAGGATGAGCTAGATATGATTATACTAGATCTTAATCTACCCAAATTGGATGGTATCTCGGTGTGCCAAGCTATTCGCCAACAAAATAAATTGATACCGATTATTATGTTGACGGCTAGGGACTCTGAGTCAGACCAAGTGCTCGGTTTTAATGTCGGGGCTGATGATTATGTGACTAAACCTTTTAGCCCGGTTACCCTATTAGCTCGTATTCAGGCTTTGTACCGGCGCTACCGTAGTCAAATGAACGACGATGGCCAAGCAAATAACCAAGGAGAGGTGCCTGGTATGGTAAAAACCGGCCAGCTGACAATTAATCCTGCTACCCGGGAGGTTATTTATATGGGGCAGGAAATTGCTAATTTAACACCCAAAGAATTCGAAATCTTAAACTTATTAGCTAGCCACCCTAAACAAGTCTTTACCCGTGACCATTTACTGAATAGTCTGTGGGAGAGCCCTTTTTACGGTGATGAGCGGACGGTGGATGCACATATAAAAAAATTAAGACAGAAGATTGAAAAAATTGGACCGTCCTTAATTCAAACAGTCTGGGGTGTTGGTTATAAGTATGAAGAAGTTGAGGTGGACTAGTTGCACTACTTTTTTCGTCAGCTAGCAGCTTTTCTGGTTGTTATTTTAGTAACTGTCATGACGATGGGCTTTTCTTTGGTCAACTTTACTTCGAATGAGATTTATGAACGTGAGGAAGCACGCTTGTTAGAGCTGGCTGCTTCTATCATGGTGCAGCCACTCAGTCAGGATTATTTAAGTGATATTGAACTGATTTTACAGGGCAATAATGTTAAGGTAGCCTACTATGATGCCAGCGATCAGCTAGTCTATCCTGGCTGGGACCAGATTGGTAACGGGCCCCAGAATAATGCTTTGAATACGGGAGAAAGGCTCCGTCTGCGTCAAGGTCGTTATCTAGGCCTTAGAGCCTATGATATGGGGTTTTCTAATGATAATAATGATGCTTGGTCGGTCTTTGTGCCTATTCGTGATAGCCAAGGCAACTACCAGGGCTATCTTGTTTTGGGGACACCGACTCGCCTAGTAGACAAGTTTTTACTTAATCTACAAGATAATATTGTTAAAGGTTTTACTTTAGCAGCGCTAGTGGCAATTGTTTTAAGTGCAGCCTTTGCTCATTACCAGCAGCGCCGATTTAGTGAGTTTTCTCGGGCGACCAAGGAAATTGCAGCTGGTGATTATGATATTAGTTTGACTAGTAAGGGACGCGATACGATTGATTATTTGGCAGCTGATTTCAATACTATGATTGCTTCTCTTAAAGCTTCCCAAGCTGAAGTGTTGCGCCAGCAAGACCTGCGCCAACAATTAATGTTAGATGTTGCCCACGAGATGCGGACACCCCTAACAACCATGAATGGTATCTTAGAGGGTTTTGCGCATGGTTTAATCAAGGAAGATAAGCGTGAGCAATCCATGCGTCTCCTTTACAATGAGACCAACCGATTAATTCGTTTAGTTAATGAAAACTTAGACTATGAAAAGATTTTAAACGAAGATGATCCTCTGCACCGACAGGTTTTTAAAGTGCAACCTGTTCTAGCTGATATCCTCTTACAAATGGAAAGCATCGCCCAAGACCAGGGCAACCAGATGATATTGGACTGCTCAGAAGAAATTGAAGTCTATGCAGATTTTGATCGCTTTCGGCAAATTTTTGTCAATTTACTGAAAAATGCCAACCAGTTTACTGAACATGGTAAAATTAAAGTAACGGCTGACTACGATCAGGGCTTGACCAAGATAGCCGTGGCGGATACCGGCATTGGCATGTCCACTGATCAACAAGCTCATATCTTTGAGCGCTTTTATAAGGCGGATGCCTCACGCAAGAATTCTCAATATGGGGAAGCAGGCATCGGTCTAGCCTTGGTAGCTAAGCTTTTGGAGCGCCACCAGGCTGATATTATGGTGGACAGCCAGTTAGGCCAAGGATCAACTTTTACAGTTAGCTTCAAGTCAGAAAAATTAATTAAAGAATAAGAAAGTGTTTGTATGATATTTTTAGGTTGGTTACAAGAGCTAGTTGCCCTTATTTTTGAAGGCCGTGTTAACCATTATCCCTTGCTACAATTAATTATCTTCAGTTTGGATAAGACGCTAATCTACCTGGGTTGCTATCTCTTAGGGCGTTGGCTCTGGCTTAAATATGTTAAGGGGCAGTCCTTTGGTCAGACTAATTGGTGGCGGGAAAGTTTAATTTTTATCAGTTTAGCCTACGCCTTGATGCTAATCCATTTAACTGTCCTACGCTATGATTGGCAATGGTGGCAGTTGACTTGGTATGTTGACCGGTCGTGGTCAGATTTTCATTGGCTACCCTTAGTCGATACGGTTAAGTTACTCGATGGGGATTCACGTTTTTCTTACTGGTATAACTTTTTTGGCAATGTCCTCTGGTTTATCCCGCTTGGCTTTTTATGGCCTTTATTTAGTAAAAGACGCCACCTCATGTTTTCAACCCTAACCTTTGGACTAGCAGTGAGTTGCTTGATTGAGATCTTGCAGTTTTATTTTTATACTGGGGTTTCCCATGTTGATGATATTATTTTTAATTGTGCTGGTACGGTCTTAGGTTATCTACTATATGATCTAGGGCAGTTGGTTATTAGCTATCAAAAGGAGCATTAATTTGGCAATTTATAAGTTAAAAAAAGCGGCTAGCCAGGCTTTAAGGGCTGGTCGTCAATTGTTAAAGCCTGAGGATTTTAGTCAGTTGGCTGACTACCAGGATGGTGATTTGGTTGATCTAGTCGACCACCGGGGCCAATTTCTGGGTCGGGCCTATTTGTCTCAGCAAAATAAAGGGTTGGGTTGGGTTTTTAGTAAGCAGCCAGGTCAAAATATGAACCAAGCTTTCTTTACCCATCTTTTTGACCAGGCCAAGCAGAAACGGGCAGCACTCTTTGCTGACCCCTTGACTACAGCCTTTAGAGTTTTTAATGGTGATGGGGACGGCTTAGGTGGTCTATCTATCGATTATTATGCTGGTTACTTGCTGATTCAATGGTATTCTACTGGAATTTACAGCTATCGTGACCAGATTTTAGCGGCTCTGGCGGCAGTTTATCCTCAGGCTCGCGCTGTGATTGGTAAAAACCGCTTTGACCAGGCTGGTCTAGCCATCAGTGAAGTATTGGTTGGCCAGGAGCCCGCCAGTGATTTGCTAGTTTTGGAGAATGGGATTAATTATCTTGTGAACTTAAACGAAGGTTGGATGACTGGGATTTTCTTGGACCAAAGAGATGTCAGACTGTTTATTCAGACAGAATTGGCGGCCGGACGGCGTCTATTGAATACTTTTTCTTATACTGGTGCTTTTGGCGTGGCAGCGGCTATGGGCGGGGCAATTACGACGACAAATGTCGATGTAGCCAACCGGTCCCAAGCCCTAACTGAGTCTCAGTACCAAGCAAATGGACTAGATTTAGGAGCCATGCGGGTTTATACCATGGATGTCTTTTCATACTTTGATTATGCAGCTAAACACGGTGAAAGCTACGATATTATTGTGATGGATCCGCCAAGCTTTGCTCGCCATAAAAAAGGTACCTTTAAGGCAACCAGGGATTACCGTCAGTTGGTCAGTGAGGCTCTGACAATTTTAGCACCGCAAGGCTATCTGGTCTGCTCGACCAATGCTAGCAACTATCGACCAGAGGACTTTTTGGCTGACATCAAGGCTGGCGCAAAAGATCAAGCCACTAAAATTAGTCTATTACAAAGCTTTAGCCTACCAAGTGATTTTCCAGTACCAGCCAGTAGCCCGGAGAGCGATTATTTGAAGGTTAATGTATTTAAGAAAGAGAGGGTGTGAGACTCGGCGATCAGGCATAGACCACTGGAAGGAAGCTGACCAACAGCTGTAAGCTATTGAGTCAGGTTCCTGAAGTGGCGACCTGCCTGCTGAGTCGATCCCAACTATGCTGATAACATTCGTATAATAGTAGGAGCCTGGGACTTATGAGCCAGGCTTTGGAGAGGGAAGAGTTGGATGGGCCAGCTCTTTTTATTTTCACTAAATAAAAAATGCCAGGACAAATGTCACTGGCATCGTGAATTATAAATTAGCTCATAGACATCCAGGCAGCATTTTGTCCGGCAGTATAACCGGTTACAAAGGCGGCAGTGATATTATAACCACCGGTGTAGCCATTAATGTCTAGGAGTTCGCCACAGATAAAGAGGTGGGGGTTAAGTTTGGATTGCATGGCGTGGGGCCAAATCTCTTTAAGGTTAACACCACCGCCGGTAACAAAGCCTTTTTCAATTGGCCAGGTACCAGTTACCTTGAAGCTATAAGCTTTGATAGCCTGGCAGAGCTTTTCAATCTGTTGGTTGGAGAGGTCATGAGCTGAGCGGTCTTGGGAAATCTGGCATTGGTCTAAGAGGAATTTAGCATAGCGTTCAGGCATCCATTGCTTAAGTAATTTAGTTAGACTGCCGGGATAATTATCCTCCCGGGCGTGGACAAAAGCCTGGCGTAGGTCTTGGTAACTCAAGTCAGGTTGGCAGTCCAGGCTCATCGTGACTTCTTTTTCGCTATCCTGGCTCAAGCTTTGATTAACAAACATGGAGCAACGTAGGGCAGCTGGACCGGAGATACCGAAGTGGGTGAAAATCATATCCATGCGGTGGTTGATAATTGTCTTACCAGCTGGATTCAGTACTTTTAAATCAATGTCACGCAGGGTCAATCCCTGGAGGGTCTTGTCTTTTATAAAGCCTTCCTCAGAAGTAATTGGAGCTTCGGTAGGGTAAAGCGGGGTGATGTGGTGGCCAGCTTGCTTAGCCAGCTTGTAGCCATCTCCAGTGGTACCGGTTCTAGGATAGGACTTGCCGCCAACAGCTAGAATAAGCGTCCTAGCCATTTCAACCTGACCACCATCTAAAACCACGCCAATTTGCTTGTCTTGATCTAGGACGAGGGATTTAACCTGAACCTTGGTCTGGACTTCGATTTTAGCTTGCTTGATCTCCTCAATAAAGACATTGAGGATGGTTTTGGCCGAGTCAGTAGTGGGAAACATGCGTCCGTGGTCTTCTTCCTTGAGCGCTACGCCCCGGTCAGTGAAAAAGGCCATAATGTCGTAGTTGTCAAAATTAGAAAAAGCGGAGTATAAAAATTTTCCGTTACCGGGAATGTGACGAATGACCTCATCGGCAGGCCGGTTGTTGGTGACATTACAACGGGTGCCACCCGTTAAAAGTAACTTTTTACCTAGACTGGGATTTTTTTCAATAATTTTAATGGATTGAGCGCCATTGAGACTGGCAGAAACTGCGGCCATCAGGCCACTGGTGCCGCCACCAATGACAAGTACATCGTAGATCATAGGAGCCTCCTTTATTTCCCAAAGTATAGCATGACCAGAAATTTTTTTAAATAAGCTCTGGTTCATTAAAAGTTCAAAGAAAGATGGTAGACTATAGAAAACAAGAGAAAGGGGCATGACATGTATATTGAGCTAAAAGATGTCGTTAAGACCTATGGGGAGGGTCGGTCCCAGGTTGTGGCGAATGACCATATCTCCTTTGGTATTAACCAGGGAGAGTTTGTCGTCATTCTAGGGCCATCAGGCGCCGGTAAGTCAACGACCTTAAATATTTTAGGGGGCATGGATAAGCCAACCGCTGGTGAGATTTGGGTGGCTGGCCAAGACATCAGCCAATTAGATGATAAAGGTCTAACCAAATATCGCCGCGATAAGGTAGGCTTTGTTTTTCAATTCTATAATTTGCTACCTAACTTAACGGCACTGGAAAATGTAGAAATGAGTGAACAAATTGCTCAAGACCCGATTGCTGCCGACCAAGCCTTGGCGTCAGTCGGTTTGGACCATCGGGCTAGCAATTTCCCGGCCCAATTATCAGGAGGCGAGCAGCAAAGGGTGTCGATTGCTCGAGCTTTAGCCAAGAATCCAGACCTCCTGCTCTGTGATGAACCAACTGGGGCCCTAGATAGTGAAACAGGCCGGCAGGTGTTGGATATCTTGCAACAGCAAAGCCGCCAACATCATACGACGGTAGTTGTGATTACCCACAACCAGACCATTGCCCAGATGGCGGATCGGGTTATCCATATTAATAATGCTAGGGTTGCGAATATTGAAGAAAATAGTCAGCCTAAGTCAGTTGCAGAGATTGAGTGGTAGTAATGACTAAGAAAACTTTATGGAAAGATAACTTTAGAGAGATATCGCGTAATTTATCACGTTTTATTGCCTTGATGGCTATTATTATCCTAGGTACTGGTTTTTTCGTAGGTATTCGCGCAGCGGCACCGGATATGAAGGCTACTGCTGACCAATACTTTAGCCAACAATATTTACAAGACCTAGATATTCAGTCAACAGCTGGTCTCTATCAAGCAGATCTTGACCGCTTGGAAGAAGTAGAGGGTGTGGATTGGTATCCCTATGCCAGTGTTGACCGAGAGATTGCGGGTAGCCAAGAACTGGTTCGCTTCTATCCCAACTTCAATGAAATGGGGGATATTAATCATTTTAATGTCCAGGAAGGCCGGTTGCCCCAGGCTGATGATGAAATTGCTTTGGAGCTGGGCCGTACCGACCATAAAATTGGTGACCAAATCACTCTGACTGACCTAGGCCTTGTTGATAATGACCAAGCACCACACTTGACTACAGATAAATTTACCGTGGTAGGTCTGGTTAAATCACCTTTATATATTGATGAAACGGCTAGTCGTTTTACTAATATTGGTAATGGTCGGCTTAATGGTTTGGCGGTGGTCCAGCCTCAGATAATTGTAGGTGAGCTTTATACTAATATTGCTGGGCGGATTCCTGCTGCTGCTGATTTAGCTGCTTTTTCAGAGGACTATGAAGATTTGGTGGCAGACCGTTTGGCTGCCAGCGAAGCAGTTCTAAAGGATCGTCCTGACCAGGTAAAAGCCAACCTACAAGCTGATCTCGACCAGGAAATTGACCAAGGCCAAACCCAACTTGACCAGGCCAAACAAGCCTTGGCGATGACACAAGCACGAGTGGAACAAACGGCAGCTGCCCTTAGCCAGCCACAAGTTGCCTTGCCCGGACAAGATGTTAGTCAAGTTCAGGCCCAGCTAGACCAGGCTAGTCAAGCCCTGACCCAGGCTCAGGCAGAAGTCAACCAGCAAGAAAGCCAATTAGCTGAGGCGCGCCGAGAGGTAGCCCAAATTAGTAAGCCTAATTATATAATTAATGACCGAGAGAGTGTGTCAGGATATTATGAGTATGCCGACAATGCTGATCGGATTGCAGCCATAGCTAATGTTTTCCCAATTTTCTTCTTTCTGATTGCAGTTTTGGTCAGTTTTACCACTATGACACGGATGGTTGATGAGCAGCGCACCCAGATTGGTACCTTAAAGGCCTTGGGCTACCGACCAGCCGAGATAATGACTAAATATGCCAGCTATGCCCTCTTGGCAAGTCTATTGGGTTCAATGATTGGTATTGGTGTGGGGAACTACCTTTTTCCTTATGTCATTATGTATGCCTACCAGACCATGTTTAACTTCCCAAGCTTTGTTTTTAATTTTTATTGGTTGGATGTTTTACTAGCTCTAGTTATTGCGGTGATAACCACAGTAGGCCCTGCTATTTATACGACTTGGCAGACCTTACGGGAAAACACTGCTCAGCTCTTGCGACCAAAACCGCCTAAGGATGGGGACCATATTCTGCTAGAAAAAATTCCAGCCTTGTGGTCTCGTCTCGGTTTCCAGAGCAAGATTACCTTGCGTAATATTTTCCGCTACAAGGGTCGCAATGCCATGACAGTTATTGGCATAGCTGGTTGTACCGCCCTAATTTTAACCGGACTGGGTATCTCGGATTCAATTGCTGGTTTGGCCCAGGCCCAGTTCTATCATTTTCAAACTGCCGATGCTACTGTATCCTTGCAAACTGACCTGGGTCAGGACCAGTATCAAGAGCTTATTGACCAGGTTAATCAGGATGAGCGTATTCAAAATTACTTGGCCTATGCTAACCTGCGCTACCAGACTGATAGCCAGGGGGATGTGCTTAGTCAGGATGTTAATGTGAACGTGCTAGCAGATGACCAGGCTAATACCGATTTTTTCAATTTTGTTGATCCTAATAATCCAGATCAGACCTTAACTTTAGACCAGTCAGGGGCTATTGTGACAGAAAAGCTCTTAGACCTCTTAGACTTAGAAGTTGGGGACAATCTGGTGCTAAAAAATGAACAAGGTGAGGAATTAATAGTGCCAATTGCAGGAGCCAGCCTGTCTTATGTTTATCATGATGTCTATTTGACTAGCCAATTGTATGAAGACTTGACGGGTCAAACGGCTGCTAATAATCGTGTGCTCTTGGCCTACCAGGCTAATCTATCTACTGACCAGGTGGACCAATTAACTAGTGATTTGACGGCTTTAGCTGGGGTGGCTGGTGTTATTGATACGGACGAAATGGCTGCGATGTTCGACCAAACTATTGAGATGCTGGATATTATTACCATTGTCTTGATTCTGGCCGCGGCTAGTCTAGCCTTTATTGTTCTTTACAGCTTGACCAATATTAATGTATCTGAGCGGATTCGTGAGTTATCCACTATTAAGGTGCTTGGCTTTTATCCGCTTGAGGTTAGCATGTATATTTACCGGGAGACCCTAATCCTAGCTAGCGCGGGGATTTTTCTGGGATGGGGACTAGGCTATTTGCTCTGTCGCTATATCTTGTCTACGGTAGAAGTTGATTTTATGCGTTTCCCAGTGGCTGTTAACTGGCAGAGCTATTTGCTAGCTAGCTTACTTTCTCTAGCCTTCTCACTGATTGTCATGATGATCATGCATGTGAAACTGAAAAGAGTAGATATGGTTGAAGCCCTAAAAGGGGTTGAGTAATCACTCATATTAAGTGTGCTTTAGCTTTGAAAAATTAAGCTCTGAGGGTGTGATTTTTGTCGCACCCTTATTTTTTATTCCCGGGTGGCTCTTAAGCGACCAGTATTGACCTTTTTTTGAGGGGTGTGGTATATTCACTATGAAGAAAAATGAAGGATGAGAATATGGACCAATTAGGAATAGTGATTGAGCCTGTTTCTGCTGACCAGGCTGGAAAAGTAAGAATTATCAATCAAAATACTGCTGTTAGCGCTGTTGCTGAGGGCGCAGATCATGAATTTTTAAAAAATGAGTTGGTGCGCATCTGTCGTATCAAGGACAATGTTGCTTACTGCCAGCAATCTATGTTGGATTTATAGTTAAAGTTAGAGCGAAAATGTTGCTTGGATAGCAACATTTTTTCTATTATTGGCTAAACAAGTGCTAGGAAAAAGCAAAATTTTTATAAACTTGATCGCTTATACCTTGCAAGAATTGTCAGAATTTTCTATACTGGAAACTATGTTAAAAAAATTAGAGGAGACTAGCCATGAAGTTAAAAAAATTAGTCCTACTACTCGCTAGTGTAGGCGTGCTCGGTGCTTGTGAAGCAGCGACACAAACAGTTAACAATAATCAAGATGATTCGGCTACCATTAAATTAGGTGGCAACTGGGAACTATCCGGTGATGTATCAGCTTACGGGGTGGTACAGAATAATGCGATTAAAATGGCTGTTCAAGAGCAAAATGATCGGGGCGGTATTGATGGTAAGCCGGTTGAATATATTGAGTTTGATAATAAATCAGCACCAGAAGAGTCGGCCAATGGGGCGACCCGTTTAACTGATGTCGAGAATGTCTCTGTGATTTTGGGTCCAGCCACTACGGGGTCAGTCTCAGCACAAACTCCTTTGGCTACCAATGCGACTACGCCGGTCATCACAGCAACGGCAACAGGAGATGGCATCACTTTAGATCATACCGGTGAAGTATTAGAGTACATCTACCGGGTCTGCTTCCAGGACTCATTCCAGGGGGTTGCCTTAGCTCGTTTTGCCAACCAACAAGGCTGGAAAAAGGGCGCTGTGATTATGGATAATTCATCCGACTATGGTCAGAACCTGTCGCGGGAATTTACTGAAAACTTTACGGGAGATATTGTCGCTAATGAGTCCTATGTGTCAAAAGAAACTGACTTTACGACTATTTTGACTAACGTTAAGAGTAAGGGCGCTGAATTTATCTTTGTGGCTGGCTACTACCAAGAAGCAGGACCTCTGATTAAGCAAGCTCGGGAAATGGGCATTGATGCCGCGATTTTAGGGCCAGATGGCTTTGGTAACCAAGAAATTATTTCTTTAGCTGGGCCAGAAAATATGAATAATATCTACTATTCAGCCCACTTTGTCCAAGGAAAGGACATGACGCCTAAGGCCCAGGCCTTTGTTGATAAATATCGTCAGACTTATGGTGAAGATCCAGATATGTTTGCGGCCTTAGCTTATGACGCGGCTTACCTAGCTTTTGACGCTATTGACCGTGCTGATTCAGCCAATCGTCAAGCCATTACTGACCAGTTGGCACAAACCACTAACTTTGAAGGGGTAACAGGTACCTTCTCATTTGATGAACAGCATAACCCAATCAAAACTGCTTATATCCAGGAAATCCAGCAAGGACAAGTTGCTGGTACAACTGTGATTGAGCCCTAGAAAGGTTGTAAATAATGATTAATTTTATTCAACAATTAATTAATGGCCTGTCCCTGGGCTCTATCTATGCTTTGATGGCCCTGGGTTATACCATGGTTTATGGGATTATTGGCTTGATTAACTTTGCCCATGGTGACATCTACATGGTGGGCGCTTTTGTTGGTTACGGACTAGTTACTCGGGTTGGACTTGGTGTGTTTCCAAGTATTATTATCTCTATGATTTTTACCGCCATTTTGGGCGTGATTATTGAAAGAGTGGCTTATAAGCCCCTGCGGAAATCAACACGAATTGCGGCCTTGATTACAGCGATAGGGGTCTCTTACCTCTTACAAAATGTCATGATTTACTTTATGGGTCCCGAAGTGAGGGCCTTTCCGACTGAATTGAGCAACCAGCGTTTTAGCCTAGGCCCGATTTCCATTTCAAGCCAGCAACTCTTAATTTTTGGGGTGACCTTGGTCTTGATGCTAGCCCTACAATATATCATTAAAAACACTAGGATGGGTCAAGCCATGCGGGCGGTCTCCGTTGATGCAGATGCTGCCCGTCTGATGGGTATCAATGTCGATTCTGTTATTTCTTTCACCTTTGCCTTAGGTTCAGCTTTGGCTGGTGCCGGTGGTGTGCTAGTTGGTATCTACTACAACTCTATTTCGCCGCTAATGGGGGTAACGCCAGGGATTAAGGCCTTTGTGGCTGCCGTTTTAGGCGGGATTGGATCGGTGCCAGGCGCCATGCTTGGTGGCATCTTAATTGGCTTAGTTGAAACCTTTACCGCTATGATCGGTTTATCGACCTGGAAAGATGCGGTTGTTTACTTTATTTTAATTATAATCCTAGTGATTAAGCCAACTGGCTTGCTAGGTAAGTCAAGTAAAGAGAAAGTGTAGGTGGTAAATATGAAAAAACGTTCTTGGTTTGAAAATTTCTTTACACCTGCGACTAATAGTTGGTTAGTTAGTATTCTAGCTCTATTCACTATTATTATTACCATCTACCTAACTGGTAATATGACGACTTATAACCAAAATATTATGATTACTATTGGTATCAATATGATTTTGGCAATTGGTCTTAACTTAGTTGTGGGTTACTCCGGCCAGTTCTCCTTGGGTCATGCTGGTTTTATGGCAATTGGCGCCTATGCTGGTGCTATTACCTCTATGAAAGTCCCTGGCCTGATGGGTATGTATCTGGGCATGATAGTAGGGGCGGTCCTAGCGGCCATTGTCGCCTTGATTGTTGGTATCCCAACTTTACGTCTGAAAGGGGACTACTTGGCTATTGCTACTTTAGGGACTTCGGAAATTATCCGGGTAATTATTATGAACCTGGAAGTCACTAATGGTGCTGCTGGTCTAACTGGTATTCCACAAAATACAGATTGGATTATTCTTTTCTGCTTTATTGTGGCAACCTCCCTAGTGATTTTAAACTATGTCAACTCTAGTCCAGGTCGTGCTACCATATCGGTGCGTGAAGATGAAATTGCTGCAGAATCAGTTGGGGTAAATGCTACCCGGGCCAAGATTGTTGCCTTTGTGATTGGTGCTATTACGGCTGCAATTGCTGGTACCCTGTACGCTTCTTACTTTACTGTAATTACTCCGAGTCAATTTACCTTCCAAAAATCAATTGATATTCTCATTATTGTTGTTTTTGGTGGGATTGGTTCCATTACCGGCTCGTTTGTGGCAGCCATTGTCTTGGGCCTCTTAAATACAGTCTTGGCACCGTTTGGGCAGTTGCGGATGATTGTCTATGCCATTGCCCTGATTGTCATTATGATTTTTAGACCAGCTGGTTTGCTGGGTGACTACGAATTTAGATTCAGCCGTCTCTTCAAGAAAAAGGAGGAAGTTTAGGATGTCTTTATTATCAATTGATCACCTAACCAAACGCTTTGGTGGATTGACGGCGGTATCTGATGTGAGCTTGGATATTAACCAACAAGAGATTGTAGGTTTAATTGGACCCAATGGTGCGGGTAAGTCGACTCTCTTTAATCTGATTACCGGTGTTTATGTGCCAACTGAGGGGAGTATTGATATGCAGGTAGACCACCAAGAGGTATCACTAATTGGTCGATCTGCTGATAAGATTAATGACTTGGGCTTGGCTCGGACCTTCCAAAATATTCGCTTGTTTAAAGATATGACGGTTAAGGAGAATATTTTGATCGCCATGGACAACAAGCAAGGGACCAGTTTAATGCATTCAATCCTGCGTACCCAAACCTATTATGATAACCGTGACAAGTTACACCATAAGGCTGACCAACTATTAGAACACTTCGGTTTAGCTGATGAGGCTAATAATAAGGCTAAAAATTTAGCTTATGGCCAGCAGCGGCGCTTGGAGATTGTTCGAGCTTTGGCAACAGAACCTAAGATTATTTTCTTAGATGAGCCAGCGGCTGGGATGAATCCTAACGAGACCCAGGAACTTTTGGACCTGATTCGAATGATTCGTGATGAATTCAAGGTCACGGTCGTCTTAATTGAGCACGACATGTCCTTAGTCATGAAGGTATGCGAGCGCATCTATGTCTTGGAATACGGCCGCTTAATTGCGGAAGGTAGTCCCCATGAAATTCAAAATAACCAGGCTGTAATCAACGCCTACCTAGGAGGTGCTTAGGATGACCATGTTACAAGTAGATAATATCCACGTCGCCTATGGTATGATTGAAGCCATCAAGGGCCTGAGCTTTGAAGTCAAAGAGGGGGAAATTGTTTCCCTGATCGGTTCTAACGGTGCCGGTAAGACCACCACTTTGAAGACCATTTCTGGTCTCATGCGGCCTAAAGCAGGAGAAATTTTCTATCGCGGGCAATCCCTTAATCACATGTCCACCATGGATATTGTTAAAAAGGGTATTTGCCAGGTGCCTGAGGGCCGCCATGTTTTTCCTGGTATGACTGTTAAAGAAAACTTACTCATGGGTGCCTTTACCCGTAAGGAACGCGACCACTTAGATTCTGAAATGGCAGGTCTCTTTGAGTACTTCCCAATTCTAAAAGAGCGGATTAACCAGGATGCAGCGACCTTGTCTGGTGGTGAGCAGCAAATGTTGGTAATGGCCCGTGCCTTAATGGGGAAACCCCGCTTGCTTCTTCTGGATGAACCATCTATGGGCTTGGCGCCTTTATATATCAAGCAAATTTTTGAAATTATTAAAGAAATCCATCAAATGGGTGTGACTGTCCTCTTAATTGAGCAGAATGCCAAGGCAGCCTTGGAAATTTCTGACCGGGCTTACGTACTAGAGACCGGCAAATTAATTGCTGAGGGTACTGGCTTGGAATTATTAGATTCTGAAGCAGTACAAAAAGCCTACCTGGGCGGCTAAATATATTGAAGCAGAACGGACTAGCTTGGATAAGCTAGTCTATTTTTTTGTTTGCCTGGGTCCTTGAGCATGTTGCTGGTTAGAATCGGCTAGTTAATTACAAACCACGATTTCGAGTCAAGGTCAACCTAGCTAACAGTTCCAGGCATAAATTTCTTAAAATAAAAGCTGGAATTAGTTTTTCGTCATGCAATCATGGTATGATAGACTGTGAATTTTAGGGGGGTGACACTGTGGCAAAAGGGCGGAAAAAGGCTAAGCGGCCTACTAGGCGCAAGCAGACTTTAACTAAAAAGCAATTACAGCAACGCAACCAGGCCCTTATCGTCGTAGGACTTTTAGCTTGCTTACTAGCCCTACCCTTAGCCAGGGTCCAGCTGGCCGACTGGCTTAACAAAGTCCCAGGGGTTGGCCGGGTTAACCAGGTTAAGTGGCCTAGTCAGGAGGATTTTATTATTTCGGTGGGAGAATATGCCCAGTCACGTTATCCCAAAACACAAATCCTGCCATCTATTGTGACGGCCCAAGCCATTTTAGAATCTGATTTTGGTCAGAGTGATTTAGCATATTATTACAATAATCTCTTTGGTCGCAAGGCCCAGTCTTTTGACCGGTCGGTGAGCTTGCCCACCCAGGAATTTGTTGATGGTGAATTTATTACGATCAATGATTACTTCAAGGTCTACCATAATTGGCAGGACTCAGTGGATGACCATGCCGCCTTGATGCACCGGGGAGTAGACTGGAATCCTGACCTTTACCAGGCTTTGATAGGCGAGCGGGACTACCGGCTAGCTGCGCAGGCCCTACAAGCGGCCGGCTATGCGACTGATCCAGGCTATGCAGATAAATTAATTACGACAATTGAGACCTATAACCTAGCCCGTTTTGACCCCTAAGTATTTGTCAAAGTGACTTTTAAAGTGTATGATAATAGAGAGAATACACGTTTTGTATATTTACTAAAACAAGGAGGATACCATGGCAAAATCACAATCTTATAAAGATATTGCTTATAATTATTTAAAGGAGCAGATTGACAATAACATATTACTGCCTGACACCCACCTTAAAGAAGTAGATATAGCTAATCAATTAGGCATGAGTCGGACCCCCGTTCGTCGAGCTATGCATGAATTAGAAGAAGAGGGTTATATTCGTACGGAACCTTACAAGGGGGCTGTGGTAGCTAAGAGCGTGCTTAATTCCCGGGCCTTGATTGATCGTTTACAGGTGATCGAGATTTTAATTATGACCCTGCTCCAACAGATGCAAAATAAAGAGGTCACTGTCGACCCTGAGCCAGCTCGGAAAAATTATCAGGCCATGAAGGAAGCTATGGATAACAATGACGCCGAAGCTTATTATAAAGCGGAATTTGATAATTTTGCTGAATTGGTATCCTATCATCCTAATTCCTACTTCCGGCAAATTACCCTCAATACTATCTCTACGCTACATGAACTTTACCTACAGGACCTGCGCGAAGACGCTAATCACTGGGCTGAAGCCCAGCGGGAATTGGTTAATATTTACCCGGACTTGATTGATAATATCTTGAATAAGGATTATCAAAATGCGCGTAAAAAGGTACGTATTTGGCTCAACCAACTCATCTTGATGCAAATCAATCGTTAATATTTAAAATAAGCTGGGAGAAATTCTCAGCTTTTTCTGTTTAGCAGGGCCTGGTTAAAAAGTTAACCCCAAGCCCTAAAAAGGTTATAATAAATAAGCACTTATCAAAGAAAGGCGTGTCTTGGTGAATCAACTACTTGAAGGACTCAATAAAAAGCAAGCAGAAGCAGTACAAACGACAGAGGGCCCCTTATTGGTTATGGCGGGTGCCGGTTCCGGTAAGACCCGGGGTTTGACCCACCGCATGGCCTATATCCTCCAAGAAAAGGATGTCCAGCCCTGGAATATTCTGGCGATTACCTTTACTAACAAGGCGGCTAGTGAGATGAAAGAGCGGGTAGGCAAGTTAGTCGGACCGCAAGCCCAGGATATGTGGGTGTCGACCTTCCACGCTATGTGTGTGCGGATCTTAAGGCGTGAAGCGGAGGCGATTGGTTTTTCCCGCAACTTTACCATTGCCGACCCAGCTGAGCAGCAAACGCTCATTAAACAAATTCTCAAAGACCTAAACCTCGATACTGAGCGCTTCAAGCCTCGCATGGTCTTGGGGCGAATTTCCGATGCCAAGAATAATATGTTGACGCCCAAGGATTTCCGGGCCCAGGCTCAGGACTATATTTCCGAAGTGGTTGCTGATTGCTATGACCGTTATCAACAACGCCTACAGGTAGCTCAGTCCTTTGATTTTGATGATTTAATTATGGTGACTGTTCAATTATTTGAGAGCCAACCGGAAATTTTAAAATATTACCAGCAAAAGTTTCATTATATCCATGTTGACGAGTACCAGGATACTAATGAAGCCCAATACAAGTTGGTAAAACTACTAGCTGACTACTTTAAGAATGTCTGTGTGGTGGGCGATGCTGACCAGTCTATTTATGGCTGGCGGGGAGCCAATATGCAGAATATCTTGGACTTTGAAAAGGACTATCCCCAAGCTCAAGTCATTTTGCTCGAACAGAACTATCGGTCCACTAAAAATATCCTCGCAGCAGCCAACCAGGTGATTGAAAATAATGCCGAGCGTCGTGATAAAAAATTATGGACGGACAACCCTGAGGGCGAAAAAATTGGCTATTATCGGGCCCAGTCTGAGCAAGATGAATCTTATTTTGTTGTTTCAAAGATTAATGATTATAAAAATGAGGGGTTAGGTTACCAGGATATGGCTGTGCTCTACCGGACCAATGCTCAGTCGCGGGTGATTGAGGAAGCCCTAGTCAAGGCTAGCCTGCCTTACCGGATGGTCGGCGGTCTTAAGTTCTACGACCGTAAAGAGATCAAGGATATCCTGGCTTATTTACGACTTTTATCCAATCCTGCTGATAACCTCTCTTTTAACCGTATTATCAATGTTCCTAAACGCGGTGTCGGTCCCGGCACCCTAGATAAGCTCGCTCATTTTGCCAACCAAGAGGGACTGACCCTCTTACAGGCAGCAGCCCTAGTTGATCAAGCACCAATTTCTGGTAAGGGGGCTCGGTCTCTGGCTAAGTTTGCTGATATGATGGTAAAACTACAAAAGCAGCGAGAGTTTTTATCCATTTACGAATTAACAGACAGCTTATTGGATATGTCTGGCTACCGGACTGATTTAGAAAAGCAAAATACCTTAGAGGCTCAGGCTCGTTTGGAAAATATTGAGGAGTTTTTATCGGTGACAGCTGAATTTGATCGGCGTTATGAAGCTGAGGCTGATCAACGTGTCCAAGCAGCTGAGATTGCTGCCCAGGAAGAAGCTAATCGCCCTGAACAAATTGACCAGGTGGACCTAACAGCTGATTTACTTGCTGACCAAGAAGCTTATTTGGTGTCACTATTAGATAGTCAAGAGCTGGCGGCTGACCTACCTTTTGCTGACCAAGCCAACCTGGATGATGCCCTAGTAGCCTTCTTAACAGACTTATCCCTAGTTAGTGACCGCGATGAAGATAGTAACCAGCAAGGTCAGGTTACCCTAATGACTCTGCATGCGGCTAAGGGACTAGAGTTTCCCCTCGTCTTTATCATTGGTATGGAAGATGGTATCTTCCCCTTGGCCCGGGCCATTGAAGAGGATGACTTAGAAGAGGAGCGCCGCTTAGCCTATGTGGGGATTACCCGGGCTGAACGTAAGCTATATCTGACTAACTCTTATTCTCGGATGCTATATGGCCGCTACCAAAATAACCCAGCTTCTCGCTTTATTGAAGAGATTGATCAAGACTTATTGGTCAATGAAGGCCAGCAATGGGGTCGGCCAAGTAATGAACAACGAGCCAGCTACAATAGCCGTAAGCAGTCCAACCAGCTAGGCCGTTACCAAGCCAATCGTAGCGGGCAAGCCCGCTCCTTTAAAGAACGGTTTAAAGAAGAAAAACGCTCGGTATTTGCTAATACTGGTAATACAGCGAGCAAGCACACAGCTAATGATGGCCCAGTTAATTGGGCAGTTGGTGATAAGGCCCAGCATAAAAAATGGGGCCAAGGCACAGTCGTCAAGGTAACCGGTGCGGGTAATGACCAAGAGTTATATATTGCCTTTAAGGGCCAGGGGATTAAGCGACTTCTAGCTGCCTTTGCGCCCATTGAAAAAGTATAGAAGGAGAAGTTATGTCTAAAGCAGATTTACGAAGATTGGTTGACTTGACTGACCAACTTAACCAATATGCCTACCAATATTATGTCCTGGACCAGCCAACAATTACTGATGCTGAGTATGACCAGCTCTACCAAGAACTCTTAGCATTGGAAGCCCAGTACCCAGATTATGTTCAGGCGGATTCACCTTCGCATCGCGTTGGCATGCTAGCCCAATCTGGCCTAGAGAAAGTGACTCATGAGACCCCAATGCTGTCCCTAGCTAATGCCTTTAACCAGGAAGATCTAGCGCGTTTTGTGGCATCGAGCCAAGCTGCCAGTGAAGGTCCAGTTACTTATGTGGGCGAGTTAAAAATTGACGGACTATCCGTATCTTTACGCTACCAGGATGGCCGCTTGGTTCAAGCAGCTACCCGGGGCGATGGTCAGATTGGGGAGGATATTACCAACAATGTGCGAACGATTGCCTCGGTTCCTTTAAAATTACCTGAACCTTTGGATATTGAAGTCCGGGGAGAAATTTTTATGCCCAAGGCTTCATTCTTAGCCCTCAACCAGGCCAGGGAAGACCAAGGCCTCCCTACCTTTGCCAACCCACGTAATTCAGCGGCCGGCTCAATCCGCCAACTGGACAGCCGGATTACTGCCCAACGGAAACTAGACGTTTTCCTCTATAGCGGTGTCTTTAGCCCAGATTTGGGCTTGGCTAGCCAATCCCAAATGTTGGCCCAATTTAAGGAGTGGGGCTTTCATATTAATGACCAAACGCGGTCTTTGACGGGATTAGCCGATATGTGGGATTTTGTAGAAGAAATGACCAGCCAGCGCCATGACCTGCCTTATGATATTGATGGTATTGTTTTCAAGGTAGATGATTTTGACCAGCAAGCCCAACTAGGCCATACGGTTAAAGCGCCACGTTGGGCAATTGCCTACAAGTTTCCAGCTGAAGAACAGGCGACAAGAATCCGTGATATTGAGTGGACGGTAGGTCGGACTGGGGTGGTCACGCCGACTGCAGTAATGGATCCTGTCTTACTAGCTGGCTCTACCGTTAGTCGGGCTAGCCTTCATAATGCGGACTTGATCCAAGAAAAGGATATTCGACTAGGTGACCAGGTTAAAATTCATAAAGCCGGGGACATTATTCCAGAAGTCATTGCGGTTGATCTTGATCAACGCCCGGCTGATAGCCAGCCTTATCAGATTCCGAGCCAGTGCCCAGAATGCCAGTCTGATTTAATCCATCTGGATGATGAAGTGGCCTTACGCTGCGTAAACCCAGCCTGTCCAGCCCAGGCCAAGGAAAAGCTCTATCATTTTGTTTCCCGGGATGCCATGAATGTGACAGGCCTGGGTCCAAAAGTTTTAGAACAGCTCTATGACCGCCGCTTAGTTAAGGATCCTAGCGACCTCTACCAGTTAGAAAAAGACCAGCTCTTGACCCTGGATAAAATTGGTGACAAATCGGCCGATAATCTTTTAGCAGCTCTCAGTGCATCTAAGGAAAATTCTCTAGACCGATTAGTGTTTGGCTTGGGTATTCGCCATGTCGGCAGCAAGGCGGCCCGAGATATTGCCAGTCATTATCCGACCATGGCAGCTATTTTAGCGGCTAATCAGGAAGAATTAGCTCAAATTGATGGGATTGGGCAGGTGATTGCCAATTCTGTGGTAGAATATTTTGATAATGAGGATGTCCAAGCCCTAATCGAAAAGCTAGCTAATTTAGGGGTAAATATGATCTATCAAGGCCCAAGACCTGGTCAGACTAGTGATTTAGATAGTTTTTGGCAGGGCAAGACGGTTGTCTTGACCGGTAAAATGGCGACCTACAGTCGGCCTGAGGCTAAAAAACTGATTGAAGCCCAAGGGGGTAAAGTCACTGGTTCCGTGTCTAGGAATACGGATATCCTAATTGCTGGTAGTGACGCGGGTTCTAAGTTAGCTAAGGCCCAATATTTAGGCGTTACTATCTTTAGCGAAGCTGATATGCTCGACCAATTGTAAATTGATAAGTAAGGGGAATTAATGATGCGATTTAATAATTTAGCCAGGCTAGCTATAGCCACTAGCCTAGTTTTGGGTCTAGCTGGTTGCCAGAGTCAGGACCAGGATGAAGCCGTATCCTTGGCAACCACTGAGGCGGATGCTGGCGGTAATCAGCGTTTTTATACTGCTAACATTGAGGATGGTTTCTATGATATCAACCGCACCCGGGGTATCATGGTAAATGCAGCTTCCCAGGCCAATTTAGACGGTTTGGACCGGGCCCTTTATGATGGCACCAAGCTGGAGTTTCCAACCAATGATTATATTTTGCGGGAAGGCCAGGCGATTACTGCTGATGAAGCGCGCCAGTGGTTAGCGCCTAAGAGCCAAGACAACGATCAGGGGCTTAACCCAGAGCAGGCGGCCGCTGATAAGCTGGATAGCTTCGAACCCCATTATCTGAATTCCATTATGTCCTATGACCTTTTAAGTGAACCGGGCCAAGGGAATGACCACCTAGCAGGGGCTTCAGTAGTTCTGGCTCTTAATAGTCAAGATATCTTTCAGAATGAGAGTCAGACTGAAGTAGTGGATATTGATCCGGGTGTAGCTGAGGAAAAAGGTAAAGAGATGGCTAAGGAAGTGGTCCGCCGTTTACGCCAAAAAGAGGGCTACCAGGATATTCCTATTGCGGTCACTCTCTACCTAAATGGTGACCTCACTGACTTAGCTGGGGGGGTGGCCTTGGCTCAGACCGTTTCCAACCGCGGTGACAGCCTAGGTTCATGGACTAATTTTGACCAAAAGAACTATGTCTTTGGGACTGAGGAGCTACCTAACCAAGAGGAACAAGTTGCCTTTGAACAGTTCCGGACCGAAATCGAGGCTCTTTTTCCACGGCTAAACGGTATTACTGGTGTTGCCCGTTATGAAAATAATAATATGGTTGGTATTGATGTTCGGATTACTAGCCAATTTGATGGTTATTCCGAGATTATTGCCCTGGCTCAAAAGCTGTCTAGTTCGGCAACTAGCATTTTTCCAAGTAATATTGCCATTAAAATAGAGGTGGTGAGCCCTTCCGGTACTAGCGCAATCCTGGCTAGAGCTGTGGACGAAAAGGCCTTTAACTATGAAATTATCCAATAAACTTTGTTGCTAACAGTGGCTTATGCTAAAATAATAGTATCTGATAAGAAAATTAAGGAGGCAAGACTGTGGAATTTACTAATGAAGAAATCCAACACATTGCTAATTTATCTAAATTGGCCTTTAATGATGAAGAAGTAGCAATGATTAGAGATCAGTTTGCTAATATCGTGAACATGGTACAAGAACTAGACCAAGTGGATACAGAAGGTGTTGAGGCGATGGCCTATGCGACTGATGTCCACAATATCATGCGTGAAGACCAGGCCCAAGCTGGTACTGACCGTGATCTATTAATGAAGAATGTTCCAGCGCAAAAAGATGGTATGATTGAAGTACCGGCTATTATGAATGATGAAGGAGGCAAGGCTTAATGAATCGCTATGAAGAGACTTTTCGTGGTTTAAACGAAAAATTAGTAGCAGGTGAATTGACATCTGTTGAATTAGTTGAAAAGACCTTGGAACGGATTAAAAACTTAGACCAAACCTATAATGCCTTCATCACTTTGAACGAAGAAAAGGCCTTAGAAGCAGCTAAGGCTAGTGATGAGCGCGGTTATACTAGTGACCGTCCCCTACAAGGGATTCCAATCGCAATTAAAGATAATATCTTGACCGATGGCCTGTTAACGACTGCTGCGTCAAAAATGTTATCTAATTTTGAACCAATTTTTTCGGCCACTGTGGTTGAGAAATTAGAAGCAGCAGGTGCCATTATTATTGGTAAGACCAACTTAGATGAGTTCGCCATGGGTGCTTCAACCGAAACTTCTTATTATGGCAACACCCTTAACCCTTGGGATACTGATCGGGTACCAGGTGGTTCATCTGGTGGTTCAGCTGCAGCAGTAGCTTCTGGTGAAGTAGTAGCGTCTCTAGGTACTGATACTGGTGGTTCTATCCGGCAACCATCCGCCTTTACTGACTTAGTTGGTATGAAACCAACTTACGGGCGGATTTCACGCTGGGGTGTGATTGCCTTTGGTTCATCTTTAGACCAAGTAGGGCCAATGACTCGGACTGTTGAAGATAATGCCTTACTATTAGAAGTATTGTCAGGTGCTGACCAATATGATTCAACCGTTTCTGACCAACCAATTCCTAATTATGTGGAAGAAATAAAAAAAGGCGTTAAAGGCTTGAAAATTGCTGTGCCAAAAGAATTCTTCGGTGAAACAGTGGATCCTGAGGTCTGCGAAATTGTTAAAGGCGCCATTAATACCCTGAAAGAATTAGGTGCCGAAGTTGAAGAAATTAGCCTGTCTCATATCAAGTATGGGGTACCAGCCTACTATATTATTTCTTCAGCAGAAGCTTCTTCAAACTTACAACGTTTTGATGGTATTCGTTATGGTTACCGGTCACCTGAAGCTCAAAACTTAGAGGAAGTGTATATTAAATCACGCTCGGAAGGTTTTGGCCTAGAGGTTAAACGCCGGATTATGCTCGGCTCATTTGCTCTGTCTTCAGGTAACTATGAGGCCTTCTTTAAAAAGGCTAGCCAAGTTCGCCGGTTACTTCGTCAAGCTTTTGAAAAGACCTTTGCTGAATATGATTTAATTGTTGGTCCGGTTGCGACCCATACTGCTGGTAAATTTGGTGTTAACGATGAAAATCCTGCTAAAACTTACCAGGAAGATATCTTAACTGTACCAGTAAACTTGGCAGGTCTACCAGGTATGTCTGTGCCAGCCGGTTTTGCTTCTGATGGTTTACCAGTTGGTCTACAAATCATTGGTAACTATTTTGATGAAGCGACCATGTACCGGGCAGCTTATGCTTTAGAAGAAGCAACAGACTTCTCAGACAAACACCCAGAGTAAGGAGGACCATCTAGTGAATTATGAAACAGTCATTGGACTTGAGATCCATGTGGAATTAAAAACTGACTCGAAAATGTTCTCGCCATCACCTGCTCATTTCGGTGCCGAACCCAATACCAATACGAATGTGATTGATTGGGGTTACCCAGGTGTTTTACCGAAAATGAACAAGGGCGCCATTGAAAAATCAATTATGGCGGCCTTGGCTCTGAACTGTGAAATTAACAACGACCAATACTTCGACCGAAAGAATTACTTCTATCCAGACAATCCCAAGGCTTACCAAACAACTCAGTTAGACAAGCCAATCGGTGAACATGGTTATGTAGAAATTGAAGTTGAGGGCGAAAAGAAAAAAATCCGCATCAACCGTCTCCACTTAGAAGAAGATGCTGGTAAATTGATCCACGGTAAGGATGGCCACTCTTATGTGGACTTGAACCGTCAAGGAACTGGTTTAATGGAGATTGTTTCTGAAGCCGATATGCGGTCACCAGAAGAAGCCTATGCTTACCTCGAAAAAGTTAAAGAAATTATCCTTTATACTGGCGTTTCTGACGTTAAGATGGAAGAAGGTTCAATGCGTTGTGATGCCAATATCTCTATCCGTCCTTTTGGCCAAGAAGAGTTTGGTACTAAGACTGAGCTTAAGAACTTGAACTCCTTTAACTTTGTCCGCCGCGGTTTAGCTTACGAAGAAAAGCGTCAAGCTAAGGTCTTGAACTCAGGTGGTGAAATCTTACAAGAAACCCGTCGTTATGACGAAAGTACTGGTAAGACGATCTTGATGCGGGTTAAAGAGGGAGAAGCTGACTACCGTTACTTCCCTGAGCCAGACCTACCACCATTCCACGTAACTGACGAAGAAATCCAAGCGATTAAGGAACAGATTCCTGAATTGCCACAGGCTCGTCGGGAACGCTATGTTAGTGAGTATGATCTACCAGAATACGATGCTGGTGTCTTAACCTTAACCAAGGAAATGTCTGACTTCTTTGATGCCTCAGTAGCGGCTGGTGCTGATCCTAAGCAGGCTTCTAACTGGTTAATGGGTGAGGTTTCTGCCTACCTAAATAGTGAAGAAAAAGCCCTAGATGAAATCAGCCTAACCCCTGAAAATCTAGCCGGCATGATTGCCCTGGTTGAAGATGGTACGATTTCAAGCAAGCAGGCTAAGAAAGTCTTTACTATTTTAGCTAAAGAAGGCGGCGACGCTAAAGAAGTAGTCGAAAGAGAAGGCCTAGTACAATTATCTGATCCAGCTCAATTATTACCAATTATCAACGAGGTCTTGGATAACAATCAAAAATCAGTTGATGATTTTAAAGCTGGTAAAGACCGGGCAACTGGCTTCTTAGTGGGACAAATTATGAAGGCGACCCGTGGTCAAGCTAACCCACAAGTCGTCAACCAACTTCTACGTGAAGAATTAGAGAAGAGATAAGATTAAATTCAATAGCGCCACTAACTATTAGTTGCGGAGTATGAGAAAAGCCGGTGTCAGCCGGCTTTTTTGAATATATCGATATTTATTTTGGAGGAATTCAAATTCCTCTAACTACAAAATGACTAGTGGATGACCTAGTCTGGCGAGCTGACTAAGGTGGTTAGCTAATAGCAGCTTAGCCAGTCTTTCTTATCAGTACTAAAAACCTTATAATAAAAGAAATTAGCGTCAGCCTTTTATATAGGTGATGCCAAGTTAAGTGGTGTGAAAGGGTGGTAATTATGGATTTAACAACTATTGCAATGGAAACACGGGCGGCGGTTGAGGAGTTACTAGACCAGGCCCAACTCAAGCCAGGAGATATTTTTGTGCTGGGCTTATCCACTTCAGAGGTGCAGGGTCACAAGATTGGTAAGCATGCCAACCTGGAAGTGGGGCGAACAATCATACAGACAATCCTTGATATTTTGGATGAAAAAGGCATTTATCTGGCTGTTCAGGGTTGTGAACATACCAACCGCGCTATTAGTTTAGAACGGGTAGCTGCGGAGAAATATGGCTATGAGATTGTCAATTTATACCCAGCTTTAAATGCTGGTGGGGCTGGGTCAGTAGCGGCCTTTGAATGTCTTGAAGATCCAGTTTGCATTGAGCACGTGACGGCCAAGGCAGGGATTGATATTGGTGACACGGCAATCGGCATGCATGTCAAGTTTGTCCAAGTCCCAGTCCGCCTGCAAATAAAAACAATCGGCCAGGCCCATGTAACGGCACTCCGGTCACGGCCCAAGTATATTGGCGGACCGCGAGCGACTTATGATGAAGCTCTGTCCTAGTAAGTGGATAATTTAGCCCATTCTCTCCTAAATTGCATGGTTTCTGGCTAGGGTCAAGCTAGCTTTTAAGTTAGATCCAGACTCGCTATATCAAATTGCTGCCACGGATTGGTTGTCAAATCAGGCAAACTAGTAACCTGGATCCTTTCCTTTGTGGTCGGGTGGGTTAAGCTCAGATGATAGGCCCACAAGGCAATTTGTTGGCCAGGCTGGTTAACTGCTTGGCCGTATTTTTGGTCGCCGTACAAAGGGCAATCTTGGTTGGCAAGCTGGAGTCGGATTTGGTGAGACCGGCCGGTTTCTAATGCTACCTTAACTAGACTTAAATCCGATTGGCTGGCAATGACCTGGTAGCTTAAGATGGCTTTTTTAGCTTGGTCATGGTTAGCATCAACGACATATGAGATATTTTTGCGTCGGTCTTTATAAAGAAAGTCGACCAAGTGACCGCTATCTGCCGTTAAGTGGCCACGGCAGATAGCTAGGTATTTGCGGTCAATTTTATGGCGGCGCAATTGGTCAGCTAGTCGGCTGGCAGCCTTGGAGGTGCGAGCAAAGACAATGGCTCCTCCCACTGGCCGGTCGAGTCGGTGGACGAGACCCAAATAGACCTGGCCAGGTTTGTTATATTTTTCTTTGATATAGGTCTTGGCCATCGTTAGTAGGTCCAAGTCTTTTGAGGCATCTGCCTGGACAGGGATATTGACGGGCTTGTCGACAATTAAGAGGTGGTTATCTTCATAGCGTACATTTAATTTCATAAGTCCTCCTGGGATAGTTTATTTTAGCCATTGTAACATACCCCCGCAAACAGGACGGTCGCAGGTCGGGCTCAAGTATGCTATACTAGGGAACGAAAAATGAAGAGGAGGATGACCGTGGCAAAAGTAGAAAGTTTTTCCTTAGACCATGATGCAGTACAGGCCCCTTACGTTCGTTTGGCGGGTCGGGAGTTTGGTGATAAGGGTGACCAAATTTCTAAATTTGATTTACGTTTCTTACAACCCAACCAAGCTGAATTACCAACCGGTGCCATGCATACGCTGGAGCACCTATTAGCTGCTTATATGCGTGACTATTTAGACCATATCATTGATATTTCACCGATGGGATGCCGGACAGGCTACTATATGGTTGTATGGGGAGCACCTACTAACGAAGAGGTAGCCAAGGCCCTAAAATCAGCTTTAGAAGATGTGGTTAAATCAACTTGGGAAGATGTCCAAGGTACTGAACGTAAACAATGCGGTAACTACCGCGACCACTCACTAGTCGGTGCCCATGAATACGCCAAGCAAGTCTTAGCTGATGGTATTTCAACTGATGCCTTTGAGCGTCAAGTTGTATAAAATTTTAAATAGGAGCCTGGGGCATAAGTCCCAGGCTCTCGCTATTACACAAATGTTAGCAGCTTAGTTGGGTTTGAAAAAAGCTGAACTGATGTTGCTTCACAAAAATCGACACAATATCTGTGATATTGATCGCTTTTTGCTCCAGCAAATCAGTTCAGAGCGCTGCTATTCACACCCTTAGTCAGGCTCGCTTTGGCATATCAGGCGTCCTTTCGCAGAATTCAAGACAATATCTGACGATATTGCTTGTCTTCTACTCCAAGGTTCCTGGTCTAAGCGCCAAAGCTCACACCCTTATTTAGTCGGGTTCGACTTGGCAGGCATGACGTCACTTCAGAAATTAGTCTCAATAGCTTGCAGCTATTGGCCTAATTCCTTCCAGTGATTCATTCCTGAGCGCCAAGTCTCGCACCCTGTTTTCTGGGAGGAAAAGATGAAGCAAACACCACCAGTTAAAAAGAATGACCGTTTGGAAGTGGAAATTGAAGATTTAACTTACGAGAGATTGGGGTTAGCTAAGGTAAATGGCTTTCCCTTGTTTATCGCCAATGCCCTGCCGACCGAAAAATGCTTGGTCCATGTGGTAAAAGTGACCAAGCGCTTTGCCTATGCCAAATTGGTTGAACGTTATAATGATGCGGCTATCCGTGTGCCCCTAGTTGATGAGGATGGTCTGCGCGTTGGAACTATGCCCCTCCAGCACATGGCTTATGAGGCCCAGTTAGCCTTCAAGCAGGACCAAGTTCAACGCCTTTTAGCTAAAAGCAAACTTGAAGCTATTCCTGTTAAAGCAACTTTAGGTATGGATGATCCCTGGCACTATCGCAACAAGGCCCAGGTGCCAATTGGCCAAAAAGATGGGCAACTTTATACCGGCTTTTTCCGTAAGGGTAGCCATGATATCCTACCGATTGAGGATTATCAGATTCAACTGCCAGGCATAGATGAGGCCTTGCAGACCGTTATTGACATTTTAAATGATTACCGGGTGTCGGCTTATAATGAGAAGACCCACCAAGGACAGTTGCGCCACTTGATTGTTCGTCGTGCCTATTATACTAATGAGATGATGATTATCTTGGTCGTCAATGGTCAAGGCTTGGCTGAAGAAGCAGCCATTAGCCAGACGATTGTGGCCCAGGTACCAAGTGTGGTATCTGTTGTGCTCAATAGTAACCAGGCTAAGACTAATGTTATTATGGGACCTAACAGTCGGGTGCTCTATGGAGAGGATTACTACCAGGACCGTATGCTAGGCCTAGATTTTATGATATCTAGCCAGTCCTTTTTCCAAGTAAATACCGCTCAGGCTGAGGTCTTATACCAAGAAGCTATCAAGGCAGCCGAGCTAACTGGTCAAGAAAAAGTAGTTGATGCCTATTGTGGGATTGGTTCAATTAGTCTTAACCTAGCTAAACAAGCTGGTCAAGTTTATGCTATGGAAATTGTGCCAGCTGCTATCGATATGGCCAAGAAAAACGCTCGCATTAACGAGCTTGATAATGTTCATTTTGAAGTGGGTAAGGCTGAAGACGTTATGCCCCAGTGGCAGGACCAAGGGCTGGATTTTGATGTAGTGGTGGTTGATCCTCCACGCAAGGGCCTAGCGCCTTCCTTTATTGATGCGGCAGTTGCCACTAATCCTGACCGAATTGTCTATGTTTCCTGCAATCCGGCTAGCCTAGTAAGAGACTTGGAAATTTTTGCCGAACAAGGTTACCAAACCCAATATATTCAACCGGTTGATATGTTCCCGCAGACCCATCACATTGAATCAGTCGCATTATTGACCAAGGTAAAGACAGATAAATCGTAAGTAATAGAAAATTAATTTCAGAAGTGCTATAGATGTTAATCAGTTAGCAAAAAGACCTGAAGAGAGGAAAAATTTTCTCTTCAGGTCTTTTCTACTTTTATTAGTCATTTTCCCAAATAAAGTTATGGTTATAGAATTCACCGTTATCGACAATAATATCTTGGGCGGTGCAGGACCGGTTGATTATAGCCATAAAATAGACCCACTGGGCGGCTTCTTCGGCGGTCACCCATTTTTTGGGGGGGGTTTCGGCCATAATTTGGGCCCATAAATCAGTATCATCCATCACAGGTTGGTTGAGTTCAGTGATGACACCACCAAATGAGAGGCTATTGCAGACAGCTCCGTATTGGGCGATTTCTTTGGCGGTCCACTTGGTATAGGCTAGGACACCACCCTTAGAAGCAGTATATTCGCCGAACTCAGCGCCGTTATGGGCAGAAACTGAGGCGAGGTTGACGATGGCCTTAATGCTAGGTTGGAGGCCATATTTCTCAGTACATAATATCGTACCAACCAGGTTAGTAGCTAGATCTCCGCCTCTATATTTTTCTGAAGGCGTCTGCTGGCCCGCATTATTAATCAAGACGCTGACCTGGTCTAAGTCTGGTAGTTGTGTAGCTTGGGAAATATCGCAGCTGATATGGGTATAGTTTGGATTGTCGGTTACAGGCGGTTGGGGGTTGGTATCTAGCCCGTAAATTTGGCTATGCCCTTTAGCCAAGAAATAGGCTACGCAGGCCGCGCCAATACCTGATGAGGACCCGGTAATAACAATTTTTTCAGACATATAATAAACTCCTCACTAGACACTTACTTCTATCAATTAAGCTTAGACTAGGATTAGGGAAAGCGCAATAATTAATATTGATTAGCAGACACCTAAAAAGGCTGGATCAAAGTCCAGCCTTTTTAGTGGTAGCTAATAGAGTGTTATTTCTTAACAATTCCGTACGAGTTAATTAACTCAACTGTACGTTCTTCACCATTATGTAGGTCACCTGATACCTGGTAGAATTCAATCAGGAATTTGTCTTCACTTACTGTATAAGATGCAAAGTTTTGCACAGCGGATTGACGGTAGTTATCGTGGTTAAAGGCAAATTTAGGTGAGTTTTCTGGTCGGGCAGCAATATCAAAAAGTGAGTTCCGGAGGTCAGTATCTTTATCAGTCATCCAATCTAATTTAGGACGGACTTTAGCCACGTGGTCGGCACCTTTTTGGTAAATAGCATCATAGGTTTTGGTTCCAGAGGTGTTAGGGATAACATAGGTAACACCTTTAGGATTGACATGGTATTCAACACCGTCGATTGTTTCTTTTTGGGTATCTTCAATTTGACCATAGGCAAAGTTATCCGGGGTATAAGTAAGAGACTTGGTTCGGGTTAGGTTGTGGTCGTGACCTTGTAAGACAATATCAACACCTAGTTCATCAGCAACTTGAACCATTTGCTCCCGGACAACTTGAACATCTTCATCTTGTAGGGCGTGGTAGGATGCTGAGTAAACTGGCTTATGATAGGCCATAACAATCCAATTGGCACCATTTTCTTTGGCTTTTTTAATATCCTTTTTAGCCCATTCCATTTGGGCCTTGCCGATAGCGCCAGCTTCTGGGTTATCTTTTTTATCTGCCTTGTTGTCGTTCGTATTTAAAACAACAAAGTGAGCGCCGTTATAGTCGAAGGAGTAATAAGAACCACCAGAAACAGCTTCATTAGTAATTGGCACATTGGTATGTTCATTAAAGGCCGTTAAATCTTTTTCATCATTCCAACGTACAGTGTATTCATCATGGTTGCCTGGTGTATACACATGAGGTAGATTTAAGTTTGCTGCTTGCGACATGTCAAGATTGTCTACCCACTCATCTTCGACCTGGGCAGTTTCTACGAAGTCTCCAGTATGGAGCGCAAAGTCAGCTTCAGGAGCAATTTCAAGAGCATGATTGACCGTGTCAGCACCGTATGCGGCTTCATTATTGACATTAGCGTTCCAGTAGGCGTTTTGGGTGTCTGTGTAGTGGATGAATTGAAATTCTTGACCAGCCTTGCCAGCAGTTCTAAATGATCCCACTTCAGAAAAGCCGCCGTCAGCGGAACCGACCTGGTAATAATATTGGGTATCAGCTTCTAAACCGTCAGCAGTAGCCTTGTAAATATGCTCTTTCACATCTACTAATCCCAGATGGGCAATCTTCCCATCTTGGTCCTTAGAACCATCCGCAGTCCATTGGGTGTTGTCACGAGTAATTTGCTCATCCGTAAAGTAACCCACTATTTCAGCAGGTTCACCCTTATCATTGGTAATCAAGTTACCTTCATCGTCAACTTTGGCTGCTGAATAAATGTAGTAGCCATTTTCATCACGCTCGGCATATTCGGAAGTGACTGCTTCAATATTAGCCTTGAATTCTTTGGCGTCGCTCATATCATCAGATTTAGATACTTTAACAATGGCCCCGTCCATCTTGTCGGTGGTATACCAGTTGAAGGCCATAGATGTGGTCGGCTCCTTGGTCAAGCTAGTTGCGATACGGTTAGGTGTATTACGGGCCTCAACTGGGGCAACCTTAGGCTTATCTTTTGATAAATTAATTAGGTCAAAACCATTTTCAGCGCCATAAGCTGGATCGACTTCTTCTGCTAAGACTGCCGGTGCAACTGTTATTGTATGAGCACTGAGGGTTAAAACTGAGCTCACTAAAATAGTAAACTTCTTTAAACGATTCATCTAAAATCCTCCAATTAAATTCAGACTGCGAGTTACCCTTTCAGTATAGAAAATCAATGTAAATTTAAAGTAAAAATCGTGTAAATAATTGTAAATTTGAAACTAAAGTGTACTGTATGAGACCGTGTGTAAAGAAAAATCGATTAGATAATTCTGAGTGTTGGTCTTTCACACCGGCATTTTTATTAGTATATTCAGGGTGTTTGTCTGATGATTCCTCTGGCGGACTGGCAGCCTAGCTAGTTTGCGAAAATACCAAGCCTTATAGTCGGCATTTAATTTCATTTTTAGGTATAGTGAAGGTAAATAATAAATGAAAGAAGTGAAATTTTATGTCTGATCAATTAAATGGGCCAAACGAGCATCCTGATGGTCTAGGTGCGGCTGATACGGCCTTAGTCGGGGTTTCGGTTGCTGATGCGCAAAAGGCGGAAGCTGAGCGTTTGACATCGGGCAACAAGGGACGGTCGGGAATTATGGCTGACCTAGTCGCCTCGGTTGTTAATGCGGTATCCAATGTACCAGATGCCCTGGCGACGGCAATTATGGCTGGTGTCAGCCCAATTCATGGTCTTTATGCAACTATTTTTGCCCCTAGTGTGGGTGGGCTCTTGCAGTCTTCCCAGTTAACTATTATCGGGGTCACTGTTGCAGCGGCTGTTTCAAAGGGACAAGCCCTGGCAGCAGTGCCTGATGAAGGGAAGCTAACAGCCCTAGTCTCCTTGTCTATTCTGACCGGGATATTCCTTATTTTATTTGGGGTTCTTAAGCTAGGACGCTTGATGAAGTATATTTCCTATCCGGTGATGCGGGGCTTCCTCTATGGGGTCGGTATTTTGCTGATATTAAACGCTATTCCTGATTTAGTAGGTTACTCAGCAACAGGAGCGAATGCCTTTACTAAGTTATTTAATACCCTGGCTCATATTGGCCAGTGGAACTGGGCAGCGGTCTTTATTTCGGCCTTGACTTTAGCAATGATTTTGATTTTCCAAAAGACAAAGTTGAAATTATTTGCTTCCGCCATTGCCTTGATTATCAGTGGTCTCTTGGTTTACTTCACCAATATGGATATGCAGATTGTGGTGGATATCTCAACCATTCCGCAAGGGCTACCCAAGCTCTATTTGCCTGATTTAAGCCTGCTTGGTCAATTGCTGGTGCCGGGCTTATCCTTAGCAGCGATTATCGCGATTCAAGGGATTGGTGTTTCGCAAATGTCAGAAAACCCAGATGAGACGCCGATTAATGCCTCACGCGATATGATTGCCCAGGGTGGTGCCAATATTGCCTCGGGTTTCTTTGCTGGTTTACCGGTGGGTTCTTCTATCGGGTCAACCGCTTTGAACCTGACCCTAGGCGCCCAGTCACGGCTATCATCAATTTTGACTGGTTTGTGGATGGTGATTATTATCCTGTTCCTACCCAGCCTAATTGAACAGGTACCGATGCCAGCTTTAACCGCCCTGATTATTATGGCCGGAGTTGGGGCAGTTAATCTCCAAGATATGAAATCAATTCTGCTTTCAGGCTGGTCAGCCCGGCTTGGCTTTATTGTTACCCTGCTGTGTGTGATTTTCTTCTCTATTCCGGTAGCCTTAGGCGTGGGGATTATCTTATCCATCATCTTTAACTTTGTCGTTTCAGCTAATGATATCCAGGTTTCTCATTTGGTTAAGGCTGGTGACGGCCAGTTTGCGGTTGCTGAAATGCCAGAATTTGTCCCTAGCAATGACCCCATGGTGATTACGGTTGAAGGTCATCTTTTCTTTGCTGGTGCTCAGACCCTGCAAGAGAAGTTACCTAAGGTTGGTGATAGCGAACGACCTGTTGTCATTATTCGCATGCGTAATTCCAACCAGATGGGGGCAACTCTAATTGATGTTTTAGATCGTTACGCCGATGACTTAGAAGAAAATGGCGGTAAGCTCTACCTGTCAGGTTTAGATCCTGACCAGATGGCTCTGTTGAAAGCCGCTGGTAAGTTGGAGCTAGGTCAAGACTCAGAATTATATCCAGAGCAGGAAATTTTAATGGCCTCAACCTGGGATGCCTTTAATGATGCAGAAGCTTGGGTTAAAAGCCAAGTTCATCAAGACCGGGTACAGGATATTTAATAACATAAAAGTAGCGCTGGTTTTGGACCAGCGTTTTTTACTTGCCCCAAAATCCAAAGAGCTGTGAGCTAAGGATAAGTGGCTGATATTATTAGCTTTTTAAGCTGTGAAATAAAAATAGGCTGGCAAAGCGGCCAACCTATTTTGTATAAATATTAATTTTGGTCTAAAATACGGAAGTTTTTCATGCTCATGTCTAAGATACCGGCTGAATGGGTGATAGATCCTGAAGAAATATAGTCCAGGTCTAAATCAGCAAAGTTAGCCACATTATCCACTGTCATATTACCAGAGCCTTCAATTATGGCTCGTCCATCAATGTAGGCAATGGCTGCTGCCATTTGATCATGGTCCATATTATCAAGCATAATAATATCAGCACCAGCGGCCACAGCTTCTTTGACCATATCCAGATTCTCTGTTTCAACTTCAATTTTATGGATAAAGGGGTCAAGTGCACGAACAGCCTCAACAGCTGGCTTGATCCCGCCAGCGGCTTGGATATGGTTGTCCTTTAGCATAATCAAATCAGACAGGCCGTGGCGGTGGTTATAGCCGCCACCGACTTTGACAGCGTATTTTTCAAGATTACGTAGACCAGGGGTTGTTTTTCGAGTGTCCATCAATTTAATACCAGTACCTGCTAAGGCTGTTACAAAGCGGTTAGTAGCAGTAGCGATACCTGATAGACGCTGCAAGAAGTTGAGGGCAACGCGTTCACCAGTTAAGAGTGTTGTCGCTTTAGCAGTCACGCTGGCCACCACTTGCCCTTTTTTCAGGGCTTGGCCTTCTTCAATAAAAATCTCAATGACACTGTCCGCCTCTAGATATTTAAAGACTGCTTGAAAAATAGGTAATCCACAGAGGATACCATCCTGCTTGGCAATGAGGTCTACTTGACCAGTTTGACCATGAAAGATGGCCTGGCTGGCAAAGTCTTCGTAGGGTACGTCCTCAGCTAAGGCACCTTTAATTAAATCAGTTATTTCACGCTCTTTTAAAGTATTCATTTTCAATCAACCTTCCTATATAGCTATTATAAACGGTTTCATTCCTTATCTCCTATTCTATGATTAATAGCCAGCTAGTGTAAAGTTTTTAGCTAAGTAGCTTGGGCGTAAAAAATGAGTTAGAGGCCTTTACAAGTTAAAAAAATAGGCATAAAATAATATTGTTTCGCGGAAGTGGCGGAATGGCAGACGCGCTGTCTTCAGGCGGCAGTTCTTAATCGAGTGTGGGTTCAAATCCCATCTTCCGCATTTTTAAAACAAATAAATTTTACGCCTCCAACCGTGGAGGAAAGAGATCACCAGTTTAAAACTAGGTGGTCTTTTTTTGCATAAGTTTATCAATTAGCAGGCATAAAAATTTTAAAAAGTTAATGACAACTATATTGTCATCTGATGAGACAAGGGTAATTAATTAGTCATAGGCGATAATTCCCTTACATTATTGTTATACTACTAGTTGTTTAGCTCATAATGATTAAATTAATGTAACCCATAAAGTATAATAAATTGTCTGATAGTTTACTGTGCATGGTTGTAATCAATATGCTCAGGGCAATAATTATATGCAGAATATTGGTTTTATGTAATGACAAAATCCTTGTCATTACCTGAATGGCAAGGTTCTTGTCACCACAAAGGTTAGTTTTTAGTTATAGTAGGGATGTGATCAAAATATATTTTGCCACTAATTTAAAAAAGCTGAGAAAAGAAAAAGGAATGACTCAGGAGGATTTGAGTAAAGAGCTGAGTGTATCTAGGTCGACCATATCCAGTTGGGAGAGGGGGAATAGTTATCCAGATTTAAATATGTTAATTACCATCAGCATATTTTTTGATATTTATCTAGACCACTTGCTAAAGGAGGATAAGGAGATGGTAAAAGCTTTTCAAGATAAAATCAAAAAGGGAACAATTATTGATTATTGGCCTGTTAATTTGTTCCTATTTCTGACAACTTTCTTTTTAGTTTCTTATTTTGCTAATAAGTTTTTTGGTTTACCTTTTAATCCAATTGATGAGCTGATTACCGGAGGTTTTTTCTGGCTGTTTTGTAAAATATTGTTTACTGTTTATAAAAAGAAGAACGGAGAACGGTGATGGCTAAGATTAAAAAAGTTGTTCCTATATATTGTGCACTGACCCCCAAAAGTGAGAGTTAAAAATCTAACTTTTGGAGGGCAACTCATTTTGTTGGCTACGAATGGCTTTTTTATGCAATGGTCTATGGTATTTCAGTTTTCTTGCTCTAGTTTCCTCAGTATGGTGATGGATTTGCTGAGAATAGTGTGTGCAGCCAAAATTCATTCGACAAAAGTACCTGGAAATGCCTTACTTTATTAAGTATTGGTTTTCAGCTTAAAAACAGTACAAATCCCGCCCTTAAGCCTTTTTTAAAGAGTGAATGCCTTTACAATAAAGTACACTAGTCATATAATATAAGTGTAAGGAAAGGTATTAGTATAGAATGGAGACGGTGAAAATGATGGTTCGTAAATTATCTTTAGGACTTGCATCCTGTGCTTTAGTAGCAAGTTTAATTACGAGTCCAGTTAATGCAGAGTCTGGCTATGCTACTGAAGCCGAAGCAGCTAAGGTAGCAACAGAAGTATACGGTAAGGACAACTTCTTAGTTGCTCAAGGCGCCGACGGTAAATATTACTGGACAGCCAATGCAGGTTCTATACCAATTGTTAAATTGTACAATACCGAAGCCGAAGCCAAGGCAGCCGGTGAAGAAGCACTGGGTGCTGGCAAAGTCGATGTTAAAGAAGACCCTAATGGTCAGTTCTATTATGTTGAAAAATCAGCCACTACTTTATCAAGTGACAAAAAAGCTGAAGAATTAGGTCAAAGCGAAACTGAGGCCACGGGTTACGCTACTGAAGCCGCAGCCATCGCTGCCGGTGAAAAAATTTACGGCCAGGGTAATGTCACTGCTGCCCAAGGCGCTGACAGCAAGTACTACTGGACATCAAAACCTGGTGCCGTAAGAATTGATCAAAAGCAAACCCCAGAACAAGTTGAACAAGAAGCTTCATCCAACAAGAAAGCTGAAAACTTAAACGAAACTAGTGGTTATAAGACAGAAGCTGAAGCTCGGGCTGCAGCCAAGAAAGCACTGGAAACTGATTTAGTCAATAAATCCTTCACTGTTTCCCAAGATGCTAATGGTAACTACTACTACCTGCTTTCGCCATTAGAAGCCGAAAATGCTAGTGAGTCTAGCAAGCAAGAAGCCAAGAAGACTGAATCTAGTAAGGAAGAGTCTAAAAAAGACGAATCCAAAAAAACTGAAACCAGCAAGAAGGCCGAAGAATCTAAGAAGGCAGACTCTAGCAAGGCCAGTGAAGCTAGTAAGAAAGCCGATAAAGCTAAGAAGGCTGATCAAGTTAAACCAGCTGAATCTAAACAATCTAGCCAAGCTAGCACCAATAACAAGGGTCAAAGCAAGCAAGCTGCTAGTCAAAAGCAAGGCACTTACAGCCAACAAAAGGCAAGATCTGCTAAGGCAGCCCTACCTTCAACCGGTAGCGTAGCCAGCATGGCAGGATTGGCCCTCGTCCTAGCTGGTTTAGGTGGTACTATCGTCTACAAGAACCGTAAATAATCATAAATTAATTTCAGGTACTGTTTACATTACACTGACAGCATAAATGCTGTGCGCTATAACTGAAATTAGCTGAGGCCGGGATTTTCGTCCCGGCCTTTTCTTGGCTCTTTGTCAAATAGTGTTGGTGATATTAAAGATCGAAGTTTTGACTTCGGTCTTTTTTATTTTTTCTAGCCATAGGCTAGAGTCTCCAGAGAATTGGTCATCTGTTCAACAGCCATGGCACCGGTTCGAGCCAAGGTCTCTCACCTCGCCAGCCTCAAACAAGCTGTAGTCAATCGCTATATCCGTACGTCGCGTTGCTCCTACGGCTCTAGGATTGTCACAGCTTGTATTTCTTTGGCGTGCTTAACATGGCTAACAGATGCCCATTCTCTTCCGCCTCTAGTAAAAAATATCTTTTAACTTAGGCACATAGGGCCCTAGATTCTGTATCTAGCTTTTCAATCTTTCTATTTATGGTAGGTTTATTTTCCCTCTTTACCTCATATGATTTAAAGGAAAGAAAAGCCCTTGCCCTTAAATGATAAAAATTGCGGTAACCAAATCCGGAACGCTTAATATTCTTAATTTTATTATTCATACCCTCAATTGGCCCATTGGAAAGTGTATAACGAAAGCTATTGATAATAGCAGGTAAGTATTTGAGCAGAGTATTCATCGTTTTTCTCAAATTCTTCGGGAGCCGTTGGCTCTTATTGCGACTAATTGTATGTAGGAAAGCATTGATATTCCCTGTTTTAAGGTGATATTTGAGCTCATTGACGACATCATAGACTTTTCTAAATTTACTGTCGATATTAAGCATAAATTCAACTATACCTGCTTCTGTTATAAGGCCATCAAATAAGCGATGTGTGCGGTAATTAACACTATTCAGTGCTTCTTGGTTCTTTAAAATCAGCTTCCATAACTGTTTCAATTTCCGATAGTGTGTTGATTGCTTAGGTTGTTGATTCATCACAAGAATCCGTTGGCTATTCAAAGTCTGATTCAGTAGTTGGACAATATGGAATCGGTCAATAATAATTTTCGCATTTGGAAAGATTTGTTGTAAAAAATCATAATAAGGTGAGTACATATCCATGGTAATCGTTTCAACTAGCTTTCTCTTTTCCAGAGGGAAACGCATAAAATAATCTCTTAAATAAGCTTGCGTCCGATCTTCTAATATATCAAATAAACGATGATTAGCTGCATCCACTAGGATGCAAGACATAGCGCCTGAGACATTTTTAACAGATTTAAACTCATCAATAGATAAATGCCTAGGTAGTTGCCGGTAACTTTGTTTGAATTGTTTAGCAGTCGATTCAAGCAGACGAATAACAGTAGAATTTGAAATATTAAGTTTTTTAGCGATTAAGGACATACTTTGCGACTCTGATAATTCTTGTATCGCTAAACACTTGATTTGGCGACTAATAAAGCAATTTTTAGCAACTAGATTAGAAGAGGCTGTAAACGTAATTTGGCAATTTTTACAGAAAAATCGCTGTTTTTTTAATACTAAAGAGATTGGTTGTGTGTTGAATTCACCTATTAAAATGCGCGATAGTTTATAACCATGCTTAATAATACTAGCTTGGTCAGCCTCCTTATGGAGGCAATTTGGACAGCTGTCTGGTTGATAAGTTAGTGTGTCGTAGATTACTTTATGAGTCACTTGTTTAATCTTTTTAATCGTTACCTTGTCCTCTAATTTAATATTTTCGTCTGTAATACTTAATAGGTTTTTGATACAATCATTTTGAGCCATGTGAATTCTCCTTTGTAGTTTTGTCTGACAACTTAATTATAAAGAATTCACTGGCTTTTTGTGATTCCAAATAAAAAAAGGTGTCAGTGAGTTTTTACTCACCAACACCAAAAAGTATAGAACCCTTTTCTTCTGTCTAATCAAATAGGAAAATTTTCACTAAAGAAGTCAACGACCTGCTTAATGGTTGCTACCTTAACTAGGTGCCCCTCATCTTCAGCAATAAAGTCTATATTAGCTTGGGGATTAGCTGCGACAAAGTCACGGGCATGATCAAAAGGGATACGGTCATCTTGGTGACCATGCCAAATTAGGAAGGGCCGGTCAGCTAATCTTTCCGGATGTAGGGATAGGTCATAGTGATTTATCCAGGCTAAGAGGTCTAGATAGTCGCTTGGCATATAGCGACCAGCAGCTTGCGCGTGGTAGGCAATTCGCTGGGCATAACGGAGTGGTTGCGGGGTGCCCATTAAGCAGGCAGCGGCCTGGATTTCGGGATGGTGGGTCATTAAGGCGCAAGTTGTGATGCCACCCATAGAAACGCCTGCTACTGCAATCCGGTCGTCTGCCAAGCCGAGTTTTTGAAAATGATCTAAGAGATAGCCAAATTCCATCAGGTTGGTATGGATACTCTGCCAAAATGTCAGCGAAGGAATGCCGGAGTAGGGCCGGTAGCGTTCGCCATGGTTCTCAGCATCAGGGAGGATAATGCGGTAACCAGCCTGGGCCAGCCGGCGGGCAGCAGTTAGGTTGAGTTCCTTTTGTGATTGCCAGCCATGGTAGTAAATAATTAAAGGCAGGGTGTCACGACGCTTGGCCCGGGGAACGACCTCTAATAAAGGAATGGTACCGACTTGGCGGCGACGAATGGTGAGGGACATGATTGACCTTCCTTTCTGGACTGAGGGGATGATTGACGGCTACCAAATTAGCATGAATCAGCTTAAAAATAAAATGATTAGCCTTAAAATAATTTTATCTTATTATGCAGGACCAATTTAGGGGACGAGTGCCCGACTTTGTGATATATTTTAAGATAAGATTAAGAGAGGTAGGTAAGTGGATGAAATTAAAAAACATAGTCAGGCCTGTTATGGTAGGTTTGCCAGTTTTGGCTCTTTTGACGAGTCAGGATATCGTGGTTAGGGCACAAGAAGAAACAAACCTAACCAATAATCTGGATGAGCAAACCCAAGATCAAAATTCGGCTGCCTTGGATAGTTCAGTTAATGATGACCAAATTCTAGAAGGAGTTTCTAGCAACTCAGCTTCGGCTATCCAGGAGGAAGCTTCTGAAAATGGCCAGCTTGGGTCCAGTGAGTCACCTGTACCTAACACGGCTGATACAGCCCTTAAGGAAGAAACTCCACCCGAACGCCTTAGTTACACGTCCGGCAAGACACTTGCAAGTGGCCATCAGCTGACTGAAATTCCTACCAGTCTAGCCTTACTAAATTTTCCAGCTGACTGGGACTTGAGCCAAGTTTATCCGGTCCACCGGGAGGCAGATTTAGTGGTTTATGCCTACCAACCAGTGGATAGCCCACAGTTGATTAAGAGTTACCGCTACCAACTAACTGAACCAGCTAGTGGCCATAGTCAAGTTATCAGGGTATATGACGTTACCGCCAATCCACCCTATGTGACCCAAAACTGGCAGGCTGACTACCGTCAATTTATGGTAGTTGATGAGGCTGGTCAAGACAAGGTTAGCCAGGCCCGTTACTACTGGCAGCCCCTAAATGATTTAAAGCAGATTTATACGACCCAAGCAGCTCCTGACCAGGGTCTCTTAGGAATCACTAGCCAGCCAGCTAGAGATATTGCTGATATCAGTACAGAGTTGGGTATCAGCCCAGAGGAATTATTGGCACACAGACAAGTAGACGCAGCTCGAGCAGATTTAGAAAAAGCCTTAGACGATGCCAAAAATAATGAGCAGCCGGCAATAGGTGCAGGTCCAGGTAATGAAACTAGTATCAACGATGGCAAACCTTATACTTCAAATGAAATTAGTCTAGCTGGTGGTGGCAACAAAGCTAACCAGGACAATAATGTCTCAGAGGCATTACCTCTTGCGAGTGAAGACCCTATTAATTCAAGAAATAAAGTAGAAGCTGAAATAGCTGCAGGTCCGGGCAATGAAACTAATATCAATGATGGCAAACCCTATACCTCTAATGAAATTAGACTTAGTGATAAAGATGCCTCAGGAGCATTACCTGTTGCGAGTGAAGCGCCTATTAATTCAGGAAATGATCATGCTGGCAAGATAGCAGATACGCTAGGTGGAGATTCCAATATCAGTGATGACAAGCCTTATAGCTCAACTAATATTATCCTTGAAGGCAAGGGTGAGTCAGGTGTGGCTAGCCATGCTGATGGGGTCAAGTATAATCCTAAAGAGTCTAGCGTGCCTAGTCACACATCTAGACCGCTTTACTTACAGGATAAGCAGACTGGTCAGCTAGCTAATACAACCATTGTCAATTTACCTAGCAGTCGGGGAACAGCGCTAGAAAAATTGGAAAACCAAGTGAAACAAGACCAGCAGGTTAGTCAATCTTCACCGTCTAGTGGCCTGACTCGGACAAGTCACCGTGTCGTCGTTGCCCAGGCCAACCGGGCTCAGGGTGATTCAAAGCTAGCAACTGGCTTGCAGGATTTGGGACGTCAACTTGGCCACAGTTTAGCCATGGTGACCAATCAATTTAGCAGGCCACTAACGAACACCTTAGAGTCAGCTAGCACCAATATTGGACGCTGGTTAGGCGAAGAAGAGGTAACGGCAGCTGACCACCAAACTGACCAAGTCGTTGATCAACTAGCAGTTAATGAAGCAGACCACAATCAAGCTGATAGGCAAGTAGCACAAGCTGGCCAACCGGCTAGTCAGCCAACCAATAGCCAGGCGGATACAGTGAAAGATGCAAGCCAGACCATAGCCAAAGGCCAGTTATTAATTTATTGGCCGATTGCCTTAGTCGGTTTACTGGTTAGCTTACTAGTTGCCTTTATAGCCAAAGGTCGTAGGAATATCTAGCTAAATTAAGAAAAAATCTCCAGCAGCCTAATTTGGCGACCTGGAGATTTTTTTAGTTTGGAAAGGGATGACCAGTTCCTGAATCAGAAAGTCATCTTGATTGTAGGTAAAAATTTGGATGCCTTGGCCATGAGCTAATTCGTGCAAGTTAGCCAAACCTTGGCTGCGTCCTGGTCCCTTAGTGGAATGGCCCGGTTTTTTAACCTGGTCTAGGCTAGCTTGGATGTTTTGGCACTGGTTAGCGATGCTAATATTGAGTAAGACTTGGTCGCCAGCCAGGCTGATGACCAATTGCCCCTGGTCTAACTTGCCCAATTCTTCAATCGCGTTATCCAAAAGGATCCCCAACATCCGCGTTAAGGGCAGTTGGTTTATAGGGCCTTGGTAGAGGGGGTCTTGAATCTCTAAAGCACATTGGATACCCTGGCGCTGGGCTTGGTATAATTTGGTATAAAAGAGATTGCTGAGGCTAGAATAAGTTAGACGGTTAAGTTGGCTGACAGGTAGGTCTTGGTTTAGACGACTATTGGGGGCAGTTTGGTTTAGGTCATTCAGGTAATCCGCTAAATCCGGATAGCGTTGCTGGTCCACCAAGCCTTGCAGGCCAGTCATGATGTTAGCCCAATCGTGGCGAAAGGCGCGTAGTTCTTCGTATTGCTGGTTGATTAACTTTTGGTAGTCCTGGTTAATTTTCTGTTGGGCCTGCTGACGTTCAGCTTGCTTAATGCGACTGGTACCTAAATAATACAAGACGACCCCAATAATTAGGAAGATCGCCAAACCTAAGTTTGAAATTAGGAGAAAGATGAGCGCCATGCGGTTGCTACCAGAAAAAGTCAGAAATTCCCGGTAAAAAGTTGGTATAAAAATGATTAAGGTTAGCAGTGAAGTAGCCAAAAGCATCCAGGTGGTTCTCTTCTCTGATCCGGCTATATAATTTTGCCAGAGGTATTTCTCGAAATAGGTCAGGCCAGTAATGAGCAGCAAAGACCCGCTTACCCAGAGTAGGTAGTGGGACCATGATTGGCTAGAAAAATTGGGATAAATAACTGAAAAATAATAAAGATCCTGGCAATAGAGATTCATATAGACCAAGTTAGCAAGTAAAATGGCCCGATCCAATTGTCGCTGGTCATAAAATATGAAGAGGGCAACAACCAGATAGTTAAAGATAATGTAGAAAATAAAAGAGAGAATAAGGGGGTTGATTGCTGTAGACAACAGGATAAAATATAAGGGGATTTTTAAGCTGGGGCGTTGATCCTTGATAAATGGACTGACAGCAAACACGACAATGGCTTGGAAGATTAAATCATATAGGGTGATATGATTGGCTAAAAATTCGAGCATAGTGGCCTCCTTTGGTTAGGATTATTATAAGTTAAAAAGATTAGCTTGGATAGTCAGGTCTTAAGTAGGCGCTATTAGAACTTGTGCCGAGTATATTATTTTTCTAATAAAATCCGAATTAACTTTACTTGTAGATTGGTAAAATATTAATGATAATTAGTTATCGAATATATGAAGGGCTAACTGCTTAATTTTTTAATAGCTGCCCTTGACACGATTAATATTTTTTAACTTTTAGAAAAGTGAGAGTGATGAAATGAATCGCAAACTAAAAGGGATTTTATTAGCCGGTTTCGGTGGGAGCATGTGGGGTGTCTCCGGCATATTAGCCCAGATTTTCTTTGATAATTATCAAGCTTCGTCAGAATGGTTAGTTAGCACACGTCTATTATTTGCTGGTTTATGCATTTTGTTATACGCCAGTTTTTTCAAAAAAGAGAATATTTTTAAGATATTCAAATCAGGTTCAGATATCATTCAGCTATTGATGTTTGCCCTATTAGGTATGGTTGGGGTTCAATATTTATTTTTCAAGACGATAGAAATTTCAGGTGCTGCGACAGCTACTATCCTACAATTTACTTCACCTATTTTTATTTACCTCTATCAATTATTAAGAGGTGAGAAGCGGATTAAATTAATTGAACTGTTTTTAATTATTTTGACCGTATTTGGCGTCGTTTTAATTGTTACCAATGGACAATTCCAAGCCTTACATATCTCTCCATTGGGTCTTCTAGCTGGTTTAGGATCGGCTGTTGCAGTTGCCTTCTATACCTTGCAGCCACGTGCCATTCAATCAATATACGGTTCACCTGTGGTTGTGGGTTGGGGCATGATGATTGGTGGCCTAGCTTTTCAATTCATCCACCCCTTCTGGAAAACTAGCTCACCATTAGATGGACAAGCTTATTTATTGTTAATAGTCATTATTGTATTCGGTACAGCTCTTGCCTTCTTGTCCTACCTATCAAGTACATCTTATATTAATGCTAGTCTAGCTAGTATCATGACTGCCCTAGAACCACTTTTAGCTGCTGTATTAGCAGTTGTTGTTTTTAATGAGTCCTTTGGTTTGTTTGAAATAATAGGTATTGTCATTGTCCTAGTTACCGTTTTGACTCTGACTAATGTTGAAGAGAAGGACGAATCTGTTGCATAAAATAAAAAGTCTGACTACAAGTATTGCTTTGTGGTCAGATTTTTTATTAGCAATTTTTTGAACTCAGAATTTAGCAAGGTTAAAAATCACTTCTTTGAAAAGGCTAGCCTAAAACTTTGACTAGCAAGTTTGGTAGAATAAGCTTAGTAACTATATTTTTATCTAAAAAGATGATTAAGACCATCTGGTCAGCATTAAAATTTGGATTCATAGAAGGGAGTAGTAAATATGGAGCAGGAAAGAAAAGTTCGTCTATTACAAGATATCATTGCCATTGAATCAGTCAACAATCATGAGGAAGAGGTGGCCCGCTTCTTAAAAGATTTGTTTGACCAATATGAGATTACATCGGAATTAATCAGCTACCAGCCTGGACGGGCTAGCATTGTGGCTGAAATCAAGGGCCACCAGCCGGGTCCTGTACTCGTCTTTGCTGGCCATACCGATGTGGTTGATCCTGGTAATCCGGACCAATGGACCTATCCACCTTTTGCAGGTGAGATCCATGATGGTTACTTATATGGACGGGGTGCTTCGGATATGAAGGCTGGTACCCTCGCTCTGGCGATCGCCTTCTGTCAATTAAAGGCGCAAGCAGCGGATTTTAAGGGCACAGTGCGTTATATTGCTAATGTGGCTGAGGAAACCGATATGGCAGGTTCGCGCCAGCTCCAAGCCCTGGGCTACTTGGCTGATGTGGATGGGATTGTAGTGGGGGAACCTTCTAATGAGGGCGCTTTTGTGGCCCATAAAGGCGCTATTGCTTTTGAAGTTTCTTCTCTAGGCAAGGCAGCCCATTCCTCAACGCCAGATGCAGGAGTCAACGCTATTTACCAGTTAGCTGACTATATGTTAACGGTCCAATCCCGCTTTGAGGCCTATCAAGTACAACATGAAAATGATCTTTTGGGCCAAGCAACAACAGCCTTTACGGTTATTGAAGGGGGGAATCAAGGGAATACTATTCCGGACTATGCCGTGGTTAAGGGGTCGACACGACCTGTACCAGAATTTAATAATGAGGCTTGTATTGCACTGTTTGAAGAAATTATTGCGGAGAAAAATGCAGTCAACCCAGGTGAGCTAAGGTTGGATATTAAGTTCTCGGCCCCACCGGTAATTAGTGATCCTCATTCACCCCTAGTAGAGGCTCTACAAGCAGTCAACGACCAAGCAGTCGCTGTTGGCACCATTGGTGGCTGTACGGATGCTTCCTTCTATACTCAGGGTCGTTTAGGGGAAATCGATATCTTGATTTACGGTCCTGGCTATACTAGCGAGGCCCATACGATTGATGAAAAGGTTTCTGTAGCGAGCTACTTAGACTTTATTGACAAGTACCAGAACTTGGCGCTTGCTTATTTAAATCGTAAATAAGGCTAATCTAGATTATTTCAACTAGCAATCTCCAAGAAAAAACTGACCACAAGTATTAACTGGTGGTCAGTTTTTTAATACGCTAATTATTTAGCTAGCTTTTCTGATAGTCCGTTAATGCTTTGACGACTGCCTTAACGCGATTACGCGAAAGTGGGATTTTATCACCATTTTGGAAAAGGACTAGCTTTTCTTTGTGATCAATGAGTTTGATATTTTCAATATTTGCCAAGTATGACCGGTGGGTACGAATAAACTGCGGATAGTTTTCTTCAATATTAGCTAGGGTGTCATAGAAATCGATCTGGTCACTAGTGCCAACTAGGCGGATACGATGGGCTGGCAGGGTTTCAAAATAGTTAATTTCAGGACTCGCAAAAAGGCGGGTGTGGGTACCAATCGCAACAACAAAAGGCTCAAAACTGCTGGCTGATTCAATAAAACGCTCAGCCGCCGAGTTGAGACAAGCAATTACTTGTTGGCGCATGGCATCGTCCGCTTGGTCCTTCATGATATAGTCCATGGCTTCTAAGTGGTATTTCATAGTAAAAGGAAGATAATTTTCAAATGCCGTTACGAAGGCAATTTTGCACAGGGGTTGCCTCTCCCTGAGTTGACGGGCAAGTTCCAGCCCGTTCATTTGGTCACCTAACTCGATATCAAGAAAATAAAGACAGTTATGGTCTTTGCCTTTTTCCATTGCTTGCGCTAGTACTTGGTAGCTATCTTGGCTGACCATGTCTAATTTTGCTGGGATATCTGCCATCAGCAGATAATTTTCTACCATTTTTTGTATTCTATCCCTTTGAAAGTCATTGTCTTCACAAATAATGATATCGAACATAAGCGTCCTCCTCTATAAAACTTATAGTCTATTTTACCATGAAATGAACTTTTTTCACCTGAAAAACTGGTCAATTCTACCAATGAGGTGTAAAAAAAGTCTCTTTAGGAGTGGTTGCCATTTTAGTCTTTTTTAAGTGCTAAAATAAGCATTATTTAATTGGGAGGATAAAGTCATGAAGTGTAAACATTTGTTAGCTAGTTTCCTAGCCCTATTGATGCTAGGTCAGCCTTTATTAGGGATGACTAGCGTCATGGCTAGCGAGACAAGTGAAGTAAGCAATGAATCTAGCCTAGATCAAAATCCAGAGCTTGAAGAGACTATCCAAGTTGATAATGGTGGGGCTGATAATGGTCAGGAAGAGACTAACCGGGCGGGCTCCAGCCAAGCAAGTCAGCCAACTAACCCGCAAGCAGAGGCGTCTAGTCAGTCGCACGCATCATCAGCTAGCTCATCAAGCGCATCAAGTTCAGCCAGCAAAGCGTCAAGTCAGTCATCATCAGCATCTAGTAAGGCCGAAGATAAACTACTAGATGGTCAAGATATTTTGTTGGTGATTGATGATGAGTTATTTTCAGGGAATAGTGAAGAAGCTAGGTTAATGTCTCAACAATCTAAGGAAATTGTTAACCATCTGACTAGCAACATGTCTGACCAAAATCGGATGATGGTAGCCTATACTTTTTATAACTATGGGACTGATCATTGTGTCATAGTACCTACTTATGCTGACATTGACAACAATTCTCCAGCAGCAGTTCAAAAAGAGTTGGATATGCTTTGGCAAGATAATAGAAGTCATGCAAAAAATCAGTCCCCGATTGATCAATACCGTCAGTTAAGCAATCATTCCAAGAACCTGCAGGTTATCTTACTAACTAGAGGAAATACTCGTACTGGGTTAATAAACCCTTACCTAAATTTCAGCAAAAACGCCAATATTAAGGGTGTTGAAACAGATGTTACCGCGGTGCAATTTGCCGTTAGAGGTAAAGACAAGCAGGGCGATGATAATTTTGACAAGAATATTTCAGCTGTCTATAAAAACTATGTCAACCAAGGTGTTGAGCCCGTGGTGATTGACCCTTACCAATACGCTAGCCAGCGCGAGGGTTATTTACAAGCTATCTTGTCAGACGTTTATGGCAGTGACTTCACAATTACAGCAGGGGCTCAGTCAACTAACAAGAAAAAAGAGTCTGGTAGCAGCACTAAACAGTCAGGCCAAGACCAAACATCTCAAGGGTCTGGGGAAAGCCAAGATAATCCAGCTGGGCACCAAGATGAAGGTGACGAATCATCAACAAATGATGAAAATAGTCAAGCCAGCGGGGACCAATCTAATGATGGGGGTAGCTTCATAGACAAGCTTATCTTTGAAGATAACTCAGAAACGACCACGAATAACCAGGATAAGAAATCATGGTTCTTCTATGACGATGATTCAACGACTAACAATAGTTTCGGTGACCGTATTTACAACTTTATCACTGAACCAGTTGAAGATGAGAGCCAGGGAAATTCAGGTGGGTCTAGCTACTATAAGACGGATAATAGACACCCTAATAAGAAAAATGATGACAGTTTACCGCATACAGGTACCAGACGGGTACGTAAAGAGGTCTACATTGTCGCTATTATCCTGCTTGCAGGTGGCGGCTACTTGATTTATCGCAAAAAGGCAGGTAAAGCTGACCAAGAATAATACTAAAAGCCGGCAAACGCCGGCTTTATTTATAGTATAGAGAGGATATAAGCTAATGAAAATAAAAATTTTTCTAGTCCTGTTAACAGCCAGCCTGCTAGCAGCTTGCGGGGACTCAGGCCAAGGGACAGGCCTAACAGACCAGGAGGGAAATACGATACAGGTAGGCGATAGCTTCTTGGCTCTAGCTGAAGATTTAAATGTGCAACAGGCCGATCAGATGGCAGCTGAATTAGCGGTTAACGATATCCCTGACCACCACCGTTATGTAGTGACCCGACAAAAAATGGCTGATTTACTAGTAGATATTGATACCTCTATTCCGGTTTACTCATCGGCTAGTTTGACGATTGAAGAGGTAGGTCAGGAATTAAATGTTGAAGTGGTTAATCCGGAAAACTTTACCATGGTGGACGAAACGACCTTTGAGAGTGCTGTTTTAAATACCGGCATTGATAATATGACGGTTAGGGTAGCGGCACCTAGCCCGGTAACGGGTGAGGGCGGTCTAGCTGGCTTTTATGTGATTTTAGAAAATCTAGGACTGGGCAATCCCGAGGCCTATCAAATGACTAATGACCAATTACTCTTATCCAGTCGTCTAGGGGAGTCGACCTCCTATGCATTAATTGATTTAAATCGTTTCTTTGCACAATTACGCCTAGCAATTAACCAGGCCCTAGCTCAAAACCCAGATTTTAACGATAATGACCTTCAGAGGATTCTATCTGACTGGTCTACAGACTATGGTTTCCGCTTTAAAGCTGATGACCGGACGGCCATTTTGAGTTATTTACGCAAGTATGTCGACCTATCGCCTGAATTAGAGGTATCAGATGAACAGTTAGAGAATTTTATCAATGACCATCCTGCCAGCCACTCTGATGATGACCAAGGACGTGATACTGGAACAGCGGCTAGTCAGCACTTTGTCTACCAATTGAGGGATGATGAGCTAGCAGTTATGGGTTATATGATGCGGTTATTGGCTGATGATCCGGAAGCTAGATTTAAATTATCAAAAATGATTAACGATGGGGTAGTGGGATTCTCCTATTGGGAGGAAAAAGCTTATTACGAAATTGGCAATCTTAATGTCTATAATACTTTTCCAATCAAAGTAACAGGTGACCAGGTGATTACCGATCGATTTACGGATCCAGGTAAGCAACACTTGTCCACTGCTGAAGCAATCCAGGAGCCTTTTGAAAACCCTGAATCAATGAAAATTTATAGCTATGCAGATTTAGTAGCCTTTGCTGATCGTACCGGGCTAACCAGAGAGGATATTCAAATTTTCATCAATAATAGTCAGGGTAACTAAATTAAAAAAGGGCCTACTTTAGATATCGCTGCTTCTTCAACTTGTGAGTCAAATCACGGTTAGTTATAATAGATGAATACTAAAAGATTAGCAGATAAAGAGGAGATGATGGGATGAGCCAGCAGGAGATATTTGAGCTTTATAATTCAGCTGATCAATTGGATAAAGAGCGGGTAGTTGATACTGAATGGGCTGCTTTACTGAACCAGTATGTGCTGGCAGCTATCAACCTCTATGATGTGATAAAAGTAGCTGACTTAATTGGCAGCTATAACGACCATCATGACAGCTTATTAAGTGTCTCGACTTTTAAACAGGCTATTCTGCCCTTTATTTTGCAAGAAAAGAATTATTTCTTTTTTGAGGACAAGCTGGCCCATATCTATTACTTAGACCTGCCACAACTTATTGATCGGGTAATAGCTAGTCAGCAGGCCTATCCGCCTTACCGCCCCAGCTTAGCTGAATTTTTAAACTACCAAGATGAGACTTATAGTGATAATCCCCACCAAAATCGGCTGGTGACCTTTCTTAACCAGGACCAAGGCCTGGCCAGGGTTGATGCTAAGAAATTAGCCCGCTTGGTCCAGTCTGATATTATTGCTAGGGAGCCAGTTGAGGAATCGCTTTCTATGCTGGAGGTAGCTGGTTGTGATTTTAGTCAGGGCCAAGCCCTGAGTCAGTTTTCTGATATTTACCGTGATTTAGTTGACTTTGAACGGCGCTTTTACTGGCATGGCCAGCGTCTAAATGATATTAAGGCCAATCAAGTTGAGGTAACGACTGAAGGGGTTGGACCTAGCCAATTAGAGACCAGCGATCCCTGTCCGTGTGGATCGGGAGCGACCTTTATGCAGTGCTGTTTGCCTAATATGTTTAACCAAACAGCTCTGTTACCTGAATCGGATATCTATCTCTTCTATGCCATGTGGTTAAAACTGATAGCTTGGATTAATGACCACCACCATATTGTTGACGCTAGCCGTCAACAAATCTTGACCAAGGTGGGCCAGGACCGCCATGTTTACCAAATTCGCCAGTTTATGTGGGCCCATCCTGAGCTTATTTTGGACTACCTAGCTAGTGGTGAAGTTCAGGACCAGGAAAATCGCGATATTCTCCAGTCTTGGTATGATCACCACCTGCCAGGACATTTCTATCTAGGTCGCTATAGTGAGCGGGCTGCCCTCTTTATGGGACGTGACCACCAAGGCCAGGACCGTATTTTTGCTGTTCGTAATAATGGCGATAATTTAGGTGGTTTTGTGGGTCCGGCGCCCCTATTAGTAGGAACGGTCTTGCTACCCTTTAAAGGAGAGATTATTTACGATTCAATTATTGGCCATCCCGACCAACCTGGCCAAGATCGTGCCCCAGGCTATGATTTAAATCAGTTTGAGTGTTTGCTAGCGCAAGGCATTATAACTCATTTTAATTAATATTTTACTCCGAGCTGAAAGAGGGCCTTTAAAATGAAATCTTGTGATCGGGCGGGCTATATCTCTCGTCCTGATGGGAGTCAAATTTATTTTCGCCAGGTCGGCCAGGGAGCCCCGCTCGTCTTCCTTCATGGTAACGGTGGCTCTAGCCGCTATTTTAAACACCAAGTTGACACACTTAGTCGCTATTACCAGCTGATTTTTATGGATAGCCGCGGTCAAGGTCGGTCAACCAACCAGCAAGACTATTTAGATTTTAATTTGATGGCCGATGATCTGGCTGCCTTGTTAGATTATTTAGCTGTGAAGCAGGTCTTGCTGGTTGGCTTTTCTGATGGCGCTAATCTAGCCTTGATGTTTAGCTACCGCTATCCTAGTCGAGTTCGCGGTCAGGTGCTTAATGCGGGTAATTTAAAATTTGCTGGTTTAAAGTGGTTAGATCAGGCCCTAGTTGCTTTGGAAGTTGGTCTTTTTAGGGTCTTGGCAAGTTTTAGCACTTGGGCAGCGGCTAACTTTGAGGTGAGTAAACTGATGACCAGAGACCTACCGCTATCCTGGGCGGATTTGACTGAAATCCGTGTACCAAGTCTAGTTTTGATTGGGTCACGTGATGTGGTGACCTATCGCCATGCCTTGGCAATGACTAGGTTTTTAGATCAGGGTTATTTGCTAGCGGTTTCAGGACAGGGTCATCATTTTGCCCAAAAACAGGCCGATTTATTTAATGGCTTGGTATTAAAATTTTTTAAGAGAACTGTTGATGAATGCGGGTCCCAGTCCAGTGACCAGCGTGGCTCGTTCATATATAAATAAGGAGGGTAATAGACATGCGGATAGAAGATTTAGCTTATTTTAGAAAAATGGCCGAGGTAGGTTCTATTACCCAGGCGGCTCAGGCACTTTTTATTTCCCAGCCATCCTTGTCTAATGCGATGCAGAAGTTAGAAGAGGAGCTAGGCTTGACCCTCTTTATTCGTAGTCAAAAGGGGATTAGTCTGACAGAGACTGGTGAAGAGTTCCTCCAGTATGCCAACCAGGTTTTAGAGCAGTTTGACCTACTGCAGCGTCGTTATTCTGGCCAAGCCCACCGCCAGCAAATTTTTAAAGTAGCCACCCACCACTATGCCTTTGTGGTTGATGCCTTTGCTCGCTTACTGAAGCGTTATGAGGATACAGACTACCAGGCCTCTTTGTGGGAGCTGAGAACCTGGGAGGTTCTAGATGAAGTAATTAATCTCAAAAGTGAAATTGGGGTCATTTACCGGTCCAACTATAATCAACGGATTATTGATAAGGCCTTAAAGGATAATAATCTAAGCTTTCACAGCCTGATTAAAACCCGGCCCCATGTCTTTATCTACCGCGACCATCCCTTGGCTAATCAAGCTCAAGTAACTTTTGAGGATTTAGCGGCTTACCCGCGTTTGAATTTTGAACAGGGCCAGCACAACTCTTTTTATTATTGGGAAGAGGTTCATGCTGAGTATGATAGTCCAAAAACCATTACCGTTTCCGATCGGGCCACCATTTTTAACCTGATGATTGGTCTCAATGGCTACACCATTTCTTCTGGTATTATCAATGAAGACCTCAATGGGCCCAATATTATCGCCGTGCCTTTAGTGTCAGATGAAGTGATTGAAATTGGCTATATTACTAACAATTTCCATCAGCTTAATCCGATTGCCGAAGAATTTATTGATATTTTGATTGCCTGCGTCAATGGTGATGTTAACTAGTAAAGCAAGCCCTACTTCTAACAAGCTAAAAATAAAAGGGCTGGGATTATCGTCCCAGCCTCTAAGATTCCTATGACCAGATTAGATATCTGGTTTTTATTTTGAGCTGCTTTCCATTGGTCCTGGATAGGCAGGAGAGCCTTCCGAAACATTGGTCACATTGTAGCCATGTTGGCTAAGGATTTGGCAAGCTTCTTTAGATTTAATCGATTTTTGACAGATGATGTAGTAGTGTTGGTCTTTATCAAACTGGTCCAAGCTATCAGGGATTTGTGATAGGGGAATATGAATTGCCCCAGGCACATGTCCTTCATCGTAGAGTTCTTTGGTACGCACATCGACAATATTGATGTCCGCTTGACTAGTAACTAATTGATAAAGTTCTTGTGGGCTAATTTCCTTCATAAATAGAACCTCCTAGGCTTATTATTGTTATTATTTCCATTTTAAATAAAGCCTAATCGAAAGACTATTTTTTTGCTTGAAAGCGCATGCTTTGGTAAAGTTAATTTGTAGGGTAGCGTTAGTAAGTTTTTGTTGATTCTACTAGCTTAAATCTCGAGAGATAGAAGGGAATACTATGCCAAAAAATATTGAAATTCAAGATTATCGCTTAAAACCAGGCCAAACTCCTAATTTTGAGGATTTGAAGCAGTTCGAAGCTGACCAAGCCAGCCAGGATGAATTAAAAAATGAATTGTTGCCAGAATTAGTTGACCAGCTCTATGACTGGCATGTAAAGCTCCAAGCTGAGGAGAAACAAGCCATTGTTTTAGCTCTCCAAGCCTTGGATGCAGCTGGCAAGGATGAAATAATCACTTTTGTTTTCTCTCATTTGATGGCTCAAGGGTTGAAAGTAGCTGCTACTGGGAAACCGAGCGAAACGGACCAGGCCCATGATTTTTTATGGCGCCATTGGGATAAATTGCCGGAACGTGGTCAAATTGGGATTTTAAATCGGTCTTATTATGAGGACGTGGTGAGTCTGATTGTCCACGGTCCTGATGAGCAAGTGCCCATGAGCCACGATAGCTTGGAAGAGGAAGTAGACTTCCGTCTTCAGGCCATTCGTCACATGGAGGAATACCTTTATGATTCAGGTTTCCATGTGCTTAAACTTTTCCCTTATGTATCCCCAGCTGTTCAAAAAGAACGTCTGCTTGAACGGATGAAAAATGAAGACAAGCAATGGGAATTCTCCTTCTCAGACTTGAGCGACCGGGACAAGTGGGAGAAATTCCACCAGGCCTATGAATATATCTTACAGGAAACATCAACTGACAAGGCACCTTGGTATGTCTTGCCTGGTGATAATGCCTGGTTTACACGTTTTGTAGCTGGAAAAATTGTTTTGGCTGAGCTCAAGGAAATGAATCCACAATATCCGGAACTATCCGAAGAAGACCAAGAAAAGATTGATCAAGCGATTAAAGAGTTAGAACAAGATTAGATTTTTGAGCAAAGAGGGTGTGACAAAAGTCGCTAAACCTCCTCTAGGATACATTACATTGAGACAAGCTAAGTATAGCATAAAGGTATTTTTATACTTAAAAAGAGCATCTGCTAGCTGGTGCTAATTAACTGTTAATTTAAATTTTTAGCCAGCCTGATGTATATAGCTTAAAACTATGGATATCTATCAATAAATTAAATCACTCATTAAAATGTCCTATGTATCAAGCTTTAGATACTAGAGTGGTATAGTCGCAAATTATGGTAGCTCTTTTAATATGCTATAATGGCTAAAAGTTTACAGGAGGATTTAGACATGACTCAGAAAATTTTAACCACTCACGTTGGCTCCCTACCACGGACGCCTGAATTATTAGAAGCAAACAGTCGTCGTGCTAAAGAAGAAATTTCTAATGAGGAATTTGACCAAATTATTGCGGAATCCGTTGATAAGGTTGTTAAAAAACAAAAAGAAATTGGTATTGACCAAGTAAATGATGGTGAGTATGGCCACATTACATCAGGCGCTATCGACTACGGTGCTTGGTGGAATTATTCTTTCTACCGTTTAGGTGGTCTGGAAATGACCGGAGAAGATCGCTGGGCCAAAAAGGAAGCAATCCTTTCTAAGCCAGGTGAGATTAAGCTAACTAACTTCTCTGACCGTCGTGACCGCCAAAAATTTAGAGCTGCTTATGAAGATCCAGATTCAGGAGTCCTAGGCAAACGTGCTAATGTGCCTAACCCAGCCTTTGCTGGCAAGGTGACCTACACTGGTCAAGACCAGGTTAATCGGGATGTTAGCTTATTAACAGCAGCTATGAAGAAATATGATATTGAGCAAGGCTTCATGGCCGCTATTTCGCCTGGAGCAGCAGCCCGTTTAGAAGACCGTTTCTACCACGATGAAGTGGCACTTTTAAATGACTTGGCTGATGCCTTACATGAGGAGTACAAAGCAATTACTGATGCAGGTTTGATTGTGCAAATTGATGCACCGGATTTAGCTGAAGCTTGGGACCAAATTAATCCAGAACCTAGTGTGTCTGACTTCCAAAAATGGTTGCAGTTGCGGGTTGATGCCGCTAATCGCGCTTTGAAAGGTATCGATCCAGAATTAGTCCGTCTGCATATTTGCTGGGGTTCTTGGCATGGCCCTCACACAACGGATATTCCTTTTGAAGATATTGTTGACCAATGCTTAGAAATTAAGGCTGGTTCCTTCTCTTTTGAAGCCTCTAGTCCACGTCACGCCCATGAGTGGAAGGTTTGGGAAAAACCAGGCCGTCTAGGTAAAAATCAAAAGATTGTGCCAGGTCTAGTTTCTCATTCAACTAATGCTGTTGAACATCCTGAGTTAATTGCTGACCGGATTGTCCGCTTTGCCGATATTGTTGGTCCTGAAAATGTGATTGCTTCAACTGACTGCGGTTTGGGTGGTCGTCTCCATGAACAAATTGCTTGGGCTAAACTAGAAGCTTTGGTTGAAGGCGCTGAACTCGCATCTCAACGTTTATTTAGATAGTAAGTACTAGCAGTAAGGGCTGGCTCCTGATGAGCCAGCCCTTTTTAATTGATTAATCTTTGGATAATACTTTTTTCTCTTTGGCTGGGTCCTCTTGGTCGGTGTCTATGAGTCGATTTAGATCTTGGCGCAATTTTTGGGCTACGATGCGCGCTTCTTTACGGAAGGAAAGTTCACCGGTAAAGGCATGAACTTTACCGACTTGCATTTTACGTAAATTTTTATTGGCATAGATTGGCACGAATTGAATATGATCTTTAAATCGTTTCTGGTAGAGGCGGTCAATGGCTAAAAAGCCTTCATAAATTTTACCGACCTGGTCGGTATCATTGGCATAGTCAACATCAGGCATAATTAAAATTGGCACACCTTGTGATAATGCTTCTAGACTGGTGGCAAAGGTCTGCTTAATTTCTTTATTTTTGCGGTAGACCGGAATGACGCGGGCCTGCTTTAGGGTAAAGGCGGTAATCCAGGAAGTTGGCCAGGCAATCGTTTTAGCCAGCCACAAGGGTAGACCAAAACGTTTTGAAAAGGTAAAACGAGAAAAGTGTCGATAGCAAGTTTTTTGGTCAACTAATTTAGCGAAGACCCAGGTTCGCATAAAAATAGGTGTCCAAATGATAATGCGCAGGGGGCCTTTAAGGTTTTCGTGGTGGGTAACAAAAACGGTGGGTCGGTTGAGGTCTAATTGCGGATAGTCAGCTGGATTGAAGCTGATACGGGGCACGAAAAGTCGGGCAATTTGTCGCAAACAAATTACCCAAAAACCAAATCTCTTCTTCATAATTCACCAACTTTAAAAAATATTAAATAAATCTTACCACAGGTGGTGCGAAAAAGGCCCGTATAAAGGCTTGGATAGGGGCAGGTGGTTTGGATGCTGGGATAGGATACGTGTTTTTTTATTTGACAAGGCTGGCTATTCGCGGTATTATATTAGACGGTATTGTTTGCCCCATGATTAGCCCCGGAAACCTAATTATGATCGAACAATCTGACAAGATAACGGAGGAAACAAAATGCGCACTACATACATGGCTAAATCTAGCGAAGTAGAACGTAACTGGGTTGTCCTTGACGCAACTGATGTACCTTTAGGTCGTTTATCAGCTGTGGCAGCTAGCATGTTACGTGGTAAAAATAAACCAACTTTCACACCTAACGTAGATACTGGTGATTTCGTAATTATTATCAACGCTGACAAGGTTAAATTAACTGGTAACAAGGCTAAAGATAAAAAATATTACCGTCACTCAGGTTATCCAGGTGGTATCTATGAAACAACTGCTGGCGATATGTTAAACAACCGCCCAGAACGTTTAGTAGAGTTATCAATCAAAGGTATGCTACCTAAATCTTCTTTAGGTCGTAAACAATTTACTAAATTACATGTTTACGCTGGTGGCGAACATCCACACCAAGCACAACAACCTAAAACTATCGATATTACAGAATTAATCTAAGGAGGGAACAGCATTGGCACAAGCTCAATATTCAGCAACTGGACGCCGTAAACATTCTACAGCGCGCGTACGCTTAGTACCTGGCTCTGGACGTATCGTTTTCAACGGTAAAGATATGGAAGAATACTTACCATATCCATCATTATACGTAATTGTTAAACAACCTTTAGACATCACTCAAACTGATGGTCAATATGACATCTTCATCAATGTTGATGGTGGTGGCTATGCTGGTCAATCAGGTGCAGCTCGTCACGGGATTGCACGTGCTCTATTAAAAGTTGATCCAGACTTCCGTAAACCATTAAAAGATGCTGGTCTATTAACACGTGACCCTCGTATGAAGGAACGTAAGAAACCAGGTCTTAAGAAAGCCCGTAAAGCACCTCAATTCTCAAAACGTTAATTTTGGACTTTACTGCAAGACACTCGCCCGAGGGCGGGTGTTTTTTTTGTTTTAGATGGTAATGGTTTGCCCACTGTTTTGGCTTAGTTTAGCTAGAATTAAACTTAGTGTATAATATAAATTAATCAAAACTATGAAAGAAGGATCAAAATGAGCAATGAGTCAGTCGTAAAATCACGTGACCAAGTCAATCCTGCCGCCAAGTGGGACTTGACGGCTATTTTTCCCACTCAAGCGGCTTATGAGCAAGCTTTGGATCAAATTCAGGTTGATGTTAATGATTTTACAGAAAGTTATAAGGGTCGTTTAAACCAGTTAGATCTTTTGTCTCAAGCAATTTATAGCAGGTCAGATTTAGCAGTCCAGGTATCACAATTGAGTCATTACGCCTTATTACCTGTTGAGGTGGACCGGACTGATAGCCAAGCTGCTCTGCGTTTAGGTAAATTAGAAGCTATCCTTAACCAGTTAACCAGTGACTTGCTGTGGTTTGAAGCAGAGCTTTTAGACTTGCCACAGAATCTTTTAGACCAACTGGCTCAGAGCCAACCTGATCTAGAAGATTTTTGTCGCCAGCTCACCAAAAAACGCCAGCGCTATTTGGGTAAGGACTTGGAGTCGGCCCTAGTAGATCTGGCGCCAGCCAACCAGCAATTCTATAATATCTATAATGAAGCTAAACTAGCTGACTTGGATTTTCCTGACTTTACCGTTAATGGCAAGACCTATCCTTTATCCTTTGTCCTCTATGAAGATAAGTATATGTATGATGAGGATACCGAGGTTAGAAGAACTGCTTACCAAGTCTTTTCAGATCAATTGGCTAAATACCAACATAGTTTTGCCGCAACTTATTATGGCCACTTGCTTCAGGAGAAAGCTCAGGCCAAATTAAGGGGATTCGATTCGACTATCGATTATTTGCTGGACAGCCAGGATGTTGACCGTGAGCTTTATAATCGGCAAATCGATGTCATTATGGAAAAATTAGCCCCAGTTATGCAGAAATATATCAGCCACCTTAAAGCAGTTCGGGGTCTAGATAAGATGACCTATGCTGATCTCAAAATTAGCTTAGACCCTGATTTTTCTAAGCAAATTACTTTCCCAGAAAGTGAGGCATATATTAAAGGCGCGACGGCAGTTCTTGGTGCAGATTATTACTCTAAACTAGCCATGGCCTACCAGGATAATTGGGTGGATTATGCTCAAAACAAGGGTAAGTCTACCGGTGGTTTCTGCACGTCGGTGGCTGGCGTTCATCCCTATATTTTAATGTCCTGGACTAATCAACTGTCTGATTTATATACCCTTATCCATGAATTAGGTCATGCTGGCCAAATGATAACAGCTGAAGAGCATAATCTCTACTTAACCAGTGAACCTAGTCTTTACCTGATTGAGGCGCCATCCACCTTCAATGAACTCTTACTCACTGCTTATCTTGAAGACCAGGCTGAGGACACCCGCAGTAAACGCTTTGCTTTAGCTTCGATGATAGCCAATACTTATTTTCATAATTTCGTCACCCACCTCTTAGAAGCAGCCTACCAAAGAGAAGTCTACCGAGAAATCGATAAGGGTGAGGCGGTTACGGCTGAGAAGCTATCGGAATTAAAAGAACAGGTGCTCAAGCAATTCTGGGGATCAGCTGTTGATCTAGAACCGGCCAGCCAGCTAACCTGGATGCGCCAGCCTCATTATTATATGGGCCTCTATCCTTATACCTATTCAGCGGGCTTAACTATTGCCACCCAGGCCTTCCTCAACATTCGCGCGGGCCAGGTGGGAGCTGTTGAAAAGTGGTTGGCCTTTTTAACAACAGGGGCCATGGATCCTGTCCGGGCTGCGGATATCGCTGGAGTAGATATCACAACAGAAGCAGCCTTAGAAAATACTATTGCCTTCCTTGATCGAACAGTTGACCAAATTATTGCTTATAGCCAAGACCTCTCTGCAAGCTAGATTGAAAATAATTTGAAAAAACACTTGACAATTATTGTCTGGCGACTTAAGATATCTTTAAGATTTGTTAGAGTGAATTTATGAAAGGAGATACTAGGATGACTTGCTTAAAATTAAATATAATTCTTGAGAACCTAGTGTCTCTTAATAATAAATATTACTTTAGCTTTTTTAGATAGCTGTTTGTGTTGATGACTCAGTCATAGATGCAAACAGGGTAAACTGCCAAGTTTGTATCTATGAGAGCTAGAGCTATTTCACGTGATGAAGCCCTCATAGAGATGAAAAACTCTTGATCGGCTTCGAGATTTCGAGGACATGCGCATACCAAAAGTGTTTTGGGGCCGGTTAAGTTTTTTGACAAACTTGACCGGCTCTTTTTGTGACTAGCTTGATTTAGGAGGAAATAATAATGAAAATTAATCGTTTAGCAAAATATAGTATCTCTTTATTAGCAGCCTTATCTTTAGCAGCTTGTGGTAATGGTAACCAAGCTGGTGCTGGTAGCGCTGATGGCCAAGTTAAGGTTGGTGTGCTTCAGTTTATGGAGCACGAGTCATTAGACCAAGCGCGTCAGGGTTTTGAAGCGGAGTTGGCAGACAATGGCTACAAGGCAGGCGATAAACTAGAATTAGCCTATTCAAATGCCCAAGGGGACCAATCTAACCTACAAGGTATTACCCAGCAGTTTGCTAACAGCCAGGATTTGGTCTTATCAATCGCTACCCCAGCTGCTCAAGCCATGTTGAATGCGGACCAATCGACCCCACAGCTATTTACTACGGTAACTGACCCTGTATCAGCTGGCCTAGTTCAATCGATTGAAAAGCCAGGTAGGAATATGACGGGTACCTCTGATAGCGTGGATGTTGCTAAGGTGATTGACCTATTATTGACAACTAAGGATGATATCAAGACTATCGGGGTTATCTATAATTCAAGCGAGGTCAATTCAGAAGTCCAATATCAACAAGCTAAAGAATATATTGAATCTAAAGGTCTTAAGGTGGAGCAAGCCACTGTCACTTCTACTAACGAAGTGCAAACAGCGATCACAGGCTTAGCCAACCGAGTTGATGCCGTTTACCTACCAACTGATAATACGGTAGCTTCTTCGATTGCAACAATCGGTAAAGTGCTAATGGAAACTAAGACCCCTTCAGTAGCAGGTTTCGATGCAGGTGTTGAAGGCGCCCTCTGTGCTTATGGGGTCGATTATGAAGCCCTAGGTCGGCAAACTGCCAAAATGGCTTTACGGATTTTAGAAGATGGTCAAGATCCTGCTAATATGCCAGTTGAGTATTCAGAAACGTTCACCATTCGTGTTAACCAAGAGATGGCAGATGCCCTAGGTATCGACGCTCAAGCCTTAGAAAACACTAAAATTTAGCTGATAGAGGAAAGGCTTATGGTAATTAAATTAAATAAGCTAGCCTTGCTAGCCCTTGCCTGTTTGGGGATAGCTGGTTGTCAATCTAGTCAGGAGGCAGACCAGCCCCATTCAGATCAACCGGTTAAGGTCGGTATCTTACAATTTTCAGAAAATCCTGCTATGGACCAAGCTCACGGTGGCTTTACCAGGGCCCTAGCTGATGCTGGTTATCAAGAGGGGGAGAATTTGATGATTGACTATGAGAATGCTGCCCAGGACCATTCTAACCTTTATGGTATTGCCGAAAAGATGGCCCGTGAAGATGACCTACTTTTAGGATTGGGGACTCAGTCTAGTCAGGCTTTCGCTAATATCGAGGAAAAGAAACCAATCGTTTTTACAGCGGTGACTGATGCTGAAGGTGCCCAGCTGGTTGCTAGCAACGAATCTCCTGAACGCAATGTTACCGGGACCTCAAATATGGTATTACCTATGTCAGGGGTTGATTTCTTAGTGGCTAATGTTGAAAATTTGGAAACAATTGGCATCCTCTATAATGCTGGTGAGGTTAATTCCAATATTCAATATGAAAACTGTAAAGCTTATGCTGAATCACTAGGGCTAAAAGTTGAAGGCATGACGATTACCAATACTAACGATGTTCAGGGGGCAATTACGGCCCTGGCTGGTAAGGTTGATGCTATTTATCTGCCAACAGATAATTCGATCGTGCAGACCGCCCCGACTATTGGTGAAGTTGTTAAACGAATGGGGGTACCCACCGTTGGTAGTGATAAAACTTCCTTGCCAGCTTGCTTAGCAACATTCGGTGTTGATTATGAGCGTATCGGTTACCGGGCCGGAGAAATGGCTGTTGAAATCTTAGCTGGTAGGGCACAACCGGCTGATATGCCGGTTGAACTACCAGACCACTTAGAACTAACTGTGAATCCAGAGATGGCAAAAGCTCTAGATTACGATCCAGGAGCCTTAGCCGATTAAAAATAGAGAGGAAGGGCGATAATGTCCAGTCGATTTAGCTGGTGGGCCATGTGTTTGATCTTGTTACTTGGCCTGACAGGTTGCCAGCAAGCTGACCAAGATCCAAGTGTTAAACAGGTAGGTATTTTACAATTTTCGGAAAATCCTACTATGGACCAAGTAGTAGCCGGTTTTAAAAAGGGGCTCGCTGATCATGGCTTTCGGGAAGATGATAATCTAGTGATTGATTTAGAAAATGCTGCCCAAGACCATTCTAATTTGTATGGGATTGCTGGCAAGATGACCCGGGTCTATGACCTTAGTTTAGGTTTAGGCACCCCGCCTACCCAGGCTTTGGCGAATGCGGGCAACGACAACCCGATTGTTTTTGCGGCAGTTTCCGATCCCAAGGGCGCCAACTTGGTCGCCTCTTATGACCGGCCTGGCGGCAATGTGACTGGGGCTTCTGATATGGTCCTGCCAAACCAGGGTATAGATTTCCTGCGCCAGCATGTACCCGAACTTAAAACTATTGGTGTCCTTTACAATGCGGGAGAAGTTAATTCGCAAATCCAATTTGAGAATGTGAAGGCTTATGGTGAGTCAGTTGGTCTCAAAGTTGAGGGGATGACGATTACTAATACTAATGATGTGCAACATGCCATCACCGCTTTGGCCGGTAAGGTAGATGCCGTTTATTTACCGACTGACCACTCGATCGTCCAAACTATTGCCACGATTGCAAATACTTTACATGCTATGAAAGTGCCAGCAGTAGGCGCCGATGTGGCCCAGCTTGAGGCCTGTATTGCAACTTTTGGTGTGAACTATGAAGAGAGAGGGTATCGAGCAGGGGAGATGGCGGCTGAAATTTTACAGGGGCAAGCTAGTCCAGCTGAATTAGCGGTTGACCTGCCAGATAAATTAGACAAAACAATAAATGATGATATGGCCCACCACTTGGGCTTTGATCCCAAGACTTTAAAGGAGGAAAATTAGAAAATGGATTTACTACTATCAAGTGTTGCACAAGGTTTCTTGTGGGCTATGCTAGGCATGGGGGTCTACTTGACCTTTAGAATTTTAGATATGGCTGATATGTCAGCTGAAGGGACTTTTCCATTAGGTGGTGCGGTGTCAGCAGTCTTAATCGTGAACGGTATGAATCCCATTCTGGCTACCCTAGTTGCCATGGTTGCCGGTGCCTTAGCTGGTGCTGTAACGGGTCTTTTACATACTAAAATGAAAATTCCAACCCTATTATCAGGGGTACTGGTAATGACCGGTCTTTATTCAATTAACTTAAGGGTTATGGGTAAGGCTAATTTGCCCTTACTCGGTCAAGATACGGTAATTAGCCTGTTTGAATCTTTTGGCCTTAACCGAGTGATGGCAACAATGCTGGTCGGCCTAATCTTTGTTAGCCTAGTGATTTTAGCCCTAGTCTTGTTTGTAAATACCTCTTACGGTCTGGGCTTTAGAGCAACAGGGGATAACAATGTGATGGCAGAGGCAAACGGGATTAAGACTGAATCTATTAAGGTAGTTGGTTATATGCTATCTAATGGTTTGATTGCTTTATCAGGTGCTTTAATTGCCCAATCTAATGGTTACGCTGATGTCGGTATGGGAACTGGTACAATTGTTATTGGCTTGGCTTCATTTATTATCGCTGAAGTTATTTTACGCAGTATTTCTTTTGGCAAGCGACTAGTAACGATTGTTATAGGCTCTATTATCTACCGGGTGGTTATTGATACCATCATGCAACAAAATATATTGCCAATTCTACCAAGTGATATCCGTATCTTATCTTCAATCGCACTTGCCTTGATCTTATGGTCGCCGGAAGTATCAGCTTGGATGCGTAATCGTAAAGCTAAACAGGGCCAATAGGAGGATAGAAATGACTGAAATTTTACAATTAGAAAAGGTAAATAAAATTTTTAATACCGGTACAGTTAATGAAAACCATGTCACCAAGGACTTTGACTTGACTTTAAGATCAGGTGATTTTGTTTCGGTTATTGGTTCAAATGGGGCAGGCAAGTCAACCTTGCTCAACTTGATTGCTGGGACCCAGCAGCCAACGTCTGGTTCTATCAAACTTAATGGCAAAGAAATTGCTAATGTACCGGCTTATAAACGTGCCAAATATATCGCCCGGGTTTTTCAGGATCCACAAATGGGGACCGCTAGAAACTTGACAATTGAAGAAAATTTGGCTGTTGCTTATAAGCGGGGGCATAGTCGAGGCTTTAGCTTAGGTGTAACTGATCAAATGCGGCAAATCTTTAAAGATCATCTTAAGGAGGTTGACCTAGGCTTAGAAGACCGTTTAACTACAGATGCTGGGGCTTTATCAGGCGGTCAACGTCAAGTATTAACGCTATTGATGGCAGTTTTACAAACGCCAGATATCTTACTCTTGGATGAGCACACAGCTGCCTTGGACCCACGCACAGCTGATATGGTAATGAATTTGACTGAGAAATTAGTGAATGAGAATCATATTACTTCCTTGATGATTACCCATGATATGAGTGATGCCATTCGTTATGGTAACCGCCTAATTATGCTCCATGAAGGCAAGATTGCTGTCGATGTTGCTGGCCAAGAAAAGGCAGATTTGACTGTTGATGACTTGATGAACCTCTTCCAAGCTAGTGTCGGCGCTAGCTTGACTAATGATGAAATTCTACTACAAAGATAATTATCAAGATTAAAAAAATATGTTACACTATAAATACTGATTTGGCATAAAAGCCAGCTACAAAAGTGAACCTGAGGTTGAACTTTTGGGCTGGTTTTTCTTGTTGACAGTGATAAAAGGAGAAGATGAAATGAAAGATAAAAAGACACCCTGGTTAGGGATTATATTAATGATGTTGGCGTCATTGATTGCTGTGACCGGCGAATTACTGCCCTCAGGCCTACTTTATGAGATTAGTCAGGATTTAGGGGTCTCTCATGCCCAAGTGGGCTACTTGCTAGGGGCCTCAGCCATAGTGGCTGCCTGTACCACCATGATTACCACCCGACTGCTGACAGGTTTTAA